>RFKQ01000091.1 GCA_003694635.1 Planctomycetota bacterium
AAAATATTTAAAGTAACCCTGTCTCGTTTTGGGACACTTAAAATAAAATAGGCGAAAATTTTCTTGAAGGGGAGGATTTTTTTCCAGGTCTGCAAGTTTGGGAATGGTAGATTATTAGGCTGATGGGAGGAGTATCTACCCCTATCCTTCCAGAACATGGAACAGGGATGGCACGTTATTTGCTAAAATACCAGCCAACTTTCTGAAAATCCTCCCCGAATCCCCAAACACAGACTTAAGTTCCCTAGACTGGAAGAGGGTTTTTGGCTTTACAATTTTCCGGGCAATTTGCCACCTCAACAAGGAGCGGACAAAACCATGGATACAAAAATAGCTTCGATTTTATTGGGAAAGGCGAGGCGTTCTTCTTCTCTCTGCTGGAGCTCTTTGTTTGAAAAGTTTGGCTCGTCGATCGGAATTTTAAACGCTCCTAGAAAAGAGTTGGAAAAAATAGTAGGAGCAAAAGCGGCTTCTTCGATTGAGGAGCTCCAGAAACATTGGAAGTGGGCCGAAGAAGAGTGGGAGCGAGCCTCACAGCTTGGAGTTGAAATATTGGACCTAGGCGACTCCCGCTACCCTCTTCGCTTAAAAGAAATAGACTATCCACCAGTGGTATTGTATGCCCAGGGCGACCTCTCCGTCCTGCAGATCCCGCTGTGGTTGGCTGTGGTGGGTTCACGTCGCTCTAGCCTTTACGGGGTTTCGCAGACAAAGCGATTTGCCCTTTCTCTTGCAGAGTTGGGGGTGGTGATCGTGAGTGGACTAGCAATAGGGATTGATCGGCAGGCTCATCTAAGTGCCCTTTCGTGCTGTGGCAAGACGGTAGCGGTACTAGGCAGTGGTCTGGAGCGGATTTACCCCAAACAAAACAAAAATCTTGCGAAGAGAATTCGTTTAGAAGGAGGACTTTTGCTCTCGGAGTTCCCGCTACAAACCCCGCCTTGCGGCTATCATTTTCCTTGGAGGAACCGGGTAATCAGCGGTCTTTCCAAGGGCGTTTTGGTGGTGGAAGCTGGAGTGAGAAGTGGAAGTTTATTGACCGCTCAATGGGCGTTGGAGCAGGGAAGGGAAATCTTTGGGGTGCCGGGTCCTGTGGATTCACCACTGAGTTATGGTGTCAATGAGTTGCTCAAACGGGGAGCAACCTTGGTCCAGCATCCCTGGGAGGTGCTGGAAGAAATGTTGGCCATCTCTCAGCAAAAAGGGGAAGAAATAGAATTGGGAGAGTTGGAGCATAGAATTTTGAGGGTAATCCACAAGGGGAAGAAGCATTTAGAGCAAATCTTAGCTGAGCTGAACCGACCTTTGCAAGAGGTACTTCCAGCTATGCTCCGCTTGGAGCTTGCTTGTAAAGTACGCAAATGGCCAGGTGATATTTATGAGTTGTTATCCCCTGAAAAAATACCAAACCAAGAGGAATAGAAAAAACAGCTTAAGGCTGAAGATGCGTATTCTCTTACGATGGAAAAACACCAAGCCAAGAGGAATAGCAAAAATAGACTGCTTGAGGTAAGAGTGGAAAGTCTCTCTCTCCTAGTTCTTTCCCATATTGTTTGACGGCTTGCACTCATGCAAAATTTGCAGGCGCGGCAGGGTTTTGCCTCACTCGTTCCCCTCTATGGTTTGCAGGCGCGACAGGGTTTTTTGCCCGCTTTTTCCGCTTCTTCTTTCGTGGAAAAGTACCTTAAATTCCATTTTTTGATGCGCTTTACTGCTCGGCAACTTCGGCGGTGGTATTTAAACTTACTTCCCACATAGGGGGCATCTTGGATATCTCTGGAATTTCTGGCGGAAGACGGAGTAAAGTTCTTGGAGTTTCTAAAGCGTCTGAAATTTCGAAAAGGTTTGTGGAGAGGTTTCTTTGTTTTTTCCCCCTTTGGTCTGGGGGCTTCTTTTGTTTGGGGAGAGGGGAGGGCGGTGTTCGGAGAGGAGGACGTAGAGGTAGTTAGGCGTAGGAGTTGAAAGCGCACTTCCTCTCTCCAGCGGGGACTAGGCGCGCTGGAAAGCAGGGAGAGGAAGCGTTTTTTTTGCCCTTCGTAATCGGTAGGATGGCTGCGCTGATAGCGAAGCGCTTGTAGATAACGCTCTTGCCATTGTTGTTTAGAAGAAGGGGAGCTTGGCCACAGTAGGAAAAAAGCTATCAAAACCACGAAAATGCCCAAGGCCCCTCCGAACCACAGGGGGAAACGCTTTGAGGGAGGGGGGGAGAGAGCGGGAGAGGAGGCCGGTTGTGGAGAGGGGGAAGAGGGGGCAAATTTCTTCTCCAAAAACGTGGTGATCTCCCCTGAGGTAAAGGATTGGGAAGCATCCTGCGCGGGAAGGTGGGAAAAACTTGAGCGCTTAGCGGATTTGAGGAAATGGCCGCTGGGGCCGGAACAGGAATGGCTAGCGCGTGGGCTTCCCTTTTTCGAAGACAAGGTCGAAAGTTTGAGTTTGTGCTGGATTTTGCTCTGGATTTTCTCCGGCATTTTCTGAAAACACGACTTGCAAAAAGAATAGTCCTTATATTCCACCGCTTCCTTGTGCTGGAGCTCTCGCATAGGAATTTTCTTTTTGCACTTGTCGCAGTATTTGACTTGAACAGGCATAGCCCAAACGCCCAATCGTAGACCTAAAACCCGCTATTTTTTCTTCTTCGCCAACGCCTGAATCACTTGCTCTAACCCATCCACCACACGCGCTAGCGAGGCATAGTCCAGCTTGTCCGGTGAGTCTTCCGCTGTATGGTAATAGAGGTAGCGGAAGGGAGCGGTATCGGTGATCATTACGGCATTGTAGCCGCATTTCCAAAAAGCCCAATGGTCCGACCAGCCAATCCCTGGGATAAAACTAGGCAAAGCGGCACCTTGAGCCGGAAACTTTGCATATTTCTGAAAAAGACGCAAGGAGGATTTTACCAATCTTCTCGACCAAAAATTTCCTACAAATCCAATAAAATTTCCCCTATCTGGGTAAAAGAGCTTAAAGAGAGGGTGGGGGTAGTGTTGGCTTCCCTCTTTCTGGGAGTAATAGCCCATGGTCTCAAGGCTAAACATGGCCACAATATTTTCTTTCTTTTGCTTACAGGCCTTGGCATAGACCCAACTGCCCATCTCCGGCGTCTGAAAATGGGGCGGCTCTTCGTTCACAAACGCCACAAACCGAAGCTGATGCTCAGAGGAAAATTTGGCCAGCCGCTTGGCCAATGCGAGCAAAGCCGCCGTTCCACTAGCATTGTCGTTGGCGCCAACGGTCCCCACCACCGAATCATAGTGAGCGCCAATCACAAAAATGGGGGGAGAAGAAGTTTTCTGCTCCGGCGCAGGGCCCGAGGCGATGAGGTTATGGCAGTTCTTCCCCCGAGCCACAAACGTCTGCCGCTGAGGTTGATAGCCAAAGCTAGCGAACTGCTTCTCGATATAATCCGCCGCCTTTTCCAGCGCCTCCGGCGCCTGGGTGAGGTTGCGCTCCCCAATCACATGGCACAAATGCTTGACGTAGCCTTCCAACTCCTTGGCTAACTTTTTCTGCTTCTCATTCAACGGTGGAAGGGCCTCCACAGAAACCGCCATAGGTATCCCCTCCCAGAGCACAAAAAACACAGACAACAGCAACCCCAAAAGGCAAACGATAAGAAAAATTCTTACTTTCCGCCAACGGAACCAATGGGAAGAAGAGTCCTGAGCCACAAACCCTCTCTTTCTTACTCTCAAGCTCACGCAAACAGCTACTCTAAAACGGATTTCTGGAGCTATCTGCAAAAAAATTAAAAATGGCGGGGATGGATGGGAATCGAACCCACCTGCCCAAAATATTGGGACACCTTGGGTTTGAAGCCCAGGAGGCCCACCAGGACCCGGCCATCCCCTAGAAACTTTTCCCAGTTTTTAGTTTTAAATTCTCTCCACAACGCCTCTTAAAGGAAGAACCATACTCTAACTTTTACCATTCTAAACGAATCAGACACGAAAATCAAGAAAAAAGTTCCCTTTCTCAGGATTTTGGCTTTAGGTTGAGAACATACTCCTTCCAACGCTGCTCAAGCTTGTCAGGATCTCCAAAAATTTGAACAAACGTCTGCACCGGATCCCCCTTCCCATCCCGCATTAGAGTGAAGTATCGATCGAATTTCTTGCGATTGCGCTTGGTTGTGTTGACAAAATAATGAATCAAACTCCAGGCCTCCGCGTACTGCAAAGCACCAAAACGCGGCTGTCCCATGCGGATAAGCTCCCGAAGCGGCGTGTAGGAATTGCGCCGAATCGCCATCTGAATATGGCGCAAACGGTCCTTTGGAATGGGGTATATCGCCTTTAATTTCTTGCCTACCCTCCGGAATTTCATCGCCTCAAAATACACCGCCATCCCCTCAATCATCCAGATCTTTAAGTACTGCATGCTAAACATATTCGGTATCGCCATCCCCTGAAACTGATGCGTCCCCTCGTGAAAAAGCGTGCTAGGCTGATCGGGATGAGTGCGCCGGTTGTGAAAGGAAACGATTTTTCGACCATCGTAAAACCCTCCCACCCCCGGGCCCTTGTTGGTGGCACGCATAAAATGCTGCTGATTATCATACATAAGCACAATAAACGCTCGGACAGGCTTGTAATACTTAAACAACTTCTGGAAATTGCGGAACATCACATCCATCTCACGACCCAGTAGCTTGCACCGATCCACGTATATATTGGTGAAAAAATCATAATGCCGACTAGGTACCCAGTACTTCCAGCCTCCCTGGCGCTTGATATACTCCGCCCGCTTGCGGCGATCAGCAGAGGTAAGCGGCGGACGATAACGCCGAGCAACCGGACGATAACCGCGGCGCTTCTTAGGGCCAGCCTTCTTCCACCACGGCTCGCTAGGACGAGTCAGCTTCCCCTTCTTTTTCTTCCCAGAAGCCGACGAGGTCCCAGAAAGACGCCACTCCTCTTCCTCCTCCGCAGCTTTCTTTTGCAACTCCTCTCTCGAAACCCACTTTCCATTGACCAAAACTAAACCCTGCATATAGTTGGGTAAATATTTCTTTTCGACCCACTCCCCACGAAACAAAACATAACCCCGCTTCTCCATCCACTCCTCATAAGGAAGCCATTTCCCCTCCCATTTGCGATAACCCAACTCATACCGCGCCTTGCGATGATCCCCATCAATCTGAATGGCCACCTGAAACGCATCGATCGCCTTAATCCGCAAACCCCGCTCCTTACACCAGATCCCCAACCGATAGTACCCCTCCGCCGTGGCGTTGTACTCCAACTCCCGAAGCTTTTCCTGATACTGCTTGAAGATATCCTTCTCCCGACGAATTTCCCGTATCTCATCCTTGCGATACGTCAACACCGCTCCATACTTGGTAAGAATCTTCACATATTCGTCGGTCTCCTTCACAATCTGCCCCTTCACCCTACCATTGGACTCAAGGATAATTTCATCCCCCAAAACCAGCGGCAAAGCGCCAAAACTTATCCAAAAAACCGCTGCCAAGACACTTAAGCACCTCTTCATCATATCCTCCTTCCAAGGAAATACTTTGTGAAATACCATCCTTCTCAAGTTCATTTCTCAAGGGTTGCAAATCCCCCCCACCCCTTACAACCCTAGCTCCCACAAAGGCCTTTCCATCTGTTGATTTTCCTCATCTTTTGCTATATAATCCTTTTTAAGACAACCAAATACCCCAAGATAAGAAAACCAAAATAAATGAAACTCGCACATATCTTGCAAAAATAAGCTAACCAAGGCGACTCTATGAAAATAAACTCAGAACTCCAAACGAAAAAAAAAATCAAAATATTCAGCCACGCACGTTCAAACCTATTCCTCCGAATACGTTCGGCTCCTTAAAATTATACCCATTTTCTACCAAAGTACAACTCCAAAACCAATCCATTCTTCCCCATTTACTTCCCGCACCTAAGCTTCCCAACGCCTTGCGCAACTCCAATAACCAAGGACTCTACCACCAATTTATCCAAAATCCTACTACCTCTAAATCCAAAGGAAAATCCCTCCATGAAACCAAATCCACAAAATTCCGTCTTTTCTCCCCACCCCGAAGATGATCACTGGGAAAATACCCTGCGCCCTCAACGACTAGAAGAATTCCTCGGCCAACAAAAGGTAGTAGCCAACCTCAAAATCTATCTCCAAGCCGCCCAAAAACGACAGGAAGTCCTCGATCATATCCTTTTCTCCGGAGCCCCAGGATTAGGCAAAACCACCCTCGCCCACCTCATCGCAACAGAAATGGGGGTAACCCTGCGAGCTACCTCCGGACCGATTTTAGAAAAAGCCGGAGACCTAGCCGGACTGCTAACTTCCCTGCAAAAAGGCGATATCCTCTTCATCGATGAAATCCATCGACTCAAGCCCATCGTCGAAGAATACCTCTACTCCGCTATGGAGGACTTCTGTATCGATGTGATGCTCGACCAAGGTCCCAACGCCCGCTCCATCACCATCCATCTCCCCCCCTTTACCCTCATCGGCGCTACCACCCGAGAAGGCCTCCTCTCCGCCCCCTTCCGAGCCCGCTTCGGTATCCTGGAAAAACTGGACCTCTACCCCCCCAACGAGCTGGAACAAATCCTCCTGCGCAGCGCTAAAATACTTAACGTCCACATCGACCCAGACGCCGCCCAACTCCTCTCCCAACGATGCCGCGGCACCCCCCGCATCGCCAACCGAATCATACGGCGTATACGAGACCTCGCCGAAGTGCAATCCGGCGGACATATCTCCGTAGAAATCGCCCAAAAAGGACTCGAAATGCTCGGCGTCGACGAACACGGATTAGAAGAAATGGACAGAAAAATCCTAAAAGTCCTCCTCCAACACCAAGGCGGACCAGTAGGCCTAAAAACCATCGCCGTCAGCGTCGGAGAAGAAGAACGCACCATCGAAGATGTCTACGAACCCTACCTGATCCAACAAGGCTTCCTGCTCAAAACCCCCCGGGGCCGAGTGGCCTCCCCAAAAACCTTACAATACTTCCGCCAAACCCAATCCTACCCCCAATCCTTCCTTTTTTAAATCCAACAAAACCACCACCAAAACGTCTTAAAAACAAAACAGTTCCACCTTTTTCACCCTACATCACCATAAAGGATAAATCCATGGAAAAAAATATCGATTCTCTTATCGAAAACTTCCTCCAAATCCAAACCATCGCCGTCGTGGGAGCTACCAATAAAACAGAAAAATGGGGATACAAAGTCTTTACCACCCTCCAAAAACACGGATACAACGCCATCCCCATCCATCCCACCCTCTCCGAAATCCAAAAAATAAAAGTCTATCCCAACCTCACCAAAGCCTGCCAAGAACACCACATCGAAGGCGTAAGCCTCATTGTCCCCCCCTCCGTAGCCCTTGAGGTCATCCAAGAATGCCACCAACATGGCATCCAACATATCTGGCTCCAACCCGGGGTAGAGTCCCAAGAAATCCTTCAATGGGCCAACCAACACTCCCTCCCCCTCATCTACCAACGCTGTATACTAAAAGAACTGGAAAAACGCCACACCACCTCCACCTAATCCTATACAAAAAAAAATAAATTCGTCAACCCCATCCACCCTCCCCCACATCCAATAGGAGAAATCCCACTTCATGCGCATCTACGGACTAGAAACCGAATACGCCCTCATTTTTGAGCCATCCAACAAAAAGGGAAAAACCCCTCCGCGAAAAGTAATTTATGAACACTTCGAAGAAGAACTCCTCGCCCACTACCAAGCCCTACCCGCCAAACACCTGAAAAAAGGAATCTTCCTAGAAAATGGCGCCTTTTTTCACTACGAAGCCCAATCCGCTTACTTTAACCAAGGCTTTCTAGAAGCCTCTACCCCCGAGTGCTGCTCCCCCAAAGAATTGGTCCGCTACCAAGCTGCTATCGATCAAATCCTTATGGAAGTGCGCCAAAACGTAGAAAATCGCCTCTATTCCATGGGCTATGAAGGCCGCCTCATCCTAGGGAAAAACGCCACCGACAACAAAGGCAATTACTACGGCTCCCACGAAAATTACTCCGTCTACGATCCTCTCTCCAAACCGGAAAAATTCCTAGCTACCCTCGCAATCGTCTTTTTCCTCCTCCTCTCCGCCCCCTTCTTTGCCCTCTCCTTCCTCCCCTTCCTCCTCATCCCCATCCTCTATCTCATAGGCCTAGTGTACCTTATCATAAAATTTTTAACCATTCTCCCCCTCCTTCACTACCTCCTCAACCCACCCGTCCAATGGCTGGAACGCCTGTTTGAATGGATATCCTCCATCGACGAAGAAGAATTTATCAAATACTACGGCTACTACTGGAAATACCTCTTCTACCCCCTGGTCCTTGCCTATTCCGCATTCCTGCGCCTCTTTCTGTTTCGAAAAATACGACGCCTCCTCACTCCCCATCTGATCACCCGGCAAATCTACACCGGCAGCGGCCAAATCCACTTCAGCGAAAAAAGCCTAGCCTTCGGAGGAATGCAACTCTGCCAAAAAGCAGACGCTATCCACTGCTTGTGTAGAGTGTTCTGGGACGATCCTCTACGCCCTATCTACGATGTGAAAACCTTTGCCCTGCGCCCATTCTCCCTTCTGAACGACTTTAAACGCCTGCATATCATGTTTTCCGAACCCAACCTCTCCCTGCCAAGCAACCTTCTAAAAGTAGGTACCACCGGCCTGATCTTGGAA
This sequence comes from Planctomycetota bacterium, assembly GCA_003694635.1. GTDB lineage: Bacteria > Planctomycetota > J132 > J132 > J132 > J132. The sequence goes on from RFKQ01000091.1 coordinate 8,674, forward strand.
ATGATTGAGGCCAACTTTCCCCTCCAACCGCCCCATTTTCGGCATCCCATAAAAACTTTGAAAGAAATTTCCAAAGACCTCAGCCTCCGCCAAACCTACCCTCTACAAGGCGGAGGAACCACCACCGCCCTAGAAGTACAGCGCTACTATCTTCAACAAGCCAAAAAGTTTTATAGCCAAAAGAAAATTGTCTCCCTAGAAGTGCAAGAAATCCTCAAACTCTGGGAACAAACCCTTGTGGCGCTGGAAAGAAAAGACTGGGAATTTCTCAGCCACAATCTGGACTGGGCTATCAAAAGAGCCATATTTCGCTCCGCTTCCTGGCAGAATTCCCTCCAGCCAAGCTTTCTGCAAGCCAGGCCCATCATCGAATGGCTCGCCCCCTACACCTGCTGGGAAAGGCTTACCGAAGAAGCCACTCCGGCAGAGTTCCGACGCGCCCTTCCTTCGGAAGTTTGGCAGGAGCTCCAAAAGAAGCTCCAACGCGCCGGCCTAAGTTGGGAGTGTTTCTCCTCCAGCCTTTTGCTCTACTACCGCCTGCACAAAATCGATTTAAAATACCACGAACTCCACGAAGAAGAGGGCTACTTCTTCCAGTTAAAAGATTGCCTCCAATCTGTCGATATCGGGCTAGATGAGGAGAGCATTGCCCTAGCCACTCTCCAGCCACCCCGCCACACTAGAGCCTGCCTGCGGGCAGAACTTATTCGCCAATCCACCTTTTCCAGAGAATGTCTAGCCTCTATCACCTGGGGAGAATACCAACTCCAAGCCCCTCGAAAATGCAGGATTTCTTTCCCCGATCCTTTTCAAACCGCGCTCACAGCTGAGCAACAGCGAAAATTGCAATCGGCCCTAGGAAATCTATCCTCAGAAGATTCCCTTGTGGTGTAAAGACTCCGTAAAGCCGCCTCAGGAGACCGGAAAAATTTCTCGAAAATTCTTTAAAATTTTCTAAAATTTTCTCTGACTCTTCCGTCTATATCCACAACCCATTTTTCCCAGAGACTTTCTGTTCCTTCAGAAACTATTTTGTAAGTAATAAGTAATCAGAATTTCGATTATTTAGCGATTCAAGACTACGGGTCTTGAGTGAATTGGAACAGATCCCTTCTCTGGGATTTTTTATTTACCTTTTGAGGACAAAAAAAAGTTTTTGGAAAGGGGACCGGGGAAAACCTTTTTTCAAAAAGGTTTTCCCCAGAGTTTTGGAGGTTCGGAACCTTTTTTAAAAAGGTTCTGAAAAAAATATGAGAGGTGAATTTCTTTTTGTGGAGCAGAGATTTGGTTTTGAGGTGGCCAGGGGTGAGTTGCTTCTGCGTCCAGTTGCGAAGGTTCCTCCGATTTATCTTCAGGGCAAGGTTTACGCCCTTTACGAGGTTCCGGAGGGGGCGTGGGGGCAGGCTGTTGAGCGGTTGGAGAGGGGAGGGGTGGAATACCGTCGCCCCCGGTTAGAGGATTTGTTTGAGAGGCGGCCTTTGGTGGAGAAATTTGCCCGCTTTCGCCCTTTGGAGCGAGCGGTGGCGATGGCAAAAATATCCGCTTTTTTGGAGTTTGCCTCCACGTTTACCGGAAGCGGAACGTTTTATCATTCTCAGCAAGCCCTATGTCGTTTGGAAGAGCGCCTTCATTCCTTTGTCTGCCAGCTGGATCGGCGAATGTACTACCTTTTGCTTTTGCTGGATGGGGTCTCGGATCGCGCCCGGGGGATGGGGATTTTGCAGCTTTTGAGCACCGGCAAGGAGGTGGTAGAGCCCGAGGAGGAAAAGCAGGTGCTAGGCGCGCTCAGGGCAAGCCTCCCCCCCCAGCGGCTTTTTAAGCTGTATTTGGAATTTATCAAACTTCGTATAAACAACCGCCGAGCCCGTTCTTGGATATTGCCGTTTTTGCTCAATTCCCCCCAACTGGAGCTGTGGGCGGTGAAGTATCGCAAAAAGCTCCGCAAAGCACTCCAACACACCCTAGGAAAGCGCCGAGCCTCCATATTGCGCAGCATTCTCGCCAAGCCGGCCAAAGAGCGCAGCGAAAAAGAAAATAAAATCCTACAACAATGGCTGGGCAAATTTATCCAAAACTCCCCCCAACGCACCCTAGAAATCGTCGGATTCCTCCTCGGCGTAGAAAACGGCCTTACCCTCACCCTACTCAAAAGCTACCACGAAGCGAAAAAAAACCTAAAACGCGGACAACTCCTCCCTTACGAAACCCTCGAAGGACTCCGCTCCACCTACCACGCCAAACGCTTTAGCCGGCAAGAAGTACTAGAGTGGACCAAAAACCGCCTCACCAAAGGCCAAAAACTAGCCATGCAGCGAACCGGCGAAAAGGAAGGCGTCGAAATCCAAGTCAACTTCTACGACTACGACCCGGTGCGCCTTTATCTGTACGCCTTTGAGCGCGGATGGAACGGGGAAATCGAACGGGCGCTCCAACAAAAAGCCCGCCAATTCGCCGCGCAGCTCGACCTCCCCCCCAACCTAGGTATCCTACTCGATGCCTCCCAATCCATGGCCGGCAGCCAACAACAACCCCTCCGCCCCATGGCCATCGCCCTAGCCCTGCGAGATATCCTCCTAGCCTCCTCCAAAAACGCCGCCCTAATCACCTGCGGAGGTTTGCCCGAAAACCCCTACCTCATCCGCCCTCAGGGAGCCACCAACCTAGCAGCCGGATTCTTGCAACTGGTGAAAAAAGGTGCCCAATCCATCATCATCCTCTCCGATGGATACGAAAACCAACCCGCCGGCCGACTGGAAGAAGTCCTGAGAGCCCTGGAGAAACTTGGACAAGCCCCCAAAGTCCTCCAACTCTCCCCCACCGTAGGCACAGAAAACGAAGGTGGACGCAACCTAGCCCCCGGACGAATTTTTGCCACCTCCCTCTTCCGACCAGAAAGCCTCCCCCTCGCCATGTTTCGAATCACCCTCGAAAACGAACCAGAACGCGCCCTCCAATGGCTGGAACAACAAGCCCGCTCCCGCCTTCTAAAAGCATAACATCAAAAAAATCCAGCAAATCCAACTCAAAATCAATAACCTCCAATCACCCCCTTCAATACGAGCAATTTCCTCAACAATACTCCCCTCAACCCCATCCTGATAAACCCTTCTGGAGGAAAAACCATGCAATTCCAAGATATCTTTCAAAACCTCGAGTTCGGCCCCGTCCAAAGCGCCGGCTGGATGCAAGTCCTCCCCCTACTCAGCCAAAACAGCGAAAACGGCTTCTCCGCCCCCAGCGATAAAGGAATTCTCGTCTCTACCTTGGATTATGGCGTACTTATGTTTGAGAATAACACCGATCAACCCCTACTCGTGCCCTGCCACCTCGCCTACGTGGTCAAACAACGCGCCCAAGATCACGCCATGGCCCACCTAGGAGTGGTCAAAGCACACCAACGCCAAGTATACAAAACCGCCATGTGCATCCAACAAAACCAAATTGGCTACATCTCCCCCGGCCAATACGAATTGCGCATGCTCCCCCTCCCCCTGCGCCCTCCCGCCCTAGCCAAACAATATGAAAGGGATTTTAAAAAACTATGGGGAGAAATCAGCAGCTTTAACCGCAGCTTGGGCCTGCAAGAAATGGGGCACGTGGAGTTCTTCTTCCACCACTTCCGCAGAGAACTCAACCAATTTATCGCAGAATTTGAATGCATCCCCAAACAAGTGGGCGCTGCCGTCTACATCCGCGGAAAATTGGTCGGCATCGAACGAACCCCCTCCCACCACTACTGGCAACAGGTCTGGCAAGCTATCCTCCGCGATTGCTACGGCTCCTACACCATATACGCCAGCAAAAAATGGACGCAAAAAATGCCCAATACCCGATTTCCTATCCTCGTAAATAACATCGCCTCCATCGAAGAACTCGAACAAAAACTACAAGAAGCCAACCAAAATGAACAAAAAGCCGTGGAAAACCTACTGCCCATGACCGAAGAACTCCCCACCACCCAAGAACCTACTTCTCCCCTGCCTAAACTCCAAATTTATACCACCTCCTCCCCCCAAAACTCCTGGCAAGGCCAAATCCTCCTCCAAAACAATAAAATCCGCTACGCCTCCCTCTTCCGAAAAAACACGTTCTAACTACCTGAAACCCTTTTTAGAAAAAAGGGTTTCAAACTTCCCAAAAACTTCCGTTATTTAGGGGAAAAACTTTTTGAAAAAAGTCTTTCCCCTAAAAACCCCTTTTCCAAAACTTTTCTCCCCTGAAAACCTTTTTGAAAAAAGGTTTTCAGACTTTCCAAAAACTTCTCTTCCCGGAACCTTTTTAAAAAAAGCTTCCGTACCTCCAAGAACTTTTTTCGCTCTGCGTCCTCACGCCTGTGCCCTCTCTTTCCGCTCATATGCCCTTGCCCCTTGTGAAAACGCTGAAGCAAATGCGGAATGATCTCGTCATCCCCATTTCTCTTTTCCCCTTGCACTCTAGAAATTCTAAGTTTGCAATTTGGGAAAAACTTTTTATAATAGGAAAAGTTTCTTCTATTTGTGGTTTTAGCGCAAAGGTTGCGAAAAAATGCCTCAGAAAATTGCCAATTTCATAGATGGAGAATTTCGCCAAAGCTCGGCCAAAGATTGGATCACCTTGTTTGATCCCTCCACAGGCGCGGAAATCGGTTTGGTGCCATGTTCGTTGGTGGAGGAGTTGAACGAGGCGGTGGAGGCGGCCCAGAGGGCGCAGCGTCAATGGGCGCAGGTGCCCGTAAAGGAGCGGGTTCAGGTTCTTTTTCGCCTCAAGACCATTTTGGAGGAGCGGACGCCCCAGCTAGCGGAGGTGATTGTGCAGGAGAATGGCAAAACCTTGGCGGAGGCGAAAGGGAGCATTCTACGAGCGGTGGAATGCGTGGAATTTGCCACCTCTTTGCCTCAGATTTTGGACAATAGAGTACTGGAGGTTAGCCGGGGGGTGGAGTGCAAGTTGTACCGCTATCCTTTGGGAGTGGTGGCGGGGATCACACCATTTAATTTTCCCCTGATGGTGCCGTTGTGGATGGTGCCGTTGGCGATAGGTTGTGGAAATGCGTTTATTTTGAAACCCTCGGAGCAGACGCCTTTGAGTGCGCTGGAGATTGCGAAGGCCTTGCAAGAGGCCGGCCTTCCCCGGGGGATTTTCTCCGTGGTGCATGGCGCAAAGGCTGTGGTGGAGAGCATCTGCGAGCATCCGGACATTCGAGCGGTTGGGTTTGTAGGCTCAAGCAAGGTAGCGAAAGCGGTTTACCAGCGCGCTAGCGCGGCCGGAAAGCGAGTTCGTGCCCTAGGGGGCGCCAAAAACCACTTGGTGGTGGTAGCGGATGCGGACGAAGAAATGACGGCCTCCAATGTGGTGGCCTCGGTTACCGGTTGCACGGGCCAGCGGTGTATGGCGGCGAGTGTGCTGTTGGCGGTGGGGGAAGTGGAGCACATTTTGGAAAAAATTCGCGAGAAAATGGCCGCGTTGGTGCCCGGCAAAGACTTAGGTCCCATGATCAGTTTTGGAGCAAAGGAGCGGGTGTTGGGATACTTGGAGGCGGCCGAGAAAAGCGACGATGCGAAAATCCTTCTGGACGGTCGAAAGATCGCCCCGCAGAGCGAGGGAGAGGGATATTTTCTTGGCGCAAGTATTGTGGAGTGCCAAAACCCCCAGCACCCCCTTGCCCAGGAGGAAATTTTTGGCCCTGTGCTCACGGTGATTCGCTGCCGCAACTTGGATGAGGCGTTGGAAATAGAAAACCGCAACCCTTACGGCAATGCGGCGGCGATTTACACTTCCTCCGGACAGCTGGCGCAGTATTTTGCTGACCGGGCCTCAGCGGGGATGATTGGAGTCAATATCGGAGTGCCGGTCCCCCGGGAGCCGTTCCCTTTTGGTGGCTGGAATCAAAGCCGGTTTGGCGATGGAGATATCACCGGTTGGGAGGGACTTTCCTTCTGGACCCAGGCCAAGAAGATCACCACCAAATGGTCGGATCAATACCGTAGCAACTGGATGAGTTAGGAAGAATGACACCGAAGCGAATCGGAGTGGTAGGGCCTGGAGCGGTAGGAATTTTGCTAGGTGTTTTCCTTGCGAGGTCGGGAGAGGAAGTGGTGTTTTTGGACCATTCTCCCGATCGGGTGCAGCGTTTGCAAGGGCGGACTTTTTGCGTGGAGACCTCCGAGGGGGTTTTGGAACAGCGGGTGCCGGTTGTTCGCCTTTGCCAATGCCAAGAGGGGGGAGCTTTGCTGATTTTGGCCACCAAAAACCACAGCTTGGAAGCGGCGATTTCCAACCTTCCTTCGGCGAAGGAGTGGGAGGTGGTGCTGGTGGTGCAGAACGGGCTTGGGGTGGAGCAAAAGGTGCGGCCATATTGCCGCCCGGGGGCGCTATTGCGAGCGGTGTTGCATCTAGGCGCTTCCCTTCAAGCGGAGGGCCATGTGCGCCTTGCCGGCTTGGGGCCAGTTGTCTTGGACGCCTCTCATCCCCGTGTCGGATGGGTATGCCAGCTGCTGCAGCAAGCCGGCCTGGAGGCAAGGCCTACAACGTCGATAGAGAAGAGCGTTTGGCAAAAGGCTTTGCTCAACTCGGCCATCAACCCTCTTACGGCCATTTTGCAAGTTCCCAACGGGGTTTTACTAGAGCACGCCTCCACCAAGTGGTTGCTGGAAAAGCTCCTCCAAGAGGGCGCCCGGGTGGCCCAAAAGCAAGGTGTGGACATTCAGCTCCAGAGGCTGATAGAAATGGCCGAGCGCATTCTTCGCAAGACCGCCTCCAACCGCTCGTCCATGTTGCAAGATATTCTCCGCCGCCGTCCAACGGAAGTGGAGAGCCTAAATGGCCAAATGGTCCGCCTTGCTAGGCAGTCTTCCCTCTCCGTTCCTGCTCAAGAGACGATTTTGCATTTGGTTCAAGCCCTGGAAGAGACAAAGGAAAAGCGATGCCTATCAAAGAGTTGATGATTCAAGATGAGATGAAGGATTCCTACCTGGCTTACGCGATGAGCGTGATCGTCTCTCGCGCTTTGCCAGATGTGCGGGATGGGCTGAAGCCCTCTCAGCGGCGCATTCTTGTGGCGATGAATGATCTTAATTTAGGCCCAAACGCCAAGTATCGCAAATGCGCCAAAGTGGTGGGGGATACCAGCGGAAATTATCACCCTCACGGCGATGGAGCGATTTACCCTACGTTGGTGCGCCTGGCGCAGGACTTCAACATGCGCTACGAACTCGTACAGGGGCAGGGAAACTTTGGCTCCATCGACGGAGATCCTCCGGCAGCTATGCGCTACACCGAATGCCGCCTCACTCATGCCTCCGCTCTTCTGCTGGAAGATTTAAAATACGATACGGTGGAATTTGTCCCCAATTACGATGATACGCGCAAAGAGCCAACCATTTTGCCCGGCGCCTTCCCCAACCTTTTGGCCAACGGCGCCTCGGGCATCGCCGTGGGCATGGCCACCAGCATCCCCTCCCACAACATTCGGGAAGTGGCGGATGCGATCATCGCTGTGATCGATGATCCGGAGATTTCCATCCCTCAGCTGCTCACCATTTTGCGCGGACCGGACTTCCCCACCGGCGGGATTATCTGCGGCACAAGCGGCCTACAAAAAGCCTACCTCACCGGACGAGGTATTCTCACCCTTCGGGCGCGGGCCCATATCGAAGAGCCGCAAAATCACATAGTGATCACCGAAATTCCCTATCAGATCACCAAAAATAAGATCATCGAAAAAATCGTCGAACAGGTCAAGCTCAACAAACTCAAAGGTGTAGCAGACATTCGCGATGAGAGCGACCGGCAGGGGATGCGGCTGGTGATTATCCCCAAGCGAGGAGAGGATCCAAACGTTTTGCTCAATCAACTCTACAAACATACCCAGCTGCAGACCAGTTTTAGCATCATTATGATCGCATTAAAAAACGGCCGCCCTTATACTTTCAATCTCAAGGAGCTTATCGAAGCGTATATCGAGCATCGCTTTGAAGTGATCACTCGCAAAACCCGCTACCTTCTGCGGCAGGCCCAAGCGCAAGCCCATCAGCTCGAGGGGTTGTTGCTTGCCTATGACTTTGTGGATAGAATCATCCAAATCATTCGCGCCAGCTCCACCCCAGACGAGGCAAAGGACGCTCTCGTTCAAATGTTTGGCGAGCGGGAAGTGATGAAGCACTTTCTGGAGCATAGGTACCCCCGCATTCGAGAGTTAGCCCGGCAGAGATTGGAGGCATCCGCCCTTTCGCCTTCTTCGAGCTTGCTCTCTTCTCTACAGGCGGAAATGATCCTAAAAATGCGCCTTTCTGCCTTGACTGGTCTAGAACAGAAAAAACTGGACACTCAATACGCCAACGTAGTGGAAGAGCTCGAGAACTACCAAAGGATTTTAGGCGATCGCAACGAAATCTACAGCATCATCAAATCCCAATTGGAAGAGCTCAAAAAAAGATTTGGGGATGCTCGCCGAACCACCATTGAGGTTGGGGAAAACGGGGATTTGGATATGGAAGATCTTATCCCCGACGAGCTATGGGCCATCACCATTAGCCAAGAAGGGTATATCAAGCGTGTTCCCCTTTCCACTTACAAAAGCCAGGGGCGGGGAGGCAAAGGAATTGTGGGAAGTCAGACCAAGGATGGCGATGTGGTCAAAGAAATTTCGGTAGCCTCTTCCCACAACTATTTGCTGTTTTTCACCTCTCATGGAAACCTTCACTGCCGCAAGGTTTGGCAAATTCCCGAAGCTTCTCGCACATCTAAAGGGCGTGCAATTGTCAATCTCTTGCAGCTGGAGGAAGGCGAAAAGATCACCTCTCAGCTCTCCATTTCCCAATTTGAGGAGGGAAAATACATTTTTATGGCCACGGCGAGAGGCACGGTCAAGAAGACCTGCTTATCGGATTTTACCTACGCGGTGCGCAAGAAAATCCGGGCGCTGCATTTGGAGGAAGGGGACACTCTAGTTAAGGCACTTTTGACCGATGGCCAAAAAGAAATCCTTCTTGCCACTGCCAAGGGAAAGGCCATTCGGTTTTCGGAAAATCAGGTTCGCTCGATGGGAAGAGGCGCTCGGGGAGTGCGAGGGATACGCTTGGGCGAAGGGGATTGCGTGCGGGCCATGGTGGAAGTGCAGCCCGGAGGCACTTTGCTAACGGTTTGCGAAAACGGCTACGGCAAACGAACGCCTTTTGAGCAATACCGCCTCACTTCTCGAGGGGGGCAAGGAGTGGCCAATCTCTCCAACTTGGCACGCACAGGAGAGGTGATCGGCGCTCATAGTGTGCGCTCGGAGGATGAGTTGATCTTGGTCACTCGGAAGGGGAAGGTGATCCGCTTGTTGGTGAAGGATATACGTCTGTGTGGGCGAGCCACGCAGGGGGTGATTTTAATCAAGATGATGGCGGGAGATAAGTTAGCCTCTAGCGCTTCTATTTCTGCCCATCTTTTGGAGGAGGAAAAAGGACCTCAGGATGCCTTACCTCAGGTTTGTTCGGAAGGCGAAGTATCTTTGAATTCTTAAATGGTATCAGGTAAAGGATTGGATATCTATGGCCAAAAAACGCGAGAAAAAAACAAACAAAAATTCCAAGAAAAGCCCCGCCAAAAAGAGTACGTCGAAGAAATCCACTCAAAAAAAATCCACCCAGAAAAAATCTACGGCTAAAAAAAGCACGACGCGAAAATCCACTCAAAAAAAATCCACTTCTCGGGCCAGAAAGACCGCGGCTTCCAAAAGCACAAAAACCGCTCCAGCGACGGCCAAGAAAGCATCAAAGGCCAAAACAGAAGTGGCGTCTCCTCCGTTGGAGGAATCGATTTGGGAGAAGCGGCTCAACGAACTCAGCCAGTACCTTTTCCAGAAGCATCGAGAAAAAACCCTTATCGTCTCTACTTTTCTGCTCTGCTCTATTGGGCTAGCTCTCTATTTACCCTACGCCCATGAGCGCTGGAACCGTGAGGCGATGCTCGCGGTTCAGAAGGAGGTTTTTACCGCCTCAGATGAGGCAGATTCCTTTGTCGGCGAGGATTTTACGGAGGCGGAAAAAAAACTAGAACGCCTTCAGACAAAAACCTATCAAGGCTCTATAGCGGAGCCGCTTTTGCTACAGGCTCGCGCTTATCGCTATTACCAGCACGGCACTTTAGAGGATTTGCGAAAGGCAAAGGCGCTATACCAGAAGTTAAAAGAAAATTTTGGCGATATTCCCACATATTCTTTGGAAGCGGAGAAGAAGCTAGCTACCATTGAAAAGGAGATCCAAACTCTACTGCACCCCCCCGCTCCAAAAACGATGGGAGTTTTAAAGTATGCGCCTAAGGGCAAAGAAAATCTAAAAAAGAAAGAAGGAGCTAAAGAAAAGGCATGAGCTCCACCCAAGAGATCACGCCAGCCGATTTTGCAAAAAACATATGGGAAATAGCTTGCACCAAGGGGGAAAAAGGCGTGCGGGATTTTTACGCAGCGGCCATTGCAGATCAAACTCCCTTGGATGCAGCGGCGCTTGCGATTCATATTAGCGAGATCATCCTCCCTCTTCCCAACGTGCGCACCGCTTTGAGGCAAGAGCTACCGGCGGCATTGCAAAAGGTGGCCAATGATGGGCAATTTGACCTTCTGCTCCAGGGCTTGGCTGTGGCGGTACAATTGCAGCTTGCTGAGGGACATTTCGAGGATGTGCTTGGCACCCTCAACTCTTTGCAGCAACTAGCGTTGCAAGAGGAGAGGGAATACTATCGCTTTTTGGGAGCAATATTTGAGGCTGACCTTCTCTGGGAGAAGGGGGAGCGGGAGAGAGCCCTGCAGGAGTTGGAGCAGCTCAGAAGGGAATCGGAGCAACTGGCAGAAAGGGAAATTCTCCACTATCAAATTCTTTCTCGCTTGCTAAGGCGCTATAGCCTGATGGGGGCCTGGCGCGCCTTGCAAAGGGCATTTGATGCTTTTCGAGAGTTGTTTGAAGCGGAGGATGTGGCCATCCTAGCTTTTTATCAAGGGGTATTGGCGTTTGCCAAAGGTTTTTGGAAGCAGGCTAGGGATTCTTTTCAAGCGGTCTTGGAGTACAGTCAAAATGAATTTGATAAAACGTGGGCGTTGGAAGCTCTTTTTTACCTTGCGCAGTTGGATTTAAGAAGCTCGGAAACCTATCTTGTTCAGGCGGAAGAGCTAGCTAGAAATGTGGGGTATTCTCAATTTCAAGAGCGATTGTGTTTCACCAGGGCTCGAATTTTTCTTGAATTGGGACGCTATGCGGATGCGGTCCAGATGTTGGATATCTTGGAGAAGGTGGAAGAGGCGGATTTTTTGTTGTTATGTGCGGAGATTTGCGCCCGTGTGGGAAAGAATAAGAGGGCAAAAGATTTTTTAAAGCGTTTGAAACCTCTTGCCCAAGTCCAGAGTTTATGGGGCGCGCTAGCATATGGGTATTTATTGGAGGCGAGTTTGGAGAAGGAGTTTCCTCTTAGGCAGAGGAATATTGAGCAGGCCAAGAGTTATTTTCAGACCATTGGAGATGGACAGGGGTATGCAAAGGCTCTTTGCCAGGAGGCAATGTTGGAAATAGAGAGGGAAAATTATCATAGAGCGGGGAGAATTATCCCGGAAATTTTGGAAGGGGTGGAGCAGATTCCGCCTCCGTTGTTGATGCAGGTGGAGTTTCTGTGCGGGTTGGCGGCTCTTCGCTGTGGGCTTGAGCGGGAGGCGCGTCCGCATTTGGAGCACGCTTTGAAAATTGCAAAAAAATTTTCGTTTATTCCCATGGTGGTGGAATGTTTAAAGGCCCTTGGTAAGAAAGAGGAGGCCTTGCGGTTAGAAGCGAAGTTTCGACTTTCTTCTTCAGAGGAAACTTAGAAAAAGAAGTTTTTGGGCAGGGGTATGCGAAAAAGTTTTTGGGAAGTATGAAACCCTTTTTTTCTAAGTGTTGGTTCATTTGTCAGAGGTGGGGGAGCTGTTAGGAGCGATAGTGAGGTGGCTTCGGCTGAAGTGTTCGGCGGCGGGGATAGAGACGCCGCTGGAGGTAGAAGAGGCATGGTCGTCTAGAGATGCAAAGGAGGTGTGGAGCATGTTTGAGCAGAGTTTGAAGGAGCTTTTGGAAAAACAGAAACAGCAAGGGCTGCAGCAGGGTTTAGAGCAAGGGCTGCAGCAGGGAACGCTGAAGAAGGCTCAGGAGGCAGTGCTGGAGGCACGTTTTGGCGAGTTGCCTCAGGAGTTGGCGGAGAGAGTTCAGTTGGTGGAGGAAGTGGAGAGACTAGATGAGTTAATCGTGGCTGCTGCTTGCTGCCGTAGTATAAGGGAATTTGCTTAAGGTCTGGGATGAGGTGATTTCGTCAGAATTTTTGAAGGTACGGAACCTTTTTTTGAAAAAGGTTCCGAAAAGAAAAGTTTTTGAGAAGGGGTGGTAGGGGAAAACCTTTTTTCAAAAAGGGTTTCCCTAGGTCTCGAAAGTTTTTGGAAAGTCTGAAAACCTTTTTTCAAAAAGGTTTTCGGAGTTGAATGTGGAAAAGGGGTTTTTAGGGAAAAAGTTTGACCCCTAAATCGAAAAAGTAGAAAGGGAGAGTGGCTATGGCGATGGTTTTGCTTCCGGTTTTGATTGGGATTATCACATTTTTTGTGATATGGATCATTTGGGGAATGTTTTCGGATGTTTTGGGGGATAAGGCGGAGGTGGAGAAGGTGGAGGAGTCTCCGGAGCATCGCTTGGTTTCGTTGGTTTTGCCAATGGCGAGACTTTTTTCTGGTGTTGTGGAGCCATTTTTTCTTCCTTTGGATGAGGATGAGGATTTGCAGGGTTATGATCCCAATCGTCCTTTTGATTTGATGGAGTACATACAGCGTTTTACTAGGGGGATTCAGCGGAGTCTTCATTCGCTTTTGTTGCGGGCAGGGAAGGCGGATATGTTCACACCATTGGATATTATTGGTTTTATGATGTTTGGTGGGGTAGTGGGGATTTTATTGGGTTTGGTTTTTTATTCGGAGATTGATTCTTTATGGTTGGTGGTTGTTTTTGGTGGGCTAGGTTTTTTCTTCCCTCTTTTGCCGCTGATGGATCAGGCGAAGAACCGCCAATTTGAGATTCGGATTCGTTTTCCTTATGTGTTGGATTTGCTTACACTTTCGGTGGAGGCTGGGTTGGATTTTACGGCGGCTTTGCAGCGCATTGTGGACAAGGAGGGGAAGAATGCGTTGCGGGATGAGCTTGCTCGGATGCTTCAGCAGATTCAGCTGGGGAAGTCTCGTTCGGAGGCCTTGCGGGAGTTTTCGGAGCGATTGAATATGGAGGAAGCTAGAAGTGTGGTTTCTGCACTGATTCAAGCGGACGAGCTTGGTACGCCACTAGGTCCGATTTTACGCGCCCAAGCGGAGCAGATGCGGGTGAAACGCGCGCAGCGGGCGGAGAAGTTGGCGCAAGAGGCGCCTGTCAAAATGCTTTTGCCGCTAATTGGTTGCATTTTTCCCACTGTGTTTATCATGCTTTTTGGTCCGATTGCCATTCAGGTTTACCAGCAATTTATGAAGTGATGCGCTTGATTCACAAACCAAGTCAGACGGTGTTGGCTTCTCACTTGGAGATAGCGGATACCCCTTTTTCTCGGATGAAAGGTCTGCTTGGCCGGGCCAGTTTGCCGCTAGGTCATGCGTTGTGGATAGTGCCTTGCGGTTCCATACACACGTGCTTTATGCGTTTTGCGTTGGATGTAGTCTTTTTGGATCGGGAGAGGAGGGTTGTCAAAATTGTGCGTGATCTTCCACCTTTTCGCTTTTCTTTTTCTTGGTCTGCTCACTCCGTGATAGAGTGGAGGGCTGGAAGTTTAGAGAAGTTTTCTTTACGAAGAGGGGATCCTCTTATTTTCGAAGGAGCTTAGATTTGGAACCGAGTTTAACAGGACAAGAGAAGGAGAGTCAGAAATGTATACACAGTGAAAATTTTTGGGAAAGAAAAGTTTTTAAGAGGTACGGAACCTTTTTTTAGAAAGGTTCCGAGTGAGAAAAGTTTTTGGAAAGTCTGAAACACTTTTTTCAAAAAGGTTTTCAGGAGAAAATGTGAAAAAGGGGTTTTTAGGGGAAAGGTTTTTCCCCTAAATTGGAAAAGTTTTTGGAGGTACGGAACCTTTTTTTAAAAAAGGTTCCGAGTGAGAAAAGTTTTTGGAAAGTCTGAAAACCTTTTTTCAAAAAGGTTTTCAGAAAGTTTTGAAAAAGGGGTTTTTGGGGGAAAAACTTTTAGAAAAAAGTTTTTCCCTTAAAAAAGAAAAGTTTAACTTTGAATTTATTGATATTTAAGAAAGGTGAGTAATTATGAGAGCTATCCAGACTGTTGCGGTGCTTGGTGCTGGGGTGATGGGAAGTGGTATTGCCGCTCAGCTTGCGGGGGCTGGGATTCGGTGTTATCTTTTTGACATTGTGCCCGAGGGTGCAGAGGACAGGAATATTTTGCCCAAGACGGCTTTAAAGAAATTGACCAAGCATAAGCCGGCTCTTCTTTATTCGAAGCGGGATTTAAAAAGGATAGTTCCAGCCAATTTGGAGGATGATTTGGACAAGCTCAAGAAAGCGGATTGGGTGATCGAGGCGGTGGTAGAAAAGCTGGAGGTTAAGAAGAGCCTTTTTTCTAAGATTCAATCCTACCTTAAAGAGGGAGCGATTGTCAGTTCCAACACTTCTGGAATTTCCTTGGCTGCTATGGTAGAGGGTATGGAGGAGAGTTTTCAGCAACGATTTTTAATCACTCATTTTTTCAATCCGGTTCGCTATTTACGCCTTTTGGAGATTGTCTCCGGTGAGAAGACTTTGCCGGAGGTGGTTCAGACCATTGCGGATTTTGGCGAGCACCAGCTTGGTAAGGGGATTGTGTACGCCAAAGACACTCCAAATTTCATTGCCAATCGGATTGGGGTGTATGCCAAAATGCTCACCATTCATGAGATGATTGCCCAGAAGCTGAGGATTGAGGATATTGACGCCGCCTTTGGGACGCTGTTAGGCCGCCCGAAGAGCGCTGTATTTCGCACAGCGGATATGGTGGGTTTGGACACCACCTCAAACGTGGTCAATTATCTCTACAGCGTTTTGGAGAATGACCCGGAGCGAGAGGTTTTCCGCCTGCCTGATTTTTACAAAAAAATGTTGGAAAACGGATGGCTAGGCCAAAAGGCCAAGTGCGGTTTTTACAAAGTAGAGAAAACTCAAGAAGGCAAGAAGATCCTCACGTTGGATTGGGAGAAGATGGAGTATAGGGAGAAGGTTAAGCCGGATTATACTTCACTTCGCAATAGTAAAGATATCTCCGATCTTGCCAAGAGGATTCGCCATTTCCTTTTAGACGAGGATGATATTTTAGCAAAAGTGGCAAGAAAGATCACGTTAAAATGCTTTTGGTATGCGGCGAGTTTAATACCAGAAATTTCGGACGATATTGTAAACATTGACAGGGCGTTGAAATGGGGATACAATTGGCAAATAGGGTTATTTGAGACATGGGATATTCTTGGGCTGGAGAAAACGGTGGAGTTGATGAGGGAAGAGGGATGGGAGATTCCAGAGAATGTGGAGAAACTTTTGAAAACAGAACAGAAAAAATTTTATTGGGAAAATAAGTATTTTGATTTTTTGACGGCTACTTACAAAGAGTTGGACGTTCCTTCTTATCAAATCACCTTAGCCTCTTTGACCAAGGAAAAAACCGTTTATAAAAATCCCTCCGCTAGCCTAATTGATTTAGAGGATGGGATTCTATGTCTTGAGATACACACTGAGCCTTTGAACATGATCGACGATGGGGTAGTGGAGGCTACCTTCCGAGCGGTGGAGGAAGCAGAAAAAAATTTCTGTGGGATTGTGGTGGCCAATCAGGGGGAAAATTTCTGCGTTGGCGCCAACTTGATGATGTTAGGTATGGCGGCGATGAGCCAGAATTGGGACGATATCGCCAGAATGGTGGATCATTTTCAAAAGGCCAATCAGGCGCTGAAATACTCCAAGGTGCCGGTGGTAGCCGCTCCATTTGGGATGACGTTGGGAGGAGGTGCGGAGTTAGCGATGGCGGCCAATCATATCCATGCTAGTGTGGAGCTGTATATGGGACTGGTGGAGGTGGGGGTTGGCCTGATCCCCGCAGGAGGAGGCTGCTTGAATATGCTCAAAAGGTATTTGGCGAATATCCCTTCAGAAGTGGTGATAGATAAAACGGCAATTCTCCGCCATTTATTTGAGATTGTAGGTATGGCTAAGGTTTCCACCAGCGCCAAGGAGGCAAAGGACCTAAAATTTTTAGAGTCCCACCACACCTATACGTTGAACAAAGATAAGTTGATTTATGAGGCGAAGCAAATCGCTTTAGGCATGGCCAAGGGGGGGTACCGTCCGGAGGAGCCATGGGAGGAGTTTACTCTTCCCGGGATAGAGGGCTACCCTGCGTTCAAATATGGCTTACATGCATTTAAAGAGACAGGAGTTATCACAGAGTATGATGCTGTGGTTGGGGACAAGCTGGCGTATGTGCTTTGTGGAGGAAATGTTTCCCCCCGAAGCAAACTTAGCGAACAGCATATTTTAGATTTGGAGAAGGAGGCGTTTTTAAGCCTTTGTGGTATGGAAGGTACGTTGGCCCGAATCCAGCATATGCTCCAGCACAAGAAGCCCTTGCGCAATTGATCTTTCCTTGCTCTCTGAGTATTTTGTAAACAATTTGATGTTGATAGAGGTTCTTAATACAAATTAGGAGAAAAAAAGAATGCAAGAAGTGGCCATTATTTGCGCACTGAGAAGTCCGAATGGACGAGCGGTAAAGGGTAGCCTTAGGGATACGCGTCCGGATGATCTTTTGGCGATGGTGATGAGAGAGGTGATCAAACGGACCAATCTCAACCCGGAGGAGTTGGATGATGTGATCATTGGCTGCGCCATGCCCGAGGGGGAGCAGGGAATGAACATTGCGCGCTTAGCTTCCTTTCGTGCGGAAATTCCTTACACGGTGCCAGCGATGACGATCAATCGCTTTTGTTCTTCCGGTCTGCAGGCGATTGCCATAGCGGCGGAGCGCATTTTAACGGGCCAAGCGGATGCCATCCTTGCCGGGGGAGTAGAGAGCATGACCATGGTGCCCATTGGAGGGAAAAAGCACACCCATTGCCCCAACTTATGGCTAGTGGAGAACTATCCGGAGGTTTACACGGCGATGGGGATTACGGCGGAGAATGTGGCGAAAAAGTATTCGATTTCACGTCAAGACCAAGATGCTTTTGCTCTTCGCAGCCACCAGCGGGCGGCAAAGGCGCAGGATGAGAAGAAATTTTCCGAGATTATTCCAATTTCCACGAAGGTATACGAAGAGGAAAACGGTACCATTGTGGAAAAGGAGATCACCCTTGAGCAGGATGAGCTAGTGCGGCGGGACACTTCTATGGAAGCGTTGGCCAAGCTTAAGCCGGCTTTTCAGCCCAATGGAGATGTGACCGCGGGCAATTCTTCGCCTTTGACGGATGGAGCGGCAGCAGCGTTGGTGATGAATGCGGAGAAGGCAAAGAGCTTGGGGTTGGAGCCGATTGCGTATTTTCGCGGTTTTCAAGTGGCAGGGGTAGCGCCGGAGATTATGGGGATAGGGCCGGTGGAAGCGGTGCCGAAGTTGTTGAAGAAGACGGGGAAAACCCTAGAAGATATTGAGGTCATTGAGTTAAATGAGGCGTTTGCTTCCCAGTCTATTGCGTGTATTCGGGAGTTAAAGCTGGACGAAGAGCGGGTAAACCCTCTTGGTGGAGCGATCGCACTTGGCCATCCCCTGGGATGTACGGGCGCCTATTTGGTTGCCAAGATCATTCCAGAGCTTCGTCGACGAGGCGGAAAGCCTTTTGGAATAGTGACGATGTGCATTGGAGGAGGGCAGGGAGCGGCTGGCTTGATTGAAGTGGCGTAGGAGGGGGTGTTAGACAGCGGAGCTTGGTGGCAGTCCGTCGTGCAAAAGTTGGGCTAGCTCGACTGCGCTCCGCTCTCTTTTTTCAAACCGGGTATAGCAGCGCAAAAATAGTTCATTCCACAACGGCGGGGTGTGGGAGCAGAATTCATCCAAAGCATCGCCGGGCTGGGGCAGTTTTCCCGTTAAGGATTGGAAAAACATCACCCCAACGGCGTAGATATCGGCGCGTTCATCCGCTTCTTTTCCCTGCAATACCTCCGGGGGCATGTAAGCCAATGTTCCGGCTAGCTGTTTGTTTTGGCAGGAGCTGAGCGCTAGGGAAGAGGTCAGCCGGTCCGCAGGCTGGGCAAATTCGAAATCGCTGATTTTTACTCCGCCCTCGCGGGTGAATAGAATATTGCTTGGCTTTAGATCGAGGTGAAATATCCCCTGTTGATGAGCAAACGCAAGGCCTTCTAAAATCTGGCCAAATATCCAGTGCACCTCACCAAGCCTTAGGGGGGCAAATGCGTCCAAAAGCTGCTGAAAGTCTCCCCCGTCCAGATATTCCATCACAAGGTAAGGCGGAGAGGTGAGCTGAACTTCCTCAATGGCCACCACATATTTGGAGCGGAGCTTGTGTTGGTATTTCCCCATATTCTTCAAATACCTTATCTCTTCTTCTTTGGGAAGTTTAATCGCCACCGTGCGCTGGAGAGGACTTTGGGAGCGCCCCTTCCAAACCGTGCCAAATCCACCTTCGCCTAGAATTTCTTCCAATATGTAGCCATCGATCTTAGGGGGACTAGGGGGGAGGAGAGAAGAGAAGGAAGGACGAGGTAGGGAATGGATCTTTTCCACTAAGCTGAAGGGGGGAGAGGCGGAGGATGTTTTTGGTTCCACAGCAGGGGGAGGGAAGGGACGAGCGCCCCAATCTTCCTGAGGATGCTCGGTTGAGCGAGAGGTTTGGACAGCTAGAAACAGTAAAAAGAACAAGACAAAGATCCAAAGGGAAAAAGAAGCTCGGCTTAAAAACAAAATCAAGAAAATAACGACCAGAGCAGAAAAATAAAAAAAGTTTTTGGGCTTTATCCTGCGAAGGATTTGGGCACGGAAAGAGGGCTGAAAAACAAGAAAATAAATTCCTAAAATCGCTAGAAATATCCAAAAGAAAAGCAAGCGCCGGCTCAAAATGGCTACCACCAAGCCCGCGAAGATGAAAACTTTGGTCCATGGAGAAATGATTTGTTCTTCCTGCTCGATCACCTCATGCGATTCGAAAGAATTGGCCCTCCCCGCCGCACCTTTATCAAACCTCGGAGAGGGAGTAAACAAAGAAAAAATGTACCTTAATATGAGGAACAAGCCACCAAAGGCAGCTAGAAACATCAAAATGATAGGGATTTCCACATAATCCACACCGAGGCCTCCTAACGTTTTACTGAAAGAAACAGATTATCAATCAGCGCCTCTGCACGGGCCGCTTGGCGATTTTATGGTACTTGAGAAACTCTTTCCGGTACTGTTTTGCTAGCGATTTGCTGTAAATCACCAGCAAATTTTCCTGATTTTTGGTCTCAGCCGCTCCGGTCCAGTTATAGCTTCCCGTGATCACCCATTTTTTATCGATCACAGCAAACTTATGGTGAAATTTGCTCCATCGGGTGTCCGCGCCTTTTCCACGACGCGGAATCACATAGCGAATGTCTATACGATAGCGCTCTAGGGTTTTTGCCTGAGAGTAGGGGATATTTTTTTGCTTAGCGTCCAGAAGAACACTCACCCGAACGCCTCGTTTGGCAGCGTCGATCAGCTTGCCAGCGATGGCTCTGTTGGTAAACATATAAATAGCGACCAAAATTTCTTCTCTAGCGCTTCGAATAAGCTGTAAAATCGCCTTCTCCGCTCCACCACGAGGGGAAAAATAAACGCGAACTCTGGCTTTCCCAGCGTAAACAGGAGAAACAAATAAGCAAAATCCCAACGTGATAGCGGTGGTAAAAAGGTATTTCGATCTCATCAAAACCTCCTTTCTGAAGGATTGGTTGCGAAAAGTGTTTCAGACTTTCCAAAAACTTTTTCGCTGTAGGGGAAACCCTTTTCTTCTCACAGGAGGAACCCTTTTTGAAAAAAGTGTTCCCCCTACTACCCCCTCCCAAAAACTTTTCTTTTCGGAACCTTTTTCAAAAAAAGGTTCCGCACTTTCAAAAACTTCTCCTCCTACACCCTCAAGAAGTATACCAAAAAACGCCGGGGAGGTAAAGCCTTTCTTCCCCCTCACCTCCCGGGAAAAATTCCCGAAATTTCTGGCAATATTCCCTGAAATCTCCTTGACAAAAGGCGAAGTTCCCTA
>RFKQ01000092.1 GCA_003694635.1 Planctomycetota bacterium
AGGCGGCCATATTATCGCAGATAAGGGTGGTTTTCACGCCGTTTTGTTGCAGTTCCCAGGTACTGAGTCTGGCGCCTTGCCAGAGAGGTCGGGTTTCGTCCACAAAGACGGAGATATCTTTTCCTTCTTGGAGGGCGGAGTAGATCACGCCGAGGGCGGTGCCGTAGTTTGCGGTGGCTAGGGCGCCGGCGTTGCAATGGGTGAGGACATTGGCGCGGTGGGGGAGGAGTTTGGCGCCGTGGTAGCCGATTTTTTGGCAGCATTGGAGGTCTTCTTGGAGTATTTGTAGGGCTTTGTTTAGGAGGAGAGGGAGGAGTTTGTTGGTGGGGAGGTGTTGGTTTTGGCGGTAGAGTTTTTCTTGTTGTTGGAGTGCCCAGAATAGGTTGACGGCGGTGGGGCGGGAGTTTTGGAGTTCTTGAAGGACATATGGTAGGGTGATATGTTCGCCTTCTAGGATTTGTCGTGCCCCCAGTACCACGCCGAAGGCGGCGGCTATTCCGATGGCGGGTGCGCCTCGGACCACCATATTTACGATAGCTTCTTTCACTTCTTGGAAGCGGTGGCAGATTTTATATTCCAGTAGGGTGGGGAGTTTGGTTTGGTTGAGGAGCTTGAGGTGTCCATAGGCGTCTCCCACCCATTCTATGGTGCAGACGGGCAGTTTCATTTTTTTTCCTTTCGGGGGTGAAATCCGGTCCATTTTTGGCAGAAGAGGAGGTAGCGTTGTGCGATTTCCTCCACAAGTTTGGGGGGAAGTTGGGGAGGGGGGGGGTGGTTATTTTTTTGGAGTTGTCGGCAGAATCGTTGGAAGGGTTCTCTTTCGTAGGAGAGTTCTAATTCTTGGTGGTTGGGGGTGGATTGGTTGGGTTGGAGTTTCCAGAAGAGGCAATCTCCCTTGCTCAGGGGTTCGCCGATCAGGAGGATATCGCCGTCTAGGAGTCCCCATCGAAAGCGCATTTGTGCTAGGATAAATCCCTTATTTTGGGAGAGTTGTTCTAGACATTCGAAGGCGGAGAGGGATTTTTGTTGGATTTCCCAGGTGATTTTATCCCCCACCACTTCTGACATTTGGCTGAGGCCGAGGTAGGGGGTAGAATATTCTTGGTGAGAGGAGGCGTTGCGGGCGAAGATGACGGGTTCTTCCAGGCGTTCTTGGGGGGTTAGGCCGCGGGGGAGTTTGGTTTTGCGCAGGTAGGGGAGTTTGGTGTAGGATTGGGTGAGGGTTGGGGGGAGGTAGCGGCAGACCCAGAAATCGATGGGGATCACGCTAGCTTTTTTGACCAGTAGGGTACGGTCTTTTAGGATATGTCTTGCGTCGCCGAGGTCGGTAGGGATTTTTTCGATATCGGAGGTGAGGTAATGGGTTTTTAGGAAGGATTGGAGGTGTTGATACCAGAGGGCCAATATTTTGGCGATAGCGATTCCTTTGTAGGGGATGGGATAGGATTGTTGTTGATAGGTGATTTTATCCATGGCGACGAAGAGGAGGCGGTTGTCTAGGCGGTAGATATCCCAGTGGTTTGTTCGCTTTAGGATACGTACGTTTTGGAGGGTAGTTTCTGTGATAGGAAGGGAGTTCATAGCGTTTTTATTTTAGGTCTGGTGAGAATTGGGAGGCTCGTTGCCAGAGTTTTTCAATTTTTTTTTCTTGGACAGGGGGTAGTTTTTCGAGTTTAAAGTGATAGGTATGGATATCTTGGAGGGATAGGGGTAGAAGGATTTCGAACACGAAGTCTAGGGGGAAGATTTCGTAGATAGGGGGTTGGAGTTGGATGTTTTTGACGAGGAGTTGATATCCATTTTTTTTCAGGATAATTTCTCGTCCTCCGTAGTGGGTAAATTCGAGGAAGAGGGGGGTTTTTCCTATTCGTTTGCCATCCAGGTAGGCTTCGGCCCCTGGTGGATCGGAGCGCAGAATGAGGATACGTTCCACGCAGCCGAGGAGGAGGGGGGGGAGAAGCAGGGAGATTTTCCATAATTTTGTGCAGATAGGTTCCTCCATGATGGGAGTGGGTTTAGGCGTAGGGATAAGGTATTTTGAGTTAAGATTTATAGGTTGACGAATTTTCTAGAGTTTAAGTATAGATTAGTTTTTTTCATGTGTTATAATATAAATATTTCAAAATAACAAGAGAACTTTTAGATTTATCTAAAAAAACGTTAAGATTTTTTAAGATTTTCGAATTATTTTTTTACAAATAAGGTAGTTTTGGATGAGTTTAGAGAATTTTGTACATTTATCGAAGCCTTCGAGCTTTAGTTGGGAGGTGGAGGGGGAGAGGATTATGTTTGAGACGGGGAGGATAGCGAAGCAGGCCAATGGTGCGGTGGTTTTGCGGTATAGGGAGGCCTTTCTTTTAGCAACGGCCACGGCGGCTACTCAGCCGAGTGAGGGGATAGATTTTGTACCGTTATCGGTAGAATATCGGGAGAAGTTTGCTTCTGCGGGTAGGATTCCGGGGGGATTTTTGCGTCGAGAGGGGCGCATTACAGACGAGGAGGTGCTGACTTCGCGTCTGGTGGATAGGTCCATACGTCCGTTATTTCCAAAGGATTATCGTTATGAGACGCAGGTCTTGGTTCATGTATTTAGCACGAGTGAGGAGTGTGATACGGAGCCGTTAGCGATTTTAGCGGCATCTGTGGCGTTGTATATTTCGGACATTCCTTGGGGAGGGCCGGTGGGAGGAGTTCGGGTGTGTAGGATTGGGGGGGAGTTTCGTTTATTTTCTTCGTTGCAGGAGAGGGAGAGGGCGGATTTAGATTTGGTGATTTCTTGTTCGCCGGAGGGGTTAATTATGTTAGAGGGGGGGGGTAAGGAGGTGGAGGAGAGGGAGGTTTTGGAGGCGATGGAGTTTGCGCAGCGGGGTTTAGTTTCTTTTTTTGAGCGGGTATCTGAGTGGGGGAAGGAAGTAGGTAGGCCGAAGCGTGCGTTGTTGGAGGATGGGGATAGGGCGGCTGTGGAGGCGAGGGCGGAGGAGATTGGTCGGAGGTGGGAGGCTTCTTTTGCGGAGGCGTTTGGTTTTTCTGTGAAGAAGGCACGTCGGCAGGCGTTGGAGCGCTTACGAGAGGAGGTTTTGGAGGCGTATAGGGATTTGGAGGGTGAGGGGTTTGATGCGGGTTTTTGCGCCAAGGCGTTTGAGTTGGCCAAATCGGGTTTTATGCGTGCGCAGATACTTCGTGATCGGCGGCGGATAGACGGTCGGGGGATGGGGGAGATCAGGCCGATAGAGGTGGAGGTGGGTATTTTGCCGGGGGCTCATGGCTCTAGTTTATTCACTCGTGGGGAGACTCAGGCGTTGGTGACGTGTACGTTGGGGATGGAGAGTGAGAGTCAGGTGGTGGAAACGATTTTTGGGGAAGGGCAGCGTTATTTTCTTTTGCATTACAATTTTCCGCCTTATTGTGTAGGTGAGGTGCGTCCCATGCGCGGTCCGGGTCGGAGGGAGATTGGTCATGGCAATCTTGCTCGGCGTGCGCTGTTGCCGGTGATACCTTCCCGGGATGCTTTTCCCTACACCATTCGGGTGGTTTCTGACATTACCGAGTCCAATGGTTCGTCGTCCATGGCGACGGTTTGTGGGGCTTCTATGGCGTTGATGGATGCGGGGGTACCGATTTCGAAGCCGGTGGCGGGGATTGCGATGGGGTTGGTTTGTGAGGGAGAGGAGGTGGCGATACTTTCGGATATTTTGGGGGATGAGGATCACTTAGGGGATATGGATTTTAAGGTGGCGGGGACGAGGGATGGGATCACGGCGGTGCAGATGGACAATAAGTTGGGTTCTGTGGAGCGTTCTGTTTTGGAGAGGGCGTTGCAGCAGGCTCGGGAGGGTAGGTTGAGCATTTTGGAGACGATGTCAAAGACTCTTGGTGCTCATCGGCAGGAGCTTTCGGAGCATGCTCCTCAGGTGGCTTCTTTGCAGATTTGTCCGGAGACGGTTCGTCAGTTGATTGGTCCGAAAGGGAAGACCATTCAGCAGATTCAGCAAGACACGGAGACCTCCATTGAGGTATCGGAAAACGGGAGGGTTCGGATTTACGGAAGGAGTCGGGCCAGGCTTCAGGAGGCGAGGGAGTTGGTGGAATATCACACGGCGCAGGTGGAGGTAGGCAAGTACTACGAGGGTGAGGTGAGTTCCATACGGGATTTTGGTGCATTTGTTCGCATATATGCCCATGTAGAAGGTTTGATTCACATTTCCGAGATTGATCACAAGAGGGTTCAGGCGGTTGAGGATTATCTTCGGGTGGGAGAGAAGGTGGTGGTGAAGGTTTTAGGAGTGGATAGAAAAGGGCGCTTGTCCCTCTCTCGCAAGGAGGGGCTGCATATTCAGAAAGAGTGTGTGGAAAATTGGAAGGGTAGAATGTAGATGGAAGAGAGAAAGCGAAGACGAAATTTTTCTCAGAAGGGTTCTTTTTCTTCGAAGCATAGGAAAGGGCGGCCGGGTTTCAAAGTTCAGCGTGGGGCTAAGGGTTGGAGGCGGCGTTCTTCTTCGTCTCAGCGGCGTCGCTACCGCAGGTCACTTCCTCCCGAGATCAAGGCCAAAGCCGAGCAGTTGATGGAGAAAAATGGTTTGAGCTTTAAGTATGCGGTGGAGGTGGCGCGGGGACGCAAGAAGCTTCCTGAAGCTCTTCAGGAGATGTTTCAGCGCAGGAAGATGGAGGAGCTGATGAGGAAGCACCGCTTAGATCGGGCGATGGCTGGTCAGGTGGTTCATCAGCGTCTTTCTCTGGAGGAGGCGAAGAGGATTGTTCATTTTAAGAGGTTCCGTCGCAAGCATATGCGCACAAGTTGTTTTACTCTTTCGTACAAGCGGAAGTTAGCGTTTGTTTTTGAGTGCCATGGCCATCGGCGGAATGTGGGTATGGTGGTGGTGGATGATCCTTATGACATTACGTTGCAGCTGCAGGGAGAGGAGTTGCGGATGCCGAAGTTGGAGGTGAAGTATTCTTATAGGGAGGAGGAGGCTTCGTTGGTTCAGCCGAAGGTTTCTA
This sequence comes from Planctomycetota bacterium, assembly GCA_003694635.1. Lineage (GTDB taxonomy): Bacteria > Planctomycetota > J132 > J132 > J132 > J132. Next base: position 4,999 of record RFKQ01000092.1, read on the forward strand.
GGGATTTGGAAGTGGTGGAGAAGGGTCTAGGTCCTATCCAGCGCATTTTGGACAGGTATCGGATTAAGGATAGGTTGTTGTTTGATTATTATCTTGCGAGGAAGCCGGTGCGGTTTACCACGTTGGAGGGGGATGTGTTGGTGGGTAGGATAGTGTGGTTTAACCAGTATGAAATTGGTTTAGATTTGGGGGAGAGGGCTAGCGTTTATCTTTTGCGTCATGCTCTTTACAGTTGGGAGCAGTTGGAGAATGGAGCGGGAGCTTGAGACTTTGCAGAGGCCTTATCGAGAGGTTGGGGTAGACGAAGGGAGGGTGATTTCCATACTTCGGGAGGTGATGGATACTTCTTTGTCTCCGCTGCCATCTAATTTTTTTTGTCAGCTTGTTCCTCTTCCTTCTTCCCTTTCCTCTCGTTCTTCCTATTTGGCTCTTAGTACGGATGGGGTTGGTACGAAGTTATGGTTAGCACTTCAGACGGGTTATTTTCGCCATCTTGGTCAGGATTTGGTGGCGATGGTTTACAATGACTTGATCACTTGTGGGGCTCAGCCGCTTGGTTTTTTGGACTATTACGCCGCGGGTGTATTGGAGGAGGGGGTGTATCGGGGTATACTTTCTTCCATTCAGGAGGCTTGTTTGGAGGTTCAGATGCCGTTGTTGGGTGGGGAGACGGCACAGATGCCGGGTTTTTATCCGCGTGGAAGGTTAGATTTAGCGGGGTTTGGGGTGGGGGTGGTGGGTGAGGAGGAGTTATTGGGTCCTCATCGGGTGAGGAAGGGGGATATTTTGGTGGGATTTTCTTCTTCTGGGTTTCACTGCAATGGTTTTAGTCTTTTGCGGCGATATCTTTCTGAGGGGGAGCTTTATCGGAGTTATACCTTTGGGGGGCGGACGCGTCCGTTGTATCGTTTTCTTTTGGAGCCGGCTTATTTGTATCGTTGGGTGTTGGAGGGGAGGGAGTTTTTGCGTCCGCTTGCTTTGGCGCATATTACGGGTGGTGGGATTTATGGCAATGTGGTACGGGTGTTGCCTTCTTCTTTACAGATGCGTTTGGATGAGGAGGTGATTTGGAGTCGTTCGGAGGCGGAGATATTTTTATGGTTTGGCAGGTTGGCGGGTTTAACACGTCGGCAGATGCTTGCGATTTTCAATTGTGGGGTGGGGATGGTGGCGGTGTTGCGGGAGCCTAGGGAGGAGGATATTGCTAGGTTAGGTGGTTTTGTGTTGGGGGAGGTGATTTGAGGGGTTGGGGAGAGTTGGTTTTGGCGGAGGAGCAGGAGTTATGTCCGGTTCGGTGTTAGAGGTTGTTCAGCTTACTTATGGGTATAAGAAGCCGTTGGGGGAGGGATTAAATTTTTGTTTGCCTTCTTCGTCGTTTTTGGCGGTGATTGGGCCGAATGGGGTGGGGAAGAGTGCTTTTTTGCGGACGTTGTTGGGGGTAATTGCCCCGTTGCGTGGGGAGGTGAGGTATAGTTTTCCGCTTAGTTGTAGGGCTCAGAACTTGGCATATTTACCTCAGCATCCTGTACTTCCTCTTGGTTTGAGGGTAGAGGAGGTGGTGGAGTTAGGGAGGTTTCCCCGTAGGCGTTGGGGTTTAGGTGCTGGAGGTGCTGTAGGGGATCGGGGTGTGGTTTGGGAGGCGATGGAGCGGGCGGGGATTTTGGAGTTGAGGGGTAGGATGGCGTCGCGGATTTCTGGTGGGGAGCGTCAGAGGATGCACATAGCTCAGTTGCTTGCTCAGGATCCTTGTATTTTTCTTTTGGACGAGCCTTTGACCCATTTGGATTTAGGTCAGCGTTGTAGGGTTTTGGATCTTTTGGGTAGTTTGCGTGAGGAGGGGAAGGTGGTGGTGGCGACGTTTCATGATCTTGAGGTAGTTTCTTCGGTGGCGGATTGGGTTTTATTGTTGAAGCCTGGTGGGGGGTATATATTTGGGGAGGTGGAAGAGGTGTTGAGCTTAGAGCATTTGCGGGAGGCGTTTGGGGATATTTCTTTTTGGGAGGGATTGGGGGGTAGGTTTAGTTCGTTTTTTGTTCGGAGGTAGTGATGGAATGGTGTGGGGGTGATAGAATATTTTTTCCTATTATAATGGAGAGGTTGTACTGCATTGATGGATAAGGTTTTTATTTTATGAGCACCGATAGCGAATTGATTGAGAGGTCACTTCAGGGGGACAAATCTGCGTTTGCTGAGTTGGTGGAGCGCTATCGGGAGAAGAGCTACTGGATTGCGTACAATATGCTTCACAATTATGAGGATGCGAGGGACATTTCGCAGGAGGCGTTTATTCGGATTTATCGTTCTTTGGACAAGTTTAATCCGAAGCGTCAGTTTTACACGTGGCTTTATCAGATTGTGGTAAATTTATGCATTGATCATTTGCGCAAGTGGGGGAAGAGGAAGTCGGTTTCGTTGGAGGAGAATCTTTCGGAGGATCCTCATTTTTCGTCGTCGCCGTATCACACTTTAGAGGAGTATGAGTTATGTGAGGAGGTGCATCAGATTTTGAAGAAGATTCCGCCGAAATACAGGAGTGTTTTGATTTTGAGGGATTTGGAGGGGCTTTCTTGCCAGGAGACGGCGGAGATTATTGGTTGTACATATGCCACGGCGCGTTGGCGCTTACATCAGGCGAGGCAGATGTTCCGAGAGCTTTGGGAAAAAAAGCACACTCAATCCTCCTCGAATTCTTCGTGATATTTTTGTCAGAGTAGGAAGGTTTGTATGTCGCAGAGTAGTTCGGGAGGTGTACTGCTTCTTTACACGGGTGGTAGTACCACTTGTTGGGGGGATGATCGTTATGATCCGAATAGTCCGCTTGTATCGGCGCCTTGGTCTGTTTTTGAGCGTGAGGTACATTGTTTGAAGGTGATGCGGGAGAAGTTTCCGATTGATTGTTATGCGTTTTCCCAGCCGTTGGATTCGACGGACATTCAGCCGGGGCATTGGGTGGAGATGGTGGAGGTAATTGAGCGGCATTATGATCGCTATGAAGGTTTTGTGATTTTGCATGGTACGGACACGATGGCGTTTACGGCGGCAGCGCTTTCGTTTATGTTGGAGAATTTGGGCAAGCCGGTGGTATTGACGGGTTCGCAGTTGCCGATATTGGGCAATCCTCGCAACGATGGGGAGCAGAATTTGATCACGGCGCTGTTGATAGCCAATCCATCTTATTCGGGTTTGCCGGTTATTCCGGAGGTTTGTATTTACTTTGGGGGGAAGTTATTGCGTGGCAATCGGGCGCGGAAGTTGAGCAGTAAGAATTTTGATGCTTTTCATTCGCCCAATTATCCGTTGTTAGGGACGGCGGGGGATAGGATTCGGATTGAGGAGAGTCTTTTGTGTTGTTCGGAGGGTTTGGATTTTCGGACGAAGAGGTCTCTTTGCACAGATGTGATTAGCCTTCAGATTTTTCCTGGTATTCAGAACAGTGATTTGATGGAGCGGTTGCTTCATTTACCTCGTTTACGGGGGATTGTTTTGAACACGTATGGGGCGGGGAATGCTCCGACGGATGTATCGTTTTTGCAGGCGATAGAGCGTGCTCGGGAGAAGGGAGTGATTTTGCTCAATGTTTCTCAGTGTATAGAGGGGATGGTGGAGTTGGGGGTATATGAGACGAGTGTGAGTTTATTGGAGCGTGGGGTATTGAGTGGTTTTGATATTACTCCGGAGGCGGCGTTATGCAAGTTGATGGTGTTATTGGGGGAGGAGGATTTGAGCACGGAGGAGGTAGCGGGGTTAGTGCAGAGGAATTTGGCGGGGGAGCAGAGTTATAGTCTTTACAGTGTTGTTTATGATTTGGGGTTAGTGTCTTTGGGTGGGGAGGAGAATCGTTATCGTTTTCCTGGTCGGGAGTTGGGGGGGCATTTTCGTTCTTCGGAGGTGGAGAGGGTGGTATTGCGTTTGAGGGGTGGGGTGGTAGAGGCGGCGGAGTCGCCGTTAGAGGTTCGGATATTTTTTAATTTATCTCGGGAGGATCCGTTGGACGAGGCTCGGTCTAGTTTTTTGGGTAGGTTTTATCGTCAGGTTTCGTCTGTTCCGCGGACGTTATCGTTTGATTTAACTTCGGCTCTTCGGGGAAGGGTCTTTTCAGGTGTACGTTTATCGTTTACTGTGGCGATATCTTCTGGTGGTGGGAGGTTAAGTTGGAGGCAGGCGGAGTTATCGGTTTATGTTCGTGAGTAAGGAGTGTTTAGAATGTCTGAGGTTTTGGAGCGTTCGGGCGGGGTAGTTCTTTTTCGGCGTGAGGGGGGTGAGGTTTGTTTTTTGCTTTTAAAGAGTCGAGCGCATGGGGAGTGGGGTTTTCCCAAGGGTCATTTGGAGGTAGGGGAGGATTTCCGAGCGGCGGCGTTGCGGGAGTTGCGGGAGGAGACGGGGATAGAGGGAGTCCGATTTTTAGGGCCTTTGGGGGAGCTTTCGTATCCTGTTGGGGGGCGGCAGAAGAGGGTGGTTTACTATTTAGCGGAGGTATTGGATGGTGGGGAGGTGGTTCTTTCTTCCGAGCATACGGCGTATTGTTGGGCATCTGGGGAGGAGGTGTTGCGGTTGGTACCTCACGAGAATTTACGGGTGCTTTTCCAACGTTTATGGAGGGAGTTAGAGGCGGGGGCTTAGGATTTTTTGGTGAGTCGGAGGGTGTAGAGGGTGTTTTGGAGGTCGTTTGGTAGTGGTGCGGTGAAGAGGAAGTTTTTCCCTTGCCACTGGAATTGGATGCGGTGGGCGTGTAGGGCTAGTCGAGAGAGGAGGGTTTGTTTTTTCCAGCTAAAGGTCTTTCGCCGTCCGTAGAGGGGGTCGCAGAGGATAGGGAAGCCGAGGTGTTGGAGGTGCACTCGGATTTGGTGGGTTCGGCCGGTATGAGGGTGGACTTGGAGGAGGGAGAGTTTTGGGGTGATGTGGGGGAAGGTTTCGAGGGTTTGGTAGTAGGTGAGGGAGGGTTTTCCTTTTTGGTCGTAGCGGATGGTCATTTTTTGGTGATTTCGTGGATTTCTTCCGATGGGGTCAGAGATTTTACCGGTTGGGGGGGAGGGGATACCTTCGCAGAGGGCGAGATATTCTTTGAGGATTTGTCGTTGTTGGAAGAGTTGGGAGAGGGCTTGATGAGCGGAGGGTGTTTTGGCGGCGAGGATGACGCCGGAGGTATCTTTATCTAATCGGTGCACGATTCCCCATTTGTTGGGGTCATCGGTGGGTGCGAGGTTTGGGGTGTACCCTAGGAGGGCGTTGACGAGGGTACCGTGGTGGTTTCCGTGGCCTGGGTGGACGACCATGCCTGGGGGTTTGTGGATAGCGAGGAGATGTTGGTCTTCGTAGAGGATATTGAGGGGGATATTTTCGGGAGAGGGTGGCGTTGATTGATTGGGTGAGGTGTTGGGGAGTTGGAGTTGTAGGGTTTCACCTGGTTTGAGTTTATAGCTAGGTTTGATGATTTTATTTTGGACGGTAGCGTGGCCGTTTTTGATGAGTTTTGCGAGGTAAGAGCGGGAGAGGTGGGGGAGTTGTTGGGCGAGGAAGGTATCGGCCCGTTGGGTTTGGGTACTGATAAAGGAGAGTTTTTTTTTATCCATGGGATTTTGGGGTTTTGGAGAAGTAGGAAATTTTATTTCCAACTGGAGTCTTGGGGCAGTTCTTGTGCACCCCTCTACTTTTCCACCAACAAATAAGTCTGCGCGGAAAGAAAAGGACGAGTAGGGAAAATCTTAACTATCCTAAGATTTGCGCCCTCCAGATCCTCGCGCATCCGGTGCAAAGATATTGGCACTCTATCGCGCAAATCCGCACAGCCAAAACAGCGCCTCAAAAAAAAACGAAATCCAGAAAAGGAAAAAGACCAAAAAAAAGAAAAAATCACATACCTCTGGCTAACCCTTGCCAACTCCAAAAGCGCCCTTCTTCTCGTGGATGCTTGAGTAAAATGGTGAAAAAGCCTGTTGCAAACAATTAACGGAAAGCTTTCGGAAGGATAACTCAAAGAAAAGATATCCTCCACTTCCCAGCGAATCAGAGAAGAAGAAGTAGACACTCTTTTTGCCATTTCAATCATAGCAGGCGAATAGTCCGCCGCAATAACCCGATAGCCCAGATCGGCCAGAAAATAACTGATCCGGCCCGTCCCGCAGGGTATATCCAGAATCGCAGCTCCCGGCAGGAGCGAAATGTATTCCATCGCCCTTTGGATACATCTCTTCTCCCTACGATCTCTAGCTGAGCCAACCAACTTTTGGCTGTATTGCTTCGCCGCCTGGGGTGAGAAAAAGCGATCCTTGCAGAGCTCTTCATCTAAACTCATTCCACTGTACCTACCAACTATTTTTTCCAGCTCAACTCAAACCTCAATCGCATATCCCCTTGGGAAGTAGGAGAAAAACCAAATTTTTGGACAAAAAACCGCGGGAAATATTTTTTGAGCTGAAAAGGAGTACGCTGCAAAAGGGGGAGAAAAGGAATGGGAATTTGCTTCTGAATCCGAGAGAGCTTGAATCTGAGAAATTGAAGAGGATTGATATTGGGGCGAGCTACACCGTGCTCCAAAACCAAACAAAGTGAAAACGGCCCTTGTATAAGGTTTTTTTTGCTATCCCAAACCAGATACGCCCTCCCCGAAGCCCACACCGTCGCCACATCCTTAAAACCATCGTCCACAAAACCCGCCTTGGTTTTAAATCCACGCCAGCGGATCTTCCACGTGCGCCGATCGGCGCGGATATGTATGAGCGCACTCCATTTCAACTGATTGGATTCAATATTTAGAGTAAGTCTTTCTAAAATAGGACGAAGATTGTGGTACTTAAAACGCAAAATTTGGAAATCTCGAAAGGCTTTCTTTTTTTGAAGCTCTTGGCGCAGTAGAGAAAATAAACGATTTTCCAACTCCTTTTTGCCTATCGTTGCCTGACCATAAATCAAAAAACCTCCTTTCGTCCTCTTATATAAAAGATAATCCAACGTGGAGGCCTGAACAGTCCCCCAGAGAAAAAGAAAACAAAATACGCCAACTCTCATCTTTGCTCTCCTTAAAAACAGGTTCTTCAAATACCTCTAGGAGTGTACGGAACGAAAACCAACCACAACACTTCTATCCTACCAATTTATTCGCCAGATAGAGAGTTAGATGACAAAAAATTATTTCTTTCTCTTTTCGATTTTTAGAGGTAAAATTATCAGAATTCCTCTCTTCAGCCCATAAAGCTCGGAATGAGACCACTCAATAGCAGAAGAAATTTGATAAAATGATGTGGAGTTTTTTACAATGGGTTGAATAGAAACATCTAAGGGATTTTTCTCCAACATCCAAGCTAACAAGACCTTAGAAGCCTGATAAATCGTTTTCATTCGTTTGATATTTGTAAGCTGGAAGTATTTATCTCGATAGCTAAAAAAAGAAATGTGTAGCTTGTCCAGCTCTCGCTCGGATTCAGAGGTAAAGACCAGATATTTCCCCTGCATTGTCATAAGATATTTTTCCCGAACACCACGGACCTTCATATACGGCTTATCCTTAAAGGAAATCAATATCTCGCCGCTGACTATAAATCGAATTTTGGTAGGGTCCTTCTTTAAGGGCTCAATATGGAGGCGAATTCCCTGGAAATTCTTTTGCTTTTTGGGTAAAAAATAAACAGTCAAATAAAAAACGGACAGAGGAAGTTGAATGAGGTCCTTAAATTTTTGCTGAATGAGAGTATAGGAAATAAAAATGCTCAAACACGGACGTAAAGAGGAATTTTGGAAAACCTTTCTCTTTTGATAAAATGCACTCCACATATCCTGATCGGTGATCCTCATTTTGGAGATTAGCTCTTGCACAAAAGGGGGAATGCTGGATGGCTTTTGCTTTTTGGGGGAAGGGTTTTGAGCAAAAAGTAATTGGATATAGAAGAAAAAACAAACTATAAAGCCAATTTTGATTTTCATTTTCCACTCCTCAAAACACCGAAATTGTAGAATCCTTCTTAAAAATTTTAACACTTGCAAAAAAATGGCAATCCTTTCGTCTACTTAAAAAAGTTCACAAAGCATGAATTCCATTTCCACATTTCTTCTTAGCTTGGTCTTGCTAGCCATCTAACGAGAAAGGGAAAGTCCCATGAGAGAAAAAACTTCTCATTCCAAATCTGAAGTTTACAAAGAATACTTAAGCCTGACCACGGGGAAGTGGAATTTTTGGGAATTCGCCTTTGTGGATACCCTCCAAGAAATCCAAAATCAAACACCTGATCAAGCTCAAAAAGCCCTAGAAGCTCTCTGCTATGATCTACAGCAGCTCAGCCGCAACTCCTTTCGCAAAATGCTTCAGAATGTAAAACTATTCGCCAACAATGAAAATGACCTAGAAGAAAGTTCCTTGGCCAATGACCGCAAAGTTCTGGAAACCTTTGATCAAAAGATCACCTCCCTACTCTCCAGCTACTCTTCCTCTTTGCAACCTCTACATTCCCAGAATATGGGTAAAGCCACTCTCACCTTAAATCTAGAAAAAATGCAAAATAATATTTTGAATGACTTAAAAAACGCTTTTACCGAAAGCCTCTTCCAGCTAGGAATACAGGATAAAAACATCCAAGAACGCTGCTATGAATACTTTCTTGCCAAAGGCGGAATCGCTTTCAGAAACAAAACTCTGGAAAAAATCTTAAATCGAAATACCGAAATCTTTCAAAAAATTTTCTACTATATTTTCTTGAAAATCGCCGCTATCCCTCAAGAGGGATGGCAAGATATTTACGAAGAGTTTTATCAAGAATTTTACACCTACTTTCTAAAACATAGAAAAAAGATATTCCGGAATTTTAACCCAAATACCTCTTCTTTTTCCACCTATTTAAATGGAATCTTCCGAAACGTTTCCCGAGATTATATCAAAAATACCCTAAAAAACAAAACGTCCAGCCTGTCTTTAGAAACTCTTCTATCCACCTATATCAACTCCTCCCATACAGCGCATGTAAACACCATCTCCAACGATCTAGAAAATGATGAGAAAAAAATAATATCCCAAGATATTCTGAGAAAATTTCAAAAATCCTACCAAAACTACTGCAAAGAAAAAAAACTAGACAAATACTACGATATCCTTTTTAAATATTGGCTCCCGTTTGCCCTCAAATCCCTTTCCACAAAAAAGGTTAAGAGCGAAATTATCGATGAAATCGCTACCTATTTAAACTTAAAACCCAACTGTAAAAAAGACCGCAATACTGCTTCTCAAAACCTGAAGCGGGCCAAGAAACACGCCAAAAATTATCTAAAACAGTACGCGATCACCCAACTCCTTGATACAGAGGAAAAAGCGTATTTGGAAGAAATTCTAAATTTTGGAGAAAAAGTAGACGAATCAAAGCGGAAATGATAAAATATCGCAAATAAAACCTTGAAAAAGAAAACATTAGAAAAAAGCGCATGATTCCGTCTGACTGCTCCTTTCAACCCTTCTCCTCCCAACTATTCTCCTCCCACTTGCTAGAGATATATAAAAAAGCCGCCCAAAAAGTCGAAATACAAACCCATTGGGCCAAAGGCGGAGAAGGAGTCATCGACTTTATCCGAGAAGGGCAACTCCTCCTAGCATTGAAAAAAACCTACTCTCCCCCCCCTTCCCTCTCTAGCCCCGATTTCTCCTGCCTCTCTCAACACGCCCACATTATCCCCATTTACCACATCAAACAAACCACAGATATGTCTATCATGATAATGCCGTTCCGCGCTTGGGACCTAGAAGGCCTGCTAAACGCTCTGTATAACCAAACCAAAGCGAAAGATACTCTACCTCCCTACCTGAAAAAACTCTCCCCCACCCAATCCTATCCTATCCACCTAAGCGATGTGAAACAAATTGCCTCTGAACGAGAGACAATCTTAAAAGAAGCCCAACAAAACCCTCTCTGGTTATTTCAACGCTATAGTGAACTGGTGGAAGCGGTCCATTACCTGCATCAAAAAGGATATGTACACCTCGACATTAAGCCTGGCAACGTCTTGCTCAGCTCCTCCTCAGCCTTCCTAACAGACTTTGGGCTTACAAAAACCGTAGGAACACCTCTCCTTATCCAAGGAAGTAAGCTCTATGCCTCGCCCCAATTGCTCTCACTTTCCAAAACTGAATTCTCCCTCGATCTCTACGCCCTAGGAATGATCCTACTCAAGATCATCTCCACCTTGCTCCACCAACCCTTTCTTCCCTACCAAGGCATCACCGAAAATGAACTTGCTAAAATCTCCAACTACCGCCTCTCAGAATTTCTAGCGTATATCCAAAATAAACCTATCTCCTTCTGGCAAAGAGGCGCGGTGGCAGAGTTTTTTTCCAAAACCCTTCCCGCAGCCAAACAAACCAGCCAAAAAGCAGAAGAACAACTCCTCCACATTGCTCAATCATGTCTCCAAACCAACTACAACTCACAAAAACTCCAAAACGACCTAGAGCTTTTTCTCAATCTCTTAAAAAATCCTACCTCCCCTCTAACCTTAGAAGATCCGCGGCCCCTTCCCGCCTCTATTTTCCCTCAACTTCCTACTTTTATATTTTTGGCAACCGCTCTAACAATCCCCAAACTATCTAATCTTTTTCTTCACTCAAAGCTGATACAAAAAACTCTTCAAAAACCTCCAAAGAATTTAACAGCTCAATCCCTTCTTGTAAAACTTAAAAAAGAAATAAAAAAATCCCAAATTTATTGGAAAAAAGGGCATCTTATCCCCACCCACATTCCTCCTACCCTGCTTCAGGACTTTCACAACCTTCCCAATCCCTCTCTCTTATTCTCCTCTTTACTGCGGAAACCGCCTCTGCCGCTGAACACGAAACAACTCCAAGCCAACTACACGATTTGGCTGCTCGAGCTTTATCGGCAAGTGAGTGCGCAATCTTTATCGGAGAAAAAAATCAACCTCCAGCAAATCGCTAAATCTGTTCCAAAACTATTGGAGCGCGCGCAAAACAAACACTGTGCCCTCATTCTGGCTAAATTTCTTTTCTTTCCTCTGCCAAACAGATATTCAGCCTTTGAGCTTATTCAAAAGTGCTCCAAAGCTCTTTGCAAAAAGTGTAAATCTTTTTTTATGCAATATTGGCTTCCCCTTCTGGAAAGAAAACTAGCAATTCTCACTCTCTCTACAAAGGGTATCTTACCTAAACTCAAACAACTCAAAAACAACTCACCTACCGACCTCATCACCATCTCCTATAACCGCTACGCTCTCTATGCCTCCCTCCACCTCCTCCAAAGAAACCCAAAAGCCAAACAAAATATACAAAAGCTCCTCCCCCTCTTACTCCAGTTCGACGATGCCCTTTTTCAAGCTCCAAAAAGCGAAAAAAAGTCTATTGCAAAAAAAATATTGAGCAATTTTTGGAAAGAAATTCCAGACTCTACAAAAAATACTTTGCAAATCATCCTGAAAAATAGGATCTGGGATAACCCCCAACTCGCCCACTTCCTCAACCAATCCTAAATCCTCCTCAAAACAAATCGCGGAAAGCTCAAAAATCCACCTCTCATCCCCATAGGTTTTGCACGGCTTGTTTTTTTCTCTATAAGCACTATAATTTAGTTTCTTATCCTCAATCAAAATGCAAAAGTAAACGAAAGCGACTCTTTTCATGTGGAGCGATTCTGTCCAAAAACTGATCTCCCTTGCCCTTCAAGAAGATGACGTAGAGCGCGATATCACCTCCTCCCTCCTCCTCCCTCCTCACGTCTGGGCAAAAGCCAAAGTGCAAGCCAAACAATCCGGTGTGCTTGCAGGAAATGCACTCCTCAAACCACTCTTCGAAAATACCAGCGTGGTGGGGCAACCCCAAGCAAACGACGGCGAAAATGTCCACCCTCACCAAATCGTCGCTACGCTGGAGGGAAAATTGTACGAAATTCTAAGCCGAGAAAGAGTCTTTTTGAATTTCCTTATGCGCCTCTCCGGCATAGCTACTCTCACCCAACAATTTGTCCAACAAGCCGCCCCTTTAGGCATAGAAATCCTCGACACCCGCAAAACCACCCCCGGACTACGGGAACTCGAAAAATACGCCGTACGCATGGGAGGAGGAAAAAACCAACGCCTTAACCTCTCCCACCAAATCCTGATCAAGGAAAACCATCTCGCCGCCTTTACCACCCCAAAGGAAGCCTTGAAACAACTCTACCAAAAATTAAAAAAAATGAACCAAAATATCTTTGTGCAAATCGAGGTGGAAAATCTTTTTGAGCTCCAAAATATTCTCCAGCACCCCCCACACCCCAATGCCGTCCTACTCGACAATATGACGCCCCCGCAAATCAGACAAGCCGTGGAAATCCGCAATCAATGCGCCAAAAATGTACTCCTAGAAGTCTCCGGCGGCATCCGCCTAGAAAATCTACACCACTACCTCATCCCCGGAATTAACCGCATCTCCATTGGCTCTCTCACCCACTCCGCAACCGCACTAGATTTCTCTCTGCAAGTGGAGGAAGTCCGTGCAAATGGCTAAATTCTCACTGCGAAATAAACTCCTCAAAGCTATGCGCAACTACCTCAAAGAACGTGGAGCCACCCAATTCCAAATCCAATGGCAAACAGAAAAAAACAACGAACCAAAAGAACTCCCCCATCTTCAATGCTCTTTTGGCCGTAGCCAAATCTATCTAGAAGTGGTGCCCACAAAAGAAGAAATGGTCCACAACCAACCAAGATGGAAGCAAATCTATCACAACCAAAAAGAGAAATGGGGGATTTTCCTTACCTATAAAAAATTTGGACAAGAGAGTGGAAAAACAATACTCGAACACGCCCTTAAAAACGCCCTAGGAAAATTTTCAAAAATCCAAATCTTTACCTACCACCGGGGCAAAATTAGTGGCGATTTTTCACCTATCTATCAGGAGTACGCTATGAATCAACTCGGAAAGCTCCGATTTCAAACCACCACCCTGGGCAAAATTCGCGTCGATGGAGGCGTAATGTTCGGAGTGGTCCCCTTCACCCTCTGGAGCAAAAAGGTGAAAGTGGATGAAAACCATACCGTACTGCTCGGCCTAAACCCCCTGGTTGTGCAAGAGGGAAATACCATCACCCTCGCCGATACTCCCGGGCCTGCACAAAAAATCTTAGATTTTTTGCAAAGCCTAGAACTTACCCCCGCCGATGTCCATTACGTCTTCCTTAGCCACCTCCACTGGGACCACACCTACGGAATCCTGAACGAAAGAGGGAAAATCCTCTTCCCGCACGCCAAAATCTTTCTGCAAAAGAAAGAGTGGGAATTCGCCAATAATCCACCTCCGCGATGCCAAAATGACTTTGATAAGGACGTCTTAAATGCCCTCCAAAACTCCCCCCAACTCGAGCTCCTAGACGGCTCCACCACCCTCGAGGGATCCCTAAAAGCTACCCTCACCGGCGGACATACCCCCGGCCACCAAATCGCCCAGTGGCAAGACCAAGCCAACCTAATCTTTGCCGCCGACCTTATCCCTACCACCGCCCACCTCCGACTGCCCTATATCTCCAGCTTGGATATAGAACCCAAAACAAGCTACGATGCCAAAAAACAATTGCTAGAAAATATCTCCCCCCAAGACGTCATCGCCTTTTTCCACGACGTCCATATCCCCTTAGCTTCCATAGAAAAAGAAAGTGGAGCGATTCAACCATTCCCCACTTCCCCAAAATAAGGAGAACACATGCTAGCGGAAATTATCTCCACAGGCGCAGAACTCCTCACCGGTGCCACCCTAGATACCAACGCCCATTACCTCGCCAAAGAACTCCAGCCCCTAGGCATCCAAGTCCAACGCATCACCACCATAGGCGATGAAGAAGAAGTCCTGAGAAAAGCTTTTCAAGAAGCTAGTCAACGCTCCAAGCTCTGCCTAGTCACGGGCGGACTTGGCCCCACAGACGACGATCGAAGCGCCCAAGCCGCCGCTCAAGCCGCCGGCACAGAACTGGAACCCAATCCCACAGCTCGTAAATACATGGAGGAATTCTTCCGCACCCTCTCGCGTCCACTCACCTCCACAGATGCCAAACAAGCCCTCCTACCAAAAGGCGCAGAAGCTATCCCTAACCCCAAAGGCACAGCGGTAGGCTTCTCCCTCCAAATCCATCAATGCCACTTCTACTTTATGCCCGGCGTCCCTCAAGAAATGAAGGCCATGTTCGAAAAATATGTCCTGCCCAAAATAAAAAACACCCTACAAACTCCCCACCATGGCCTTCAAACCCTCACCCTCTTCGGCTGCCGTGAAGCAGAAGCCGCTGAAATCCTCAACGACTTCCCCCAACTCTTCCCCCAAATCCAACTCGGCTACCGAGTCCACTTCCCCCAAATCCAACTCAGGCTCTACTACCCCCCCAAAGCCAATTTACAAAATGCACTCGATTGGCTCAAACAAAAAGTAGGAAAGTGGATCGTCTCTTGGCAAGGACGCTTCCTAGAAGAAGAAGTCCCCCATCTACTCCAAAAATTGGGGCTGAAAATAGCCGTGGCGGAAAGCTGTACCGGCGGACTTGTCTCTGATCTTCTGACCAATTTTCCGGGAAGCTCCCAATTTTTCTTGGGCTCGGTGGTCGCCTACTCCAACTCCCTCAAACAACACCTCCTCAACGTCTGCCCACAAACCCTTCAAAAATACGGAGCCGTCTCCCAAGAAGTAGCTACCCAAATGGCCAAAGGCATCCAAAAACATAGCCAAGCCGACCTAGGCCTCGCCACAACCGGTATCGCCGGACCTAGCGGCGGCAGTGAACAAAAACCAGTAGGAACCATTTGCATCGCCATCGCCTACCAAAACCTTAGCCATAGCTGGCGCTTCTGTGTGGATTTTCGCGAAAGAGAAAAAAATAAACTCTTCTTCGCCACAATGGCACTAGAGTCCCTGAGGCGCCATATCTGCAAAAAATATAACCTCAAAACCTAAAGGACAACAGATCCATGAGGGATACACGTTCCTATAGCCTAAAAGAAGTCCAACAAAAACTCCAACAACTTAAAGAAGAACTTGGAAAAATGGACCAACTAGACCTAGCGCAGTGCTGGGAACGACTCCAACTGGCTATGTCCCTCGAAGCAGCGGCCCGCTACCAACAGGCAAATGAACTCCATCAAGAAGCCATTAGCCTAAGAACCCAAATCCGCCTAATCGTGGAAAGACAAGCGGAAAACGCAGATCCAGCCCTGGTCGACGAATTCTTAAACGAACGCCACGAAACCCTATTGCTCGAAATTCAAGAACAATCCGACGATATCCAAACGCAAATCAAAAACCTCTACCGAATACGCGATGAAATCCTATGGCTCATTCGACTATCCGAAAAACGTCAAGGTATCGTGCCCGAAAACCCTTTAACCTACATCGAAGAAGAATTGGAACGACTGGATGAGCAAATACGACAGCTGGAAAAACAACAATGGGACACCAAAACCGTAAAACTGGATAAAATTCACTGCGAAGAAGAACTTTTAACTGCACAAATAGAAGACCTAACCCGTATCGTGGAACAAAATCAAAATTACTCTCCCCAAGAATGGTTCCTAGTCTTCCAACGCTCCCACCACCTCCAGCGAAGCGCCAAATGGGCCCTAACAATGAATTGCCAACAAGAAAGATCCGCACAGAAACTAAAAAATGCCTGCCAACTCCTAGAACAAAAACAAACTAAACTCCTAGAATACCTCCACCCCCAAAAAGAAGAATTTAAATCCCAATGCCTTGAGCTTTTCCTAGAATATGCCAATGGACTCAAAGTAAAAGTGGAAGAAATACCCCTACAAAAAGCCGTGGCAACCCTCCACTATTTCCAAAAAGAAATCCAAGAAGCCTACCACTTCCTCCCTCAAGATGAAAAAACAAAAGCTAAAAAATTAAAAAAACTAGAAAAATACGCCCGCACCGAAGCAATGGAAAAAGCTCTACAACATCGCCTAGAAAATATCTTTGGATACCGCTTCGTCAGCTTCTTTGAAAACCTTATCCTCTTCCTCATCCTAGCTGTCATCGCCCTCATGGTGGTGGAGGAAACCGTGGACCTAACCCTCTCCCAACGCCTAACTCTAATGTGGACCGACGTGGGAATTTGCGCCATATTCCTCCTAGAATTTTTTACCAAACTTTTTTTGTCTAATAATAAATTCTTGTATTTTAAAAACCACTTTCTCTTTGACTTTCTGCCCTCCATCCCCTTCAGCCTCCTAACTTTGGCTGAAGCAGATGTCCTTCGAGCCGGCCGACTAGCCCGATTGGGCAGACTAACCCGAATGTTGCGCTACATACGCGTGGCACGCCCGTTTGTCCGATTATTTCGCCTCTTCCTGCTACTGGTGAGAATCCTAGACCGAGCTGTCAAACAATACTCCTCTCTTCTAAATAAAGAAATTGTCATCTTTAGCCAAAAACCCTTCCAACCTAAAGAAACAAAAAACACCCTCGAAAAACTCTTTCAACTCCAACAAACCACCAGTCGCCGCATCTGGCTAGCTCTACAAATTATCCCAGAAAAAGAAAAACTGGAAATTCTACAATGGAGAATCCTCCGCCTACACCTCCTATTGGATAAAACCTCCCTTGGAGAAGGCAAATACCGTACCTTCCTAGACGATAAAATCACCAAAAATCAAGCAATCCAAGAGGTCTCCTTAGAAAGCATTATCTACGAAATGACCCACATGGATGCCAATAAAGTACAAGAAATTCTGGGAAGACATGCCTGCCTAACCGCAGCTCGCTACCTAAAACTATTCAACGTTCCCATTGTCCGTAAACTCCCCCTAATTCGCAAAATCTGCCAAAATATGGAAAAACTAAATTCCTTCGAAATCACCGCCCAAACTGGAAGAGAAATCGGGCTGGCCCTGCAAAAAATCCTCGAAGCCATCTACTACCTAGCCGACTTTCACGGTATTGTAACCGCGCCTCAACTTTTAGATCGAGTAGGCAAAAGCTTCGTAAAAGCAACACAACGCCCAGCAATACGCCTAATCATTTTGGGAACCATCTTCTTCCTCCTACAAGGACTCGCCCACCTAATCAAAATTCCCGCCCTTATCCACGCCACCAGCTTCCTAAGCCAAACCCTAGGTACTCCCATCATTATCCTAGGAATCCTCTGCGCCGTCCCCCTCGCCCTAGGCTACTGGTTTCTGGCAATCGCCGGGCAAGCCTCCTTCTTCTATGACCGCGTCGCAGAAGCCCAATACATCAACCTGCTAAAAGAACTCAAAATAAAAAATTCTCAACGAGACCTAAATGTACTCTACAAAAGAGTCCTCCAAGGTGAAGAACTAGAACGAGATACCCTCTATAACAAAAATGATTTCTTCCAACTAGTGGCCGAAAGCGCCAATATCCACACAAATAAAAAAAAATCTCATCACATATTCTGGGAAGAAGCCCAACGAATCACCCTCCTCTACCGAGATTACCTCGACGGTGCTACCCTCCATCACTCCGACGTGAAAACCTGTGAGCAACTCCTAGGAAACCTAACCATCGATGGAATCAAACGGTTTAAACTCAAATACAGTAAAAAAGAATTAAAACAACTGGAAAACCTAGATCTAAAAGAAAGTAAAAGAATTTTTGGCCCTTATATCTGGTTCCACTTTATCACCCACTCCCTCGCCCAACGCTCCGCAAGACTCCTAGTAGAATACAATCAAAACTGCTTCCCCCTCAGCGACCTCCCTCACCTAAGTCCCGAAGAAAAAACATCCATGCAAGCCTGGCTCGAAAGAAAAAAAAATCCTCAACCCCACCCCCCTACAACCAAAGAAATAAAACAAATTTCCAACCTCTACCGCACCACAGAATTCAATGCACTCTACTTCCTAAGCAAAGATCCACAACGAGAAAAATATATCCAACAACAATTTGGACAAGATATCTATCACCTCCTCTGCCAAGATAGAAAAGCCATGTTCCGCGATATCTTCGGCTCCTATCCCCTCCATCATCTCCCCAAAAAATGGCGCGTCCTCAACCCCTTTCAACTGTACTCAGACTACTGCTCCCAGGGAAAAATTTTTCTCCTCCCCGTCTACTTTCTCTACCTCGGAAGCATTGCTCTAAAGTTGGCCATAAAAAAATTATTGCAAGCCATCCGGGATATTCTCCACCCCAACCTCACTCCCTTACACTTTGAAAAACTCCACAGCGGCTTCCATGTAGCCGTCAGAAAAATCAACCGAATGCGCAAACCTATCTACATGGAAATCCTAAAAATGCGAGCCCTCTTCGATCACGAATACCTCGCCATCCCTACCCCTACCTACCCCCTTCCGTTCGAAGAAAATATTGAAGATGATTTAAACTTCATCAGCGCCACATTTGAAGAGCGACAATTCTTTGAACAACTCATCCAACAACGTGAAAAATCTATCCAACAACTCAAAACCTTTTTGGAAGAAGAAAAACTTCTCAACAAAGACCTAGAAAACTTCTTGCTCAACCTACCTAACGGAAGACAACTCGTTTCAAATAAATATCGCATCCTGCGAAATTTAACCATCGCCTACCTTATCAATTCCAACCAACTCGCCACCCACTGCCACGAATACCTCACCGTCAAACACTTCTTCCTAGACTCCCTCCACAAACAAAACTCCCTAAAACCCACCCCTCCCCTCTTCGCCAGCCACAGAAAAAAACAACTCTTCGAAAATATCACCAACTGCCTATCCATCACCTTCCCCAAACAAACCCAAAAATACCAAACAATGCGAGCCTTCCTAAAAAACAAACAAATTCAACATGCCGCCCAAAATGTCCTAAAATTTAACGGCCTAAAAGGAATCCTAGAAACCATCCGACAAATTTGCCAACACTGGCACATCTGGAACGAAGAACTCCTTACCCTGCGAACCCTCCAAACCCTCTCCGTAATGGATATCCAAAACTATAGAGAAATCGTTCACCAAATGGGGGAATATCCATAACCTTCCCATGGTAAGGGAAACCCTTTTCATACTTTCCCCTAAAAACCCCTTTTCCAAAACTTCCCTTCCTCGGAACCTTTTTGAAAAAAGGTTCCGAACTTCCAAAAACTTCTCCCAAAAACTTTACAAAGAGTAAAGCTCATTGGAAAAATAGCGCAAAAAAGCCTCCACCAACTCAGGCGATGAGGAATTGAGCATCTGATGAATACCTGCCATCCGCGAAGGAAGCCTCCCCTCCCTAATCCCCACCATCTCCAAAAAAGCCCCCATACTCACCTCGTCCAAATCCTCCACCTTCAGCTCACCTAAATCCACCTCCTCGGGAGGTGGCAATCTCCGAGCACTCTCCACACTTTCCTCCAAATCCTCTAAAAATGGATCCACCAAGGAAAAATGAGCCGCAGTAATACTAAGGTGAAAATTCTCCTTTCCCCCTCCCCTCGCAAACTGCGGCTGTATATACCAACCCCTTGCACGCATCTCATCAATAATATGGAAAACATTCACCTCATCAGACGCCACAGCTAAAAGACTCATCTCCGGCTCCCCCAAAATATACAACCCCCCTATCCTCTCAATCCCCTGAGAAATCTTTTCGGTGGCTACCAACGTCTTTCTGGATAACTCCAAATAACCCTCCTCACCAAGATAATTTAATAGCGCCCAACACGAGGCCAATGGACCACCCGATTTGGAACTCTGAACAGTCGGATTTACCATCGCATAACCGGTCCAATGGGAACAAGTGAAAATCTGATATTTGCGCAACCCCTTGTCTCGATAAAGAACCACTGAAGCCCCTTTGGCAGCATAAGCATACTTGTGAAAATCCATCGAAATCGAACTAACTCCCTCTACAGAAAAATCAAACGAAGGAATATCCCGCCCCAACTTGCGCCAAAAAGGAAGCAAAAAACCCCCAATACAAGCATCCACATGAAAGTAAATATTGTTTTCCAATGCCAATTGACCAATTTCCTCAATGGGATCGATCACCCCGTGAGAATACGACGGCGCTGACGCTACCAATAAAAACGTAGATTCTGTGATAGCATCCTTCATGGCCTCCACATCCGCTTTAAACGTCCGCGGATCTACCGGCACAACGATCGCTTCCACATCCAAGTAGTGAGCCGCTTTGTGAAACGCCGCATGCGCAGTAACAGGTAAAATCATCTGAATCTGCGTCAGATGCGGATTTTCCTCTCGAAACTTGTCCCTAGCCGCCTTTACCGCCAAAAAAATACTCTCCGTCCCACCACTGGTGAAATTCCCTACCACCTCCCCATCCCCTTGCAAATGAGAAGCCGCAATGGCCACCACCTCCCTCTCCATCTCAAGCAGACTGGGAAAAACCGTTGGATCCAACGCATTCTCTGTCAAAAAAGAAGTATACGCCTGCCGAATTACCTCCCGCACCTCCTCGTCCACATCAAAAATATACCCAAAAATCCTTCCCTCCCGCCAAGGATGATCGTTTTGACGATAGCGCTGCATCCTCTCAAAAAGAGAATCCCGATCCAATCCTTTCAAAGGTAGCCTCACCATCTGTCCTCCTCCTTAAAAATCTTACAACTTGCTACTTTTTTTCGTATTTCTCCCCTTCGCCTGCTTCTGAAGCTTGGCCCAAGTGTCCCTCAACGTAGCTGTGCGATTAAAAACCAAACCATTCTCCGTAGAATCCGGATCCAGCACAAAATACCCCAAACGCTCAAACTGATAGTATTCCCCCAACTTCGCCTCGGACAAACTAGGCTCCAAAGGACAGCTCTTTAAAACCACAAGAGAATCCGGGTTGACAGCGGAGAGAAAATCCTCCTCCTCTTCCGGATTTTCCTTGATAAATAAATGCTCGTAAAGCCGAACCTCCGCAAAAACCGCATGCCTAGCACTCACCCAATGCAAAGTACCCTTTACCTTTCGACCATCGGGAGAATCTCCCCCTCTGGTCTGTGGATCGTAAGTGCAACGCACCTCCTGGATATTGCCCGCCTCATCTTTGACCACCTCCTGGCAGGTGATATAATACCCATAGCGCAAACGCACCTCCCTACCCGGGGCTAGACGGAAAAATTTTTTGGGCGGATCCTCCATAAAATCGCTCTGTTCAATGTAAAGCTCCCGACTAAATGGAATCTCTCGAACCCCCGAAGATGGGTCTTCGGGATTGTTGATGGCCTCCAACCACTCCTCCTTGTCCTCGGGATAATTGGTGATCACCACCCTCAACGGACGCAATACCCCCATCACACGCTTGGCGCGCTTGTTTAAATCCTCCCGCAAACAATGCTCCAACAACGCATACTCCACCGTGTTCTCTCGCTTGGAAACCCCCACCTTTTCGGAAAACATCCGGATAGACTCCGGCGTATAGCCCCGCCGGCGAAGCCCCGCAATCGTGGGCATGCGGGGATCATCCCAACCGCGAACAATTTTCTTCTCCACCAAAATCCCTAGCTTGCGCTTGCTCATCACCGTGTAGCTCAGGTTCTTCCGAGCAAACTCAATCTGCTGCGGATGGTAAAGCTCAAGCTCATCCAAAAACCAATCGTAGAGCGGACGATGATTTTCAAACTCCAACGTGCAAAGAGAATGGGTGATCCCCTCAAACGAATCGCTCATACAGTGAGTGTAATCGTACATGGGATAAATGCACCACTTCTCTCCCGTGCGATAATGAGGCACGTGCATGATACGGTAAATCACCGGATCCCGCATATTTAAATTTGGCGAAGCCATATCAATCTTGGCGCGCAATACCTTCTCTCCATCCCTGTACTTGCCCTGACGCATCTCCTGAAAAAGGCGTAAATTCTCCTCAACGCTCCGATTCCTATAGGGACTCTCCCTCCCCGGCTCCGTCAACGTCCCCCGGTACTGGCGAATCTCCTCCGCACTCAAATCACAAACATAGGCCTTACCCCGCTTGATCAGCTCCATAGCATATTCATAAAGCTTTTCAAAATAATCCGAAGCAAAATACATCCTATCCCCCCAATCAAACCCCAACCAACGCACATCCTCCTGAATCGCGCGCACGTACTCCTCACTCTCTTTGGTGGGATTGGTGTCATCAAAACGCAAATTGCACAGCCCCCCATACTCCTGGGCAATGCTAAAGTTCAAACATATCGTCGTGGCATGCCCAATATGCAAATAACCATTGGGCTCCGGAGGAAAACGTGTGTGCACCCGGCCACCATATTTCCCCGTATCTAAATCTCTATCGATGATTTGACGAATAAAATCTTTGGACTTTTGAGCTTCTCTTTTCTTTTCCATCACAGCGAAACCTCTATTTACTCAAGCGAATATTGGTAATGGAGAGACGTTGACAGGTGATTTTCAAAAGCTCTAAAAGCATTTTGGCAGTGATCTTTGCCGATTTCTCCAGCAATTTCTGCATATGATCGGTGGTGATCGCATAAAGATACGTGTCCCGAACAGCCACAGCCTTGGCAGAACGCCTCGATTTTGTGGCAAAACTCCCCTCTCCAAAAACATCCCCCGGGCCCAAAATCGCCAAAACCTCCTCCAAACCCTCCCTATTCTCCAACAAAATCTCCACCTCCCCCGTCAAAATAATGTAGAGGGCCTCGCCCGGATCCCCCTTCAAAAATACACAATCCCCGCGATTGTAACGGTTGATCACCCCCTCATTCAAAAGAACACGAACCTCTCCTTCTTCAAAATTGGAGAAAAACTTGTTCTTTCTCGCTAAAATTGATGAATTTAACTCCATCCTCTTCCCTTTCCAAAAAAATAAAGACAAAAAAAACTATCCAGCCCCTAGCCCCTGCAACTGTGAAGAAGCCTCGATCCCCTCACCAATCCTCTCCATCAACTCCTTTAACAAAGATACGCTCTCCCCTTCCAACATCACCCGCAACAAAGGCTCCGTCCCCGAATACCGCAAAAGAATCCTCCCCTCCGAACCTAATCTATTTCTCACCTCCTCACAAATCTCTCGCAACGAAGTTAGCTCCTCTAAAGGTGGCTTACAACTTACCGAAAAACTTTTTAAATACTGAGGATAAGGCCGAAATCCCTCCAATAACTCCTCCAAACTCAACCCCGTCTCCACCAAAACACGCATGAGCTCAAGAGCCGTCAATATCCCATCCCCTGTGCTATGATACCGGCGCAAAATAATATGCCCCGACTGCTCCCCTCCCAACACCACCCCTCCCGCCTCCATCGCCTCCAATACCCACCGATCCCCCACCTCCGTGCGCTCCAATTGAATACCCTTCTGCTCCAAAAAACGCTCCAACCCCACATTGCTCATCACCGTCGATACCACCCTCGAAGAGGAAAGCCAACCATTGCGCTGGTAAAACAAAGCCAATATGGCCAGCAAATGATCCCCATCCAATACCTTCCCCGTCGGCGCAATGACTATGACTCTATCTCCATCCCCATCAAAACTAAAAGCAATGTCCGCTTCCGTCGCCTGAAGCCGCTCGAGAGCAAAGGACGGTGAAGTGGCACCACAACCCTGGTTAATGTTCCTGCCGTTGGGAAGTACATTGTACGCATCCACATAAGCCCCAAGACGCCGAAATGCCTCCGGCGCAACCTGAAAACATGCCCCATGGGCACAGTCCAAAAGTACCTTAAACCCCGTCAACGATAAACCAGAAAATACCTCTTCCAAAAACTGTAAATACTCCGCCTGAAAATGAGAAGAAGAAATCTCAATCCGCCCCATCCCCTTACCTTCAACTCCTCTACCCTCCTCATAAAACCTTTTAATTTGCCTCTCCTCCTCCACCTTTAACTTTTTACCCTGCGCAGAAAATAACTTAATCCCATTGTACTCGCCAGAATTGTGAGACGCAGAAATCACTACTCCCAAAGAAAAATCATTCTTCCTGCTCAAATACGCCACCGCCCCTGAAGGCAATACCCCCCCCCAAACCACCGAAAAACCACCAGAAGTCAAACCCGCACTCAACGAAGATGCCAACATATCTCCCGACTCCCGCGTATCCTTCCCCAACAATACCGGCTGATCCAACCCCCTCTCCCGAAGAAAATGACACAATGCTCTCCCCAATCTCACCAATTTCTCCGGAGAGAAATATCCCTGATTTGGATAACCTCGAATCCCATCCGTACCAAACATAACTTCAAAAACCTTCTACAAAACTCCCAACAAGCTCTTCGAAACATCTCCAAATCCACGAATCACCAAACTCAGTTTAATAATAACCATCCTCTTCAAACTCCCCCCCCTACTTCACACTCCTCTCCCTTTTGACAATATAAAACTCCACCTGCAACGGCTTAACCTTGAGAATTCTAACCTTTTTCAAACCCCTGTCAAGATATACCCGCAAAGACGTCACAATCGGACTAGGCTCCCGAGCCCCCACAGAGGGAACAACTCGAAACGAAGGTTCCGACCAATCCAATACATCCGGTGCTAAATTCTCTGGTCGAATATAGCAATCAATGTACTTTTGAGGGTGCTTCAAAACCTTTTCCATCTCTGGCCTAGGCCCCTGAAGAGTTAAATATGCCGTTTTCTTTAAAAGCTCCACAGAAAATACCGCATCCTTGGTAAGGGCCGGCGGAGCTTTTCGACGAACATAATCGCTAAAATTATCTGAAATCAATATCCTTATGGGAATAGCTACTCGCTGAGGCGGAGGAAGCTTTTGACGACGCCTCAAAACAAGCTCCACCTCCTGATCGCACTCTACCTCATGACGGTACTCTCTCGGAATCTCCACAGGCAATTCCAATATCCTCTGTCCAGAAGTGCTAGAAATCCCAGAAATAGCCGTCGCCAATACTCTCAGAGGCCGCTGAGAAATCTGATTTAAAATATACTCCGGCCCCTTGACCAAAACCCGCTTTGGACGGTAACTCTCCACCTCAAAAGAAGAAGGTAAGCGCAAATTAGAAATGTCTACCTCCAAACGTCTCTTTACAATTCTACTTAAAATAAAATTGACTTTGGATGGCTCAATTTTTATGCACATCACACCTTCTGGGAGTACAGCCACATTTTCCTTTAAAATAGGCATAAGAAAAGGTGAACCAATCTGAGCTGCCTCGGGTATATGGACATAAACAAATAAACCATTGTAATTGACCTGAGCAAGCCTAGACTTACTCCCCCGCAAAGTGACCTTTACCATTTTTACATCTTGCCAAACCGCTCGCACCCCCTTAAACTTTTCTGCACTGGGCATTTTAAACACCAAAGGTACCTGGTAAAACACCCGCTCTTCCGTAATCTCTTCGGAAACCGAATACCAAATAAACACAGCTATCAGCAAAGCAATCAGCTTGTTTTTCCAATCCCTAAATAAAAAGAAAAATATATTCTTGATCTTCCTCATTTCCATTTTCCATCTACAGAAAAAATTTTTCTGTTTTTGAATTTAAAGTTCTCCACCTCTTTCCTCATTTGGTTAAGTAAAGATCGGTAAAAAGTTTTTTCAGGCTATCTTTGTCTAAATTTTTATGAAGCTCGCCCCGGTGCGCTAGCGAAATCGCCCCCGTTTCCTCCGAAACTATAATCACAATCGCATCACTCTCCTCCGTCACCCCAATCCCCGCACGATGACGAGTACCCAACCCCTTCGCCAGCTCACCGCTCTCCGTGAGCGGAAACAAACAACTAGCCGCCAAAATCTGCTCCTCACTAATGATCACCGCCCCATCGTGAAGGGCAGTACCCGGATAAAAAATCGTCTCCAAAAGCTCACTGCTCACCAAACCCTGAATCAAAACTCCACCCTCCACATAACTCCTTAACCCCACCTCTCGCTCAATCGCTATAATCGCTCCAATGCGGTTGCGAGACATCCTCAGCGTAGCCTTCAAAATCTCCTCAATAATCGTGTCCTCCAACGGAATAATCTTATCCAACAAAGGCGTCTGACCAAGGCGCACTAAACCACGCCGTATCTCCGGCTGGAAAATAATAATCAACGCAAAAACATATGTTGGCAAAAAATTGGATAAAATATAATTTAACTGCTCCAGTTGAAAATACTTTGCAATATAAAAAACCACACCATACCCTGCAAAAAATAAAAAGGTAACACCCCGAAAAATGCCCTCTCCCCTGCTCCCTTTAATAAAGTTTAAAATCGGGTAAATAAATAAAAATAAAAATAAAATCTCAATAATGTTTTTCCAACTCATTCGTCTCTACCAATGTAAACCTCGAATCCTGCTCGCCTTCCACCACAGATTTCCCTTGAATTCTCTTTATCTTAACCCCTTGCTTGCAAAATTGCAAGACTAGTAGGAAAAGTAAAAAATTTTTCTTGAAAAGAAATTTTTCATGGTATAATTCCCATTTATTTCCAACTCAATTTTTTGACACTCCACAGATTTTTATCTCATCCAACCAATAACGAGGAGAATCTCCCCCCATGATGAACCTTGCTAAACTACGCAATATCGGAATTATGGCCCATATCGATGCAGGCAAAACCACCACCACCGAGCGTATCCTCTACTACACAGGCAAAACCTACAAGCTCGGAAACGTTGACGAAGGCTCCGCTACCATGGATTGGATGCCCCAGGAAAAAGAACGAGGCATCACCATCACCTCCGCCGCCACCTATTGCCCATGGAAAGAACACGTTATCCAAATTATCGATACCCCCGGCCATGTGGACTTCACCGCCGAAGTGGAACGCAGCATCCGAGTGTTAGACGGCGCCCTCGCTCTGTTTTGCGCCGTTGGCGGTGTAGAACCTCAGTCGGAAACCGTCTGGAGACAAGCAGATAAATACAAAATCCCCCGCTTAGCCTTTGTCAATAAAATGGATAGAGCTGGAGCAAATTTCGAACGCGTTATCTCGATGATCTCCGAACGCTTCCATACCCTCCCTATCGCCATCCAATACCCCATCGGAGAAGGTGAACACTTCCAAGGAGTGGTAGACCTCATCGAAAAAAAAGCCATCCTCTGGCCAGAACAAAACAGCGCTACAGACTTCCAACTTAGCGATATCCCGTGGCAATGGGAAGAACCCGTACAAAAAGCACGAGAGAAAATGCTAGAAAGCCTCTGCGATCTTAGTGATCACCTCGCAGAAAAATACCTCAACGAAGAAGAAATCTCACCCCAAGAAATACGATCCCTACTCCGAGAAAAAACCCTTTCCCTCGAAATCACCCCCGTGCTGTGCGGCTCCGCCTTTAAAAATAAAGGGATACAACCCCTCCTCGATGCCATTGTCCACTATCTCCCCTCCCCCCTAGATCTACCTCCCATCGAAGGCGTCCATCCCCAATCCAAAGAAAAAAAACAACTTGCCACCTCCCCCAACGAACCCCTAAGCGCCCTTGCCTTCAAAATTATGGCCGATCCACACGTAGGCAAAATCACCTTCTTACGCCTCTACTCCGGTACCCTCCAAGCCGGATCCTATGTCCATAACGCCAACAACAACACCAAAGAACGCATCGGACGCATCCTCCGCATGCACGCCAACGAACGGGAAGCTATCCCCCAAGCCACCGCCGGCGATATCGTCGCCGTCGTAGGGCTAAAACACACCAAAACAGGCCATACCCTCTGCCAAAAAGAAAATCCTATCCTGCTCGAGAATATCAACTTCCCCGAACCCGTAATCTCCATCAGCGTCGAACCACAAAATCGCGCCGAGAGAGAAAAATTTAGCAAAACCCTCAGCCGACTGTGCGAAGAAGACCCTACCCTCCAAGTCCATCACGATACCGAAAACGAACAAACCCTTATCTCCGGTATGGGAGAACTCCACCTAGAAGTGATCCTTCACCGCATTCAAAACGAATTCCACCTCCCCGTCAGCTCCGGCCGACCTCAAGTGGCTTATCGAGAAACTATCTCGAAAAAATCCTCCGCCAACGTCAAATACGCCAAACAAACCGGAGGTAGAGGACAGTACGCCCACGTCATCCTCGAAATCGAACCCAATAAGGCCGGGGGCGGCTTCGAATTCCAAAACTCCATCGTTGGCGGCGCCATTCCTAAAGAGTACATTCCCGCTGTGGAAAAAGGCATCCAACAAGCCATGAAAGAAGGTGTACTCGCCTCCTTCCCCATGGTCGATATCAAAGTACACCTCACCGACGGCTCCTTCCACGAAGTGGACTCCTCCGAATTGGCCTTCCAAACAGCAGGCTACATGGCCTTTAAACAAGCTGCCGCAAAAGCCTCTCCAAAACTCTTAGAACCCGTCATGCTCGTGGAAGTGTTTACCCCCGCTGAATACCTAGGCGATGTCCTTGGCAATATCCAACAGCGACGAGCGAAAATTCAATCCATCCGAGAACAAGGTCGCACCCAACATATCCAAGCCCATATCCCCCTGGCGGAAATGTTTGGCTATGCCACCGTCTTGCGCTCCCTCACCCAAGGAAGAGCTGACCACACCATGCAATTTTCCCACTACCAAGTGCTCCCCCAAGAACTCGCCGAAGAAGTGCGCAATACCAAAAAGAAAACCACCACAACCCCCTCAAACACAAACGCAAAATCCAAGAAAAAAGCAAAATCCGCCTAATCCTCTCCCCCCCCTTGAGGGGGGCTACCCTTCCCCGACAACTTTCCCGTGTCCAAAATATACACCACCTTCGATGAAAAAAACGTTACCTCATGAAACAACGAATACCTCCGCAATACCAAAGGCAAATCCCAGACAACCAAACGATGCACCCCAAAAATTTTACCTGAGAAAAGAAGTAGTAACGTCGGATTGCTCCTGAGGCAAACTCCACCAACTCCCCCCTCCAAAGGATCTGAACATAAAAAATCTAAACAAAGCTCCGCCTCTCCCCCTCTCCACCTTCCTTTTCCCAAATCGGGGGAAACTCTCCCCGGTATAACATACTCCACATCATTAGCCAAAACTCCAAAATAAACTTCCTTTACCTCCCCCTGAAATAAAAGAATAGACCTTCTACTCAACGAAGAATACAAACTCTCCAACCTCCAAAAATCTTTCTGTATGCCCATAAAATCTTTATATAAGTCCGAAAAATTCTCTACCTTTCTCGAAAAAGCCTCTATCCTGAACGCTAAACGCCTCCAAAACTCTCCCTCCGCATAAGTCAAATCTCCCTTCTCCAACACTTCAGAAGCGGAAAAACCTCTCTGCCTAGCCTCCAAAGAAAATCGCAACAACTCCCACCAACGGTCCATCAACAAAGATTGAGAAGAGAAAGTTCCACTGGCAATAGAGTCAAAAAGAGTTTGAAAAAATTCTATCGACTCTAAAAAAAGCTCAAATAAAACCGGCCGACTTCCCAAAATCTCTCTCCAAAAAGCGCAAAATTCTAACAAACCCTCCACCACCGTTCCCCGACAAAGACACTCTACCTGCTCAATTACGTCCAACATCAAAGGCAAATAACCGTCCAACAGCTCAGAAGAAACGGAAAGCCTCTCTACATAAAATTTTAAACTCTGGCAATAAACCTCCAACTCCTCCCGAAGCAACACCAAATCTGAAGACATACCCTATTTCAGAACAAAATCCTTTGCAACAAGGACTGCCCGAACTCCTTCTGTCTCTGCGAAACCCTTTCTCACTCGGAACCTTTTTCAAAAAAAGGTTCCGTACCTCCAAAAACTTTTGCTTTGTACCCCCCCCACAAATCAAAAAACCGAGCAAAACTCATAATTTCTTCACACCTCGCAACTACCCCCCAGAAAAAAAATCCTGGAAATCCAAAAAAATATCTTCCAGCCGCTGAAACTTTCCACAAATCCGCTCCCAACCCTCCCCCAACTCTCGAAGCCTACATCCCAAATCTTTTATGACTAAATCTTTTTCCTCTTCACTATCTCTTCCCAAACGGCTCAAAAGCTCTTCTAATCTCTTCCTCGCTGCATGCACCCCGCTCTTCCAATCCCTCCACTCTCGAAAAAGCGAAGAAAGCTCCTCAGAAAGCAAAGCTAACTTGCGCAACATACCCTCACGAAACTCCTGAAACTGAACCTGCCAACCTGCAGCTTTCTCCCTTATCCGATCCATCTTCTCTAAAACTACCTTTTGGTTTACCCTCACCTGCCTAGCCATCTCTTCCACCCCACGTCCCATCTCCCCAAGCTTGGCCGCCTCCAAAGACGCATTTACCGCCACAAAATCTAAAGTGCTCAAATCACGAAAAACCTGTTCCACACTCTCTAATAGCACCTCAGATACATTCTCCTTCAGGTTCGGCCAAAACGAAAAACCTATCCACGTCTCCAGCTCCCCCACCAAAGAGCTGATCCTATCTTCCGAAATACGTGAATCCATTTTATCCAACAGGAGCTCTAAACTCCGAATGACCTCTTCTAATCCTTCCAATCGGAAGGACTGCTTTTGCTGAGCAATATTTTTCTGAATTTTGAATAGTTCCTTTTGCTGATTCTCACTATTTTCTTGGAAATGAAGAAAAGCCGCCTGAAAATCCCGATAACCGTGATAAACCCTTTTGATCTTTCTCTCCCTCTCAAGTTTATCATTTTCGCAAAAATAACAAATTTGCTCATAAAACTCCCTCCATAGCTCTTCTTCTTCTGCCACCCTCTTTATAGGAAATGGCTTTCCAGGGAAGAGTCCCTTCCAGATTTGACGAGCTTTCTCCACCTTCTGAGAGAGTTTTAGACTAAATCGCAAAGATAGCCAAAAACAAATGAACACTACTCCCCCGAAAATCAGACCCAAATACAGCACCATATTCCTGAAACTCTCCATTCCCTTCTGTAAAGGTAGCAGCAACCACAAGCTACAGGGCAAAGGTGAGTGGGAAAACTCTAATTTTTTATATACACCTATCCTCCCCCACCAAAGTGCTTCAATCCAGTTGGAATCAACACAACTCTGAATAAAAAAAGACCTCTCTTCTCCTCGAACATTGGTAAAAATAGGCTCGCCCAGTTCATCCTCAAATAAAATCTTTATCCCCTTCCAAACGTCGGAAAGTTCTTGAAAGTCGAAAGCAAATTCTTGGAAAGAAAATATAAAAATCATGGAAAAGCCTGACTTAAAGGGCAAATACGCCCCTCCCTTCCACTCTGATAAAGAAGAGGCTTTAAAAAAAAATATTTTTGGCGTACTTGAAGAGAGTCGATCTAAAGAAGAGAGGTCAAAATTTTTTCGCATTTTCCCATCTCCTCCCACTAACTCCCCCTTGGAATTGAAAATATAAATATGCCTCAAATACCTAAACTTTGATTTTATCTCCGCTAGCTTTCGAGGAAGACGTCTCACATTGTAAACCTCTGTATTACGATAAACCGCCTCTACCCGCTTCGTTAAATCTTCCATTCGTTTCTGCCATCTTCCCTCTAAATGGTTGCTTACCTCCAGCAACTTGCTATGATAGGAGCGAAAAAGGGCCCGCCCCCAAAAATATCCAAAGCTGCCCAATAATCCCATGATAGGCAAAAGGAAAACAAAAACATAGTAAACAAACCTTCTTATGGTCAAAAAGACTACACTCACCTATAACCTACCTCCAGTAAAATTTAAAACGCTTCTTGCGTTCTAAAAAATCGGACCTAAACTAAACGCCCATCAAAAGTCTTTATAAACCTTTCCCACGCCTCTCTATGCTCAAAAGAAATTTTGAATTGCAGATAAACTCGATACGAGGAAAGCGATCGTATCCTCCAAAATACTCTAGGGTTGCTGGTCATGTAAAATACCACTGCACAAATTGACGCTACCAAACTCCAAAACCTCCATACAGAGGGTAAAAAAGGTATAAAATCTATCTGTCCAACTCCCCAAAAAAGCAAAAAAGCAAAAGCAACCCAAAGCAAAATCAAAGGATGCCTGCGCTCCAAATTATAACTATCTACGCTTGAATATGGCAGATAAATAGTAAAATTGCGAAACAACCCCTGCCGGTGAATTTGCAAAGCATCAGAATTTAAGACAATCTTAGTCTGCAATCGAGAGCGAAATATCAACCGGACGCAAGAGGAAAAAATCCCACAATTCCTCAAGACAAAAACAGGAGCATCTCTATCCTCAGACTGAATCGAAACTACTTCCTGGCAGGGGAAAACCGTCTTAGAATACCATATCATTTCTTCTTCTACCTCTAGAACAAAGATTATTGTCTATTGGGTAATTATATAAAATGATACCATTTTCGCAAACCATTTTCTCTTGGAGAGTCTAAATAATGCCAAAAATTGCCGTTTTAGGCGTAGGCCGAGTTGGATATACCATCGCCAAAACACTTTCTCAAAAATATACGGTTTACGCCGTAGATTGCAGCGAAACAGCTCTCAGAAAACTTCACTCTCTCGACAACCTCCATACCATCCACGGCGATCTTAACAACCCTACCTCTCTCGAAAAAATAGGAAACCAGGTAGAGCTCGTGGTCAACGCCCTCCCTAGCCATTTGGGTTATTCCACCCTACAAACGATCCTCAAACTTCAAAAAAACATTGTGGACATTTCATTCTTTTCGGAAGATCCTTTCCAACTCGATAACCTAGCAAAAAGCAACCGCGTATGTGCTGTTGTGGACAGCGGCCTGGCGCCCGGTTTGAGCAACCTCTTCCTCGGCTACTACGAAAATCAACTCCCCATTACCCATTTTGAGTGCATGGTGGGAGGCCTTCCTCTAGAGCGCACTCTACCTTTTCAATACGCAGCTCCCTTCTGCCCGAGGGATGTTCTAGAGGAATACATACGTCCAGCGCGATTTAAAAAAAACGGCAACATACTCTCCCAAGATCCACTCCAAAATCTAAATCTTATCGAAATACCAACGGTAGGCACATTGGAATGTTTCTTAACCGACGGGCTACGTACCTTATTGTACACCTCAGCAGTTCCCAATATGGAGGAAAAAACTCTACGCTATCCCGGACACCTCCAATGTATACGAGTTTTAAAAGCCGCAAACCTACTCCAAACAGAAAGCGTCGAGTTCCAAGGAACCTCTCTTCGCCCCATTGACTTCACCGCCCATCAGCTGAAAGAATGCTGGCAATTTAAAAATGGGCAAAAAGATATCACTATTATGCTTCTGCGCATGAAAACTCCGTCAAAAACCCTCTCCTTTCGCCTCTGGGACACCTACGACACAATCACTTCCACCTCCTCTATGGCGCGCACCACAGGCTTTACTTGCTGCGCTGTGGTGGAACTTCTGTTGCAAGGAAGCTGGAAATCAACAGGAGTTCAGCCGCTGGAGTTTGTTGGAAAAGACGAGAAAGCCTTCCGATGGATTTTAAACTACCTCACCAGCCGTGGTGTTCAGCTTTCTCAAAGCGAAGAAAAATTCCCAGACAAGCCAAATCCCGATTCCCCCTAACATGAATAAGCTAATCCACTTGCCTAAAACCCAGCCCGGGGGAATGTAAAACAACCTCAAATAATGCCTGCCGGAGGGTACCGTTATCGCTCGAAAAAGAATATTCGCAGGATAAATCTCCGTTTCCTCTCCATCCAAAATGGCCCTCCAACCAGGTGCATAACTATCCAAAATCAGCAACCAAGCCGGCTGAGACGTTTCCAATTCCAACTGGAGAAAGTTATAGCCATAATTCACTAGACGAATATTTTGATGGCGCGCCACCGTTGTTTCCCAAGATCTCCCCTCCCCTTGCTTTTCGATCACCACCATTTTGGAATAGGGGAGACGTTTGATGACTTTTGTAGCTTCCTTGAGATTTTTTACAAAAATAGCTTTGTAAAAAAATTTATAGCGAGGCATAGGATTTATCGTTTTATACCAGGCAAAGCCCTTTTGATCTGAGTGATAATATAATCTAAAATTTGGGTTGAGCTGAATAGAGGAAAAAAGAGGCTTCTTCTCATAAGGGCTGATCAAGTAGTGAGTATTGGTCATTTTATAAAAGCTCACCGCCTCCAATGTTTCCTTAAGCTTATACCACCGCAAAAAGGCAAACGTGGAATACCCATCCGCCGTCTCATATCCATACGCTGCGCTGAGATTTAGCCCCATGGTCTCTCGGCCTATCTGAAGCATCACCGGAACACTAGGCTGCTGATTTCCTAGCATCAAATGATCTTTGGGAAAACGACTAATTCGAAATGAATATAGCTTTGGCTTGGGCAACGGAGAAGAAATAGTAAGATTGTAAATCCTAGGTGAAGCCAACGGCAGCTCCCGCTGATGAAGAGAAAGCAAATCCCCTAGCGATATCCCTAAAACAAGCGCCAAAGCCAGAGAGGATCTTCGCCAAAACAAGGCAACACAGAGTAAGAAAAACAGACTGGCAAATCTGAGTAAAGCCTTCTGAGATACAAATAACTCTTTTCCCCGATACACAGGAGCTAGTTCTGGAAGCGGTAAAATCCACCAAACCAATATCGAAATGGCCAAAAACGATATCAAATGGCCTTTGGCGAACTCTCTTGCAGGAAATAGCATATCCAACCCTTTTCCGGCTAAGAGGGATGCAGAAAGGGTTAACCAGAATAAAAATTTTTCTGGATATCGAAATTTTTTAAAAAAAGGCAAGACTTCTTGCAAAATACCATAAAGAGGAGTATAGCTCCCCAAACTAATTAAAAAAGACACAAGCGCTAGGATAACCCAAAAATTTGTTTCTAAATAACGTCTTTGCTGTCCCTTTAGCCGAACACTAGCCCATATCGCCAAACACACCGCGCCTAACCCAAAGTACACAGAAGTAGTCCAGCTAATGGAAAACATATTTGAGTCCTCCACGTAGTGCGTAAGATGAGGGTCTAAACCAAAAAGTCCAGGGATAAGAAAAAGTGGGAGACGTATAAGTTCCAAGTTCCAAAAGTCACCTGATGCTTTGTATTGGCTTAGCTGAGCACTCTGAAGAAGAAAAAACGTAGGGACCCACTGACATGCGGAAATGGCGGCTCCCAAACCCATGATAAAAAAATAGAATTTAAAAAACTCTTTTGGTTTTTTACGACGATAGGCTAGCAGATGAAAAAACAAAAAAATCGCTGTAAAATAAGACGCAAAAATGTCCCCCGAAAGCACCATCAGCCCAAAAACTATCCCTCCGCCCCCCCCCCACCGCCAGCGCTGCCTTCCTTGGGCAAGCTCCAGCTTTTTCCATATTCCAAATAGCAGAGGTATCCAGACAATCGCTCGGAACTTCATAAGGTTGATCACAGAGACAAAATATCCACTAAATGTAAAGGTTATCGCGGTGAAATACGCTCCCGGCGGACGTACTCCATAACTTCTGGCTAGGAAATAGCTGTTGAGAAAGGCTATGATAAAATGAGAAAGGAAAAAAAAACGAACGGCATCTTCAAAGCGAAAAAATAGAAAGATCCATTGGAAAGGATAAAAACAAGCATTGGTTGCATCCGCTAAAAAAGGAGTTCCGCACTGCAAATAGGGATTCCAAAAGGGTAGCTCCCCCTTCTGAAAAGCCCAAGAATGAAAGGTAATGTTGGGAAAATTATAGAAGTAAAAATCTCGAAAAAAAGGCACTTTGCCCCCAAACACCATCCCATAGTTAAAAAATAATACCACAAAAATAGCCACCAGTCCCACCTGGCAAAAGGGCAAAAAAACAATCCAATCCTTTAATTTTTTATTGCTCTTCATCGCAGTATTTCCTGACGATTTTTAAAATCATAAAAAAAGATAACATCCATTCTCAAAATTCACTTACCATCCAACTCAAAATATAAAAAAAATGGCTATTTTCAACACTCAGGCCTGTTTTTATAAGATAGATCATAGAAAAACGGCAGTTAGACGGAAACATAATCTTGCAACCAAGATCCTTCTCCTCGCACACTGGAAAATTTCTGAAATATTTTTATCATATCCTCCAGCGCATGAAGAAAAGCATTTGACCTTGCAGAAGAAGGAGGAAGGCGATGCCTCATCCAAGCGAAATCTCAAATGTTGTGGTCGGTGGAGCTGATCTAAGAGTGGAGGAAATTCTGGCGGTGAGCAGTTGGGGAGCAACGGTGGAACTGGATGAGGCGGCCATAGAACGAGTGGAGGAATGCCGCCAAGTGGTGGATATCCTTGTAGAGCAAGAGACCGTGGCGTATGGGATCAACACAGGTTTCGGTGCCCTGCGGGATAAAACCATTTCCAAGGATTTGGTGAGAAAGCTGCAGAGAAATCTCATCCGCTCCCATGCCTGTGGAGTGGGAAAGCCGTTGGGAGAAGATCTAGTTCGGGCAATCATACTTTTGCGCGCCAACACGCTAGCCAAGGGCCACTCCGGGGTGCGATCCAAGCTCATTCAAGGCTTGTTGGACCTACTCAATCTCAAGATTTATCCCTACATTCCAGAAAAGGGCAGCGTGGGCTCTAGCGGAGATTTAGCTCCTCTTTCCCACCTTGCGCTGGTGCTAATGGGCGACGAATATGGCCGTTTTCTACCACCTAGTTATGAGAAAAAGGCGGTAAATTCTTGGCGAGATTTTTTGCCTTCTACCAAAGAAAATCTACGAAAATGCGGATTTACACCTCTGGAGTTGGAGGCCAAAGAGGGTTTAGCCTTAAACAATGGGACTCAGTTTATTGCTTCTGTGGCGGCGTTTGTACTCTATGAGGCGAAAATCCTTTTAAAAGCAGCGGAATATGCTTTAAGCTTAAGCATAGAGGCAATCCAAGGCGTAAGAGATGTATTTTCTCCCCAGCTCTATGAGGTGAGAGATCATCCCTATCAAAAGCAGGTTGCCAAGCGAATGCTCGCTTATACAAAGGGAAGTGAGATTTTGAACACTCCGCTCAATACCGCTTATATCCATCGAAGTATTTTTGAGCTGCAAGAGGCCTACCACTGGCTTGAGGATAAGCACTCTAAAAAGAGACTGTGGGGACTGATAGAAGATTTAGAAGCCTTTTTGGGTTCTCTATCGCCTGTATCGGAGGGGATATCCTATGAAGAGGGTAGAGGGCTTTTTTTAAAAGATCTTGAGAAGTTGCAAAGAAGTTTGTTAAATTTGCAAAAGGAATTTTTGTCCAGATTTCAGCAAAAAGATTTTTATAAACTTTCCCAATGCCTTAGCTCGGTGCAAAAAAATCTCTACCTCTCCCTTCCCCTCACTCGTCCTGTCCAGGACGATTACTCGTTTCGCTGCGGCTTGCAGGTTTTAGCGGCGGCGTATCAGGCACTGGAGGCCCTGGAGAGAGTTTGCCATGTGGAATTCAATGGAGCGACGGACAATCCACTGATTTTCGCTCCAAAGCGGAAAGACGCCGAAAAGGGCTCCTATCATTCTTTTTTGGAGAAAAATCTTCCCCTTTGCGAGAGGGCCATTCTTTCGGGAGGGAATTTTTATGGCGAGCCGTTAGGTTTGGTTTTGGATTATGTCGGGGTGGCTTTGGCAGAAGTAGGAAATATTGCTGAGAGGCGAGTGGCTCATTTGGTGGATGCAGCGTTGAGCAATGGTTTACCACCTTTTTTAACCCCTCGTGCGGGGGTGGAAAGCGGTTTTATGATTGGCCAGTACACCGCGGCGGCGTTGGTTTCTGAGAATAAAATCCTTTGCCATCCCGCTTCGTCGGATAGTATTCCCACCAGTGCCAACGCAGAAGATCATGTATCTATGGCCTCGATTGCCGCGCGAAAGTGCTTTCAGATTTTGGGCAATGTGCGTAGAATAATTGCCATTGAGTTTTTAGCAGCTGCCCAAGGAGTGGAGTTTCGCAAACCTTTTTTACCCTCCAAGCAGGGCCAAAAAATTCTAGAAATTCTAAAAGAACACGGCTGGTCACCTCTTCAAGAGGATCGCCCATTGTACCAAGAAATTGAGAGGGTAGCGGAGTGCATCGCTTTAGAAGCCTTTTCTAATCCAACCTAGGGCTGTTTTTCACTTAAGCACAAAAGTAATTTCAAAACGTTTAAAAGGCGTTTCCAAAAGGCGGTTGTATGAGAAAGCTGGCGGAATGGATTCTAGAGTTTCCCAAAACACTCTTGGGAATTTTTGTATTTTGTGCCATTGTTTCTGCCTATCTTACAGCGAAGATTCCGTTTGATTTTTCCACAGAATCCCTTTTTGTATCCAACGATCCCCAGAGGCGAATATTAGAGAAATTTAAAAAAATTTATGGCAATGATGACAATTTTATTTTCATTGCCTTTGAGCATCCTCATTTATTTAAGTTGGGGATGTTGGAAAAGATTCGGGAGTTGGAAAAGGATCTGGAAGAGGTGGAGGAAGTGGAGCAGACGTTTTCGTTGGTGGATGTGGTGATGCTAGAGGAGGTGTGGCTAAGCTTTGAGGAGGTTTTGCGATCGAAGGAGTTGGTGCTTCCGCGGGAGTGGAAGGAGGCCGAGGTGAGGTTGGAACGACTGTTAGAGGATTTTGAGAAGCGCTACCCTCGTTTTCGCAAGAGAGTGGAGGGAATCCTTTATCGAAATCTTTCCGATGACGCCAAAAAGGCGTTGGCGTCTCAGTTGGCCATGCGATCGATGATGCCGGGGGCGCCGATTCGTCGCAGCGAAATCTACAAGCAAGTCTATCGCCAGCTTCCCCTAAAAAGAAGGCAAAAGATTCTGAGAGAGATTCTATCCGAAGTGGAGCTTGCCCCGCTGTTGTACTATTCTGAGCGGCGGCTGGGGAAAGTTTTGGAGCGGATTTTGCGCCAACGTCGTTTACCAAGAAGTCAGAAAAGGCTAGAGCGCATTCGACCAAGGGTTTTGAAAAATCGTTTATATGCAAAGAACATCGTTTCTGAGGATGGCAAAAGCACGGGGATTTTGCTGATTTTAAACCCTCATCTTCACACCAATGCCAAGCGGGTATTGGTAATAAAGAAAATTCAAGCAGTGTTAGATAAAGACCGCTACCAAGAGCTTGCCCCGTTTTATTTAGCGGGAATTCCCGTGGTACGTACGGAGTACGCAAGGCTAATTAGCCGGGATCATTTGACATTTTTGCCGATTATTCTTCCCCTATTTTGTTTATTTTTGTATGTGAATTTCCGCAATTTTTTTCAGATGGTGGTACCTTTGTTGGTGGTGGGGGCGTCGGTAGTTTGGACCTTAGGTTTTATGCAGTTGATGGGGGAGTCGATCAACATACTTTCCAACGTAATTTACGTTTTAATTTTGGTGATAGGAGTGGCTTCCTCCATCCACGTTATCACGTGTTATAACACTGAGTTAGCGGCTTTTAAAAACAAGCGAGAGGCTGTGATAAGCACGATGGTGCACATGGGGAAGGCGTGTTTTTTTACATGTTTTACCACCGCGATAGGTTTTCTCTCACTAGCGGTGACGGACATTCGCATCATTCGCAGTTTTGGGATTTTTTCTGCCATTGGGGTGATGCTTACCTTTGTAGCGGCGGCGTTTCTTTTGCCCATGGTTTTATTTTTTTTGCCTCTCCCCAATCTTCGTCGGCAGGAGCAAAACCTGGATCACCGGTTGATTAAACGCATTTTATGGAAGGTAGGTTATTTTAACAGCCGTTATCCTTATCTTTTGGTGGGTTTTATTTTTTTGCTCACTCTTTTTTGGATATATTTTATTCTGTTTTACTTGGTGATTGACACGCACATGTTGGAGGAGGTATCGGAGACAAATCCTGTGGTATTGGCCAATCATTTTGTGGAGAAAAAGTTGGCGGGGGTATTGCCATTGGAGATTTTGCTTAAAGAGAAGCAGCCTTCTCTTTTGAAAAGGCCGGAGGAGTTAAGGAAGTTGGAGGCGGTGCAGGAGTATATTCGCCAGAAAAAAATGGTTTCTACGGTGGTTTCTTTTGTGGACTTGGTGAAGATGGCCAATGATTACTTATCCGGGCATTTTGCGGGTGGGGAGAAAGTTCCGGAGGATCCGGCATTGATTTCCAAGCTTTACCATCTTTTGGAGCGATTTTATCAGCGTAGGGAGTTTGGGGTTCGTCTTCATCACAGGGAGGGGGAGAAGCTAGTGTTGAGAATAACGGCTCGACTGCGTGATGATGGCTCCAATGCGCACTTTGCGCTGATTCAGGATATTGAGCGTAAGATGAGGGAATATTTTCCCTCTGAGCGGTACGAGATTATCTTCACAGGCGAGCCTCATATGGCGTCGGTATTGATCAAAAGGTTAGTGCATGGGATGTTGTCGAGTATTTTTTTGGCAGCGGGGATCATTTGCATTGTGATTTTGATTATTTTTCGCTCTTGGAAATTGGCGCTGTTGAGTATGGTACCGAATATTATTCCGATTATTTTCACATTAGGGATGATGGGTTTATTTGGTTTTGTTTTGCGCACTTCGACGGTGGTGATCTTTAGCATTGCTTTGGGGATAGCGGTTGACGATACTATTCACTATTTAATCCGCTACAAGCATATGTTGCAGCGAGGTTTGGGGTACAAGCGGGCGATGTTTCACACGTTATTGACAACAGGCAAGGCGATGATTTGGACCTCGATTGTGATCTGCAGTGGTTTGTTTGTGCTGATAACTTCGAGTTTTTTAGCCACTTCTGATTTTGGGATTTTGGGGAGCATTACTTTGCTATCAGCGTTGTTGGGCGATTTGGTTTTATTGCCCGTGTTGTTGTTAATTTTCCGCCCTAGGATGTAGGAGGAAGCTGGAGGAGTGTTGAACTTTTTGTTTGGGTTGCTATACTGTTGAGGAATTCAGGTTGGTTTTGGAAGGAGGAGTTTTTTTGTTTTACGAGGAGAAGAGGCTTGATTGATTTTCATCCTAGAGCTGGGGAGTTGGTGAGAGATGCAAGATATTTTGCGCCATTTGCCGAAGATGGATGAGTTTTTAACTCGGTGGGGGGAGGAGTTTTCTGCGGAGAGTATCAAATTGGCGGCGAAAAGGGAGCTGGATTGTTTGCGAGAGGAGGTCCTTCGTGGGGAGAGGGAGTGGGATAGGGAGCAATTGCGCCAGAGGGCTTTTGAGGGGGTACGGGCGCGTTTGGTGGAGTTGGCTCGTCCTTTTCTTCGGGAGGTGATCAATGCCACGGGGATTATTTTGCACACGGGTTTAGGGCGTGCGGTGTTGCCCTTGGTGGCGCGGGAGGGGTTGGTGGAGTGCGGTGGAGCGGGTTTATTGGAGGTGGACAGACACAGTGGCAAGCGAGGGGTTCGGGAAAAGGTGGTGGCTCAGCTTTTGTGCGAGCTAACGGGTGCGGAGGCGGCCACGGTGGTAAACAACAATGCGGCGGCGGTTTTATTGGCGTTGCGGGCTTTGGCGGCGGGGAGGGAGGTGGTGATTAGCCGTGGGCAGATGGTGGAGATTGGGGGGAGTTTTCGCATCCCCGAGGTGATGGCTCAGAGTGGCTGTATTTTGGTGGAGGTGGGGTGCACCAACCGGACGCATCCGCGGGATTATGAGGAGGCCATTGGGGAAAGGACGGCGTTGTTGTTGGAGGTACATCCGTCGAATTATCGGGTGGAAGGGTTTACGGCTTCTGTGGACACGAGGACGTTGGTTGAGATTGGTCGTCGGCGGGGTGTGCCGGTAATGTGTGATTTGGGGAGTGGTTGTTTGGTGGATTTAGAGCGGTATGGACTGCCCCATGAGCCAACGGTTCAGGAGAAGATGGAGAGTGGGGTGGACTTGGCTACGTTTAGTGGGGACAAGTTGTTGGGGGGGCCGCAGGCGGGGATTTTGGTAGGGAAGCGTTCGTTGATTGAGAAGGTTCGGCGCCATCCTTTATTTCGGGCTTTGCGTCCGTGCAAGTTGACGTTAGGGGCGTTGGAGAGGACGTTGAGGGTATATCGTTGTTCTCCCCGTTTGGAGGTAGAGTTGCCGGTGTTGCGGATGTTGACGTTAGGGCAAGAAGAGATTGCCGAGCGGGTGGAGGCCTTTTGTCAGAGGGTGTCTTCTTGTTGGGAGGTGGAGAGGGTGGAGGGGGTATCTTGTGTAGGGAGTGGGGCTTTACCGGGGTTGGAGTTGCCGACGGTGTTGGTGTCTTTGCGTTGGCCGGGCAAGTCGGCGGAGGAGGTATCGGGGGCGTTGCGGGGGAGTGAGCCACCGGTTTTTGGTCGAATTCAGGGGGAGCGGGTGTTATTGGATTTCCGCACCGTTTGGCCTTCGCAGGAGGAGGG
Organism: Planctomycetota bacterium; assembly: GCA_003694635.1. Lineage (GTDB taxonomy): Bacteria > Planctomycetota > J132 > J132 > J132 > J132. The sequence continues at coordinate 46,871 of RFKQ01000092.1, forward strand.
CTTATTGTCCGTTTTAAATGGTTTCACGTCTATGAATTTCCCAAAAGCAAAATAATGGCGAAAGCCGGTTATTGTCCGTTTTAGATGATTTTGTGCTCTAAGAATTTTGAGTGGGGGGAGGAAGGGGGAGATTTTTAAAAATCACCTCTTGCCAGAGGGGGAAAATGGATTATAATACAGCATCTTCTGAAAGTTCTGGTGGATAGGATAGGGAGAGATGTATGTTGTGGTGGTATACTTAAATTATTTTGATAAGGAGAAGAAAGTTATGTCTGAAGTACGAGAGAAAGCGTTAAAGATCATTTCCAATAGACTTGGTGTACCTGTGGAGAAGTTGAAGCCGGAGAATGAGTTTATGAAGGACTTGGGTGCGGATTCGTTGGAGATTGTGGATTTGGTGATGGAGTTTGAGGATGAGTTTGAGATCACCATTCCGGATGAGGTGGCGCAGAAGATTCGAACGGTAGGTCAGGCGATTGAGCACATTGAGCAAGCGGTGAAGGAAAAGGGCTAAAGGGGAGATTTGAGCGGGCGAGAGAGCCCGCTAATTTTTTGCTTGTTTGGGTATGTTGTTTAGTGGAGTATGGAAGAGAGATAGAGAAAATGAAGAGACGTGTTGTGATCACGGGGCTGGGGGTAGTTACGCCGTTAGGGCATCAGGTGGATGTGTATTGGAAGGGGTTATTGGAGGGGGCGAACGCGGTAGATACGTTGCAGAATTTTTCTCCAGAGCGGTTGTTGGTAAGGTTTGGGGCGGAGATAAGGGGATTTAATCCATTGGATTATTTTAGCAAATCCGAGGCAAATCGGATGGATAGGGTGAGTCATTTTGCGGTTGTGGCGGCGATGTCTGCGATAGAGGACAGTGGGCTTGAGTTGGAGAAGATGGTGGGATTTAGGAACAGAATCATCCATCGGTATTGGGAGGTAGATTTGGAAGAAGTGTATAGGATCTTCAAGGAGCGTATCGAAGACTTTAAGCGCTTTGAAAGGGAAATCATCAGGTTCATAGAGAGGCTACCTGATTGACCCAAACCAAGTAAGGATGTGCTTCAG
>RFKQ01000093.1 GCA_003694635.1 Planctomycetota bacterium
AATAAATAATGGAATTCAATTCATTCAGTATAAACCAATAAACGGTGGTAAATGGGGAGAGTTTAAAGATGTATGTTGAAGAAACAATTAAAGACAAAAATCCATTATTGGCTTTAAAGAAAGATCCCTATGCTCATGGTATTTTAAAAGAAGAAGATTTCCAAATAGAAGTTTTTGAGACGAATGAAACGCAAAAATATCTTCTATTCAAAAAGAAAATAAACGGGATTATCGGATATATTTTATTTACTGAGAGAGAAGTTTTTTCTGTGGAAGAGATGAAAAAAATATATGCTCAATACAAAGGAATTGTAGCTAAACTTGCAAATAACAATTTTAGAGAGGTTGAGTTGGTTGTAATCTGTAAGAAACTCAATGATGAAGTGCTTGAGTCTATAAAAGAATATAATCAGAAATTTTCTCATCGCCCTCCAATACGTGTGATATTAAACGAAGCTTAAAATTGTACGATGGAGAAGCTTACATCATAAAAACAAAAAATTTCCTAGAAATCGGAAAAGTTTTCAGGAGGGGGTTTGTAGGGGGAAACCTTTTTTCAAAAAGGGTTCCCCCTATGGCTCAAAAGTTTTTGGAGGTTCGGAACCTTTTTTCAAAAAGGTTCTGAAGAGAGAAGTTTTTGGGAAGTCTGCAACCCTTTTTAGAAAAAGAGGGTTGCAGGAAGAAATATGAAAAGGGGTTTTTAGAGGGAAGTTTTTTCCCTAAATCGAAGTTGTATTTTCCAGCCAGCAGCCGGGATCGCGCACGAATGGATTACCGGTGAGGGCGTAGGAGAGGCATTTTAGGCCGCCTCTGCATAGGGGATTGTAGCGGCAGCCTTCGCAACCGCTGGAGATGTTTTTTTTATCCCTTAGTTTTTGGAGGAGGGAGTGGGAGCGGTAAAGCTCCAGTAGCGGGTTTTGGAACGCGTTCCCTACTTCAATCGGCATTCGGCGGCAGGGGTAAACTTCCCCCTGGGGCATAACGGTGATAAGGGTGTCTCCCGCGGTGCAGTAGTAGGGCCATTGGCCGCCTTCGAGAAACTGTAGGGCCCGGTGCATGGAAATCTGCGTTTGGCTATTTTGGGCCTCTTTACGCGCCTGGAACATAAGTTGAAAAAACTCTTGGGTTTGCTCCGGACTAAGCACATGTTGGGAGGCGCCTTGGCCCCAGGGAATCATGCGATCTGCCCAGACTTTGGCGACCCTCAACTCCACGCCTACCCTAGCCACAGCGGGGAATTCTTTGTAATTCTGAGCGTGGGCAGTAAAGGCTATCATGGTCCGGACACCCGCAGCTTGTAAATTCCGAATTGCCTCAAGGGTGCGGGCAAAATTCCCCTCTCCGCGAATGCGATTATGCACTTTCTCTCCGCCTTCCAAACTCACCTGAACATAAGAGGGAGAAAGCTCCCGCAGCCGCCTAGCCATCGTCCGATCAATAAAACTCCCATTGGTTAAAATTCCAAAACTCAGCCACTCTTGCTGGTGAAATACCTCCAATAACTCTAAAAAATTCCGGTGTGCAAAAGGCTCTCCTCCCGTGATGTTAATGTGCCCTTTCAGCCAACCATACCGTTCCTTCCCGTATTCCACAAGCTCTCGAAATTGCTCCAAAATCTCCAATAACTGCTGAAGTGATAAATCCCTGCCTCGGAAAGTTTCTTGATAACAATGAATGCATCTGAGATTGCAGCGATGTGTAATATGCCATTGCAAAATTATCCCCCGTTTCTTCGAACAGCCCCCCTTCTGGCAATCCGTCATCAGGACCAGCTCCTCTTGATACTTTCGGAGAAACCTGATTGGATAAAACTTTTCTTACTTTTTTTTTGCCTTCTCAGAACCTTTTTCAAAGCAAGGCTCCGCCCTCCCAAAATATCGGGAGAGATTTGGGATAATTTTTACCAGATTATTTTTCCCAATTGTTTTACACTGTCCAGGTATCGCCGGAGTGGAAGAGTTTCTCCAGATCGCCTTTTCCAAATTTTTCTTGGCAGGCTGTGATTTGATCTTCTAGCAATTCTTCGTAAGGCGTTTTTTGGATGCAGCGGAAAACTCCCATAGGGACGGGGAATTCGGGGTAATCCAATTGGGAGAGAAGGAAGGCGATAGAGGCTTCTTTGCGGGTTTCATCGTGCACAAGGATATCGTTTTCGGTGATGCCATTTTCGCCGATGGTGACCACTTCCAGGCTAGCATCGGGGCGCAGTCGTAGACCTTTATTGCGTTCTTTGCCGAAGATCATGGGTTTACCGTGTTCGAGGTAGAGGATTCTATCGGCGCGCACGGTTTTTTCGGTGATATGTCGATAGGCGCCATCGTTGAAGATATTGCAGTTTTGGTAGACTTCGATAAAGGAGACTCCTTTGTGTTCATGGGCGCGTTTTAGGATGTAGGAGAGATTTTTGGCATCGGTATCGAAGGCGCGTGCCACAAAAGTAGCTTCGGCGGCAATGGCCACGGAGAGGGGGTGGATGGGGTGTTCGACGGTGCCGAAGGGGCTGGATTTGGTTTTCTTATGAAATTCTGAGGTGGGGGAGTATTGGCCTTTGGTGAGGCCGTAGATACGGTTATTGAAGAGGATGATATTGACGTCGAGGTTTCGTCGTAGGATATGGATCATATGGTTGCCGCCGATGCTAAAGCCGTCGCCATCGCCGGTGATCACCCAGACGGAGAGTTGGGGGTTGCAGATTTTGACGCCGCTGGCGATAGCTGGAGCGCGCCCGTGGATGGTATGCATGCCGTAGGTATTCATGTAGTAGGGGAAGCGGCTAGAGCAGCCGATGCCGGAGATAAAGACCACATTTTCCCGGGGAATTCCCAAGGTAGGAAGGGTTTTTTGCACTTGGGAGAGGATGGCGTAGTCGCCGCAGCCGGGGCACCATCTCACTTCTTGATCTGACATAAAGTCCGCTTTGGTTAAGGTTGTGGGGTTCATGTTTAGATGGAACTCCTTTTTTTATTTGTTGGAGAGGATTTCTTGGATTTTTTGTTCGATTTCTGCCACCTTAAAGGGTTTTCCTTTCACTTTATTGAGGGTGAGGGTGGAGATTCCGTATTGGGCTCGTAGTAGGAAGGCCAGTTGGCCCATATTGAGTTCAGCCACAAGGATTTTTTTAAATTTGGGAAAGATATCGTTTAGATTGGCGGGGAAGGGATTGAGATATTTTAAGTGGATGGAGGAGACGGAATGGCCTTGTTTTCGCATATTTTCCACGGCGGTGGTGATAGCGCCGTAGGTGCCGCCCCATCCGACGACGAGCAGTTCGCCTCCGTCTGGATCGCCAAAAACTTCTTGGAGGGGAATATCTTTGGCGACGTTTTGCACTTTTTGGGCGCGCAGTTGGACCATTTTTTGGTGGTTTTCGGGGTCATAGCTAACGTTGCCGGTGATATGGGCTTTTTCCAATCCGCCGATACGGTGTTCCAGGTGGGGGGTACCGGGGATGGCCCAGGGGCGGGCGAG
>RFKQ01000094.1 GCA_003694635.1 Planctomycetota bacterium
GGAGGGTGGGGATGCGGCGTATTGGAATCCTGCGGCGATGGCATTTGAGGAGAACAGGCGGAGTGAGTTGACTTTATTTGATGACACGTTTGAGGTGGTGTTGACGGAGGAGTTGGTGCGCACGATAACGCAGGTTCAGGAGACGATTTCTTTGTTGCAGGGGGGGAATTTGGAGAGTTTTCAGACTGCTTTAAATTCCAATAGTGTTTCAGACGCGAATCAGATTGGGTTGCTTGGGAAGACCTTGGATTTTATGTTGGGTTTAACGGAGGGTACGCAGAAGGGTTATGAGTTTTCGATTCCCATTCATTTGCTCAATATAGATTTAGGTTTATTTACTTTGGGGGCCTCGTTTAATCTTTTGGTGGGGGCGGAGCCTCGATTGGATTTGACCAATCTTGTGTTGAATACAAGTGGTAGTTTTGGGAGTAGGGATACTTTATTTGGTGCGGCGTTTGATCCGAACACGGCCAATCCTTCTACGCAGGCGGGTCAGACGTTAGCCAATGATCTTTTCAATGCGGGGGGAGGGGCGTTGAGTCAGGATCAGGCGGAGGCGTTGGTATATTTATTAGAGAAGCAGGGGGTGGATGTTTCCAATCCTCTTTATCAGAGTTTATTGAAGGCTGTGGTGCAGAATACGGCCAATCGGACAGGTTTGCAGTTGAGTCAGAATGGATCAGGTCTTTACACTTCTCTTTTGATTTTATCTGAGTTGCGGGTGTCCAAGGCTTGGGCGCTCATTGATAGGAAGAAGTTGGGTTTTGCTGTTGGTGGGACTCTTCGGGCGTTGCATGGGATTACGTACACGAAGCTTATTCCTTTGAAGGATTTAGAGAATGCCAATTCTTGGGAGGAAGTGCTTCACGAAGCGATAGGTACGGTAGAAAATCAGATTAGAAATACAGTGCAGTTGACTTTTGATGCTTCGTTTTTGGTTAGGTATGGTATTTTTCGTTTTGGAATTACGGGGAAGAATATTCTTCCGGTGCGTTTTCCGGCGAAGTTTCGCAAGAGTTTTAAGCTGGAGCCTCAATTTCGTGCTGGGGCTGCGGTGGTGTTGAGGACTTTGCCGGGTTTGGCGACGTTGATCATTGCCTCAGATGTGGATCTTTGGGAGACGGAGAGCCCGGTGAGTTTGAACATGGACTACCAGAGTTTTCATTTTGGGGTAGAGTTTCGTTTTATTGACACTCGTTTTTTACGAGTGGCGGCCCGTTTAGGCACGTACACGAACTTTGCTAACTCTAGCGAGGATGAGGTTTACACGTTGGGAGCTGGTGTGCTTTTGGGGCCACTTTCGTTGGATGTGGCGGTGGCGATGGATAGGGAGGCCATACAATCTGGCAATTATTTGGATTTAGACTTTAAAAACTTAAGCATTCCAGAGCGAGTGAGTCTCGGTCTTACTTTAAAGCTTGTTTTTTCATTTTAAGGTTTTGGGGGGGGGAGTTTTGGGCGAACTTTTTAAAGAGATGTTTTTCTCCTTTTGAAAAGAGGGTTTTGGGGGAAAGGTGGGGGAAAGTGGGGTTTGGTTTTATTTTTCGGATTGGGGAGTTGGGGGTAAGGGTTGGATTTTCAAGAATTTTTCTTCTAGGTAGCGGTCTGTTAGAATCACTTGTACTTTTTTTGGGGGAAATAGGGTTTGTAGTTTGTGGGCGATGGCTTGGGCAATGGGTTTAGCTTTTAGGGCTTTTTCTTTTGAGACAAACCGTGGCCATACGGTGATTTGATTATTTTTTTCTTCGAGAAAGATGCTTCCGTTCCAGATATTTTGAAATACAGCTCCGATTTTATCTACGGTTTTCAGGGGAGTAGAGGGGTAGTAAGCGATTTCGGTGTTGGAGAATTGTTTGGTGTAGAATGGTTGGACGGTTTGTTTGGTTTTCAGTTTTTCATCGCATAGATGCACCACGAGGGGGGCTTGCTGGAGTGCTTTTTGTGCTATTTTACCGCCTATGTATGCGAAGCTGAGGTGATATTTTTTTTCTTGGATGGCTTCGGGTGTTACCACAAAGCGGAGTTGGTATTGTTTTTTTTCTTTTTTCAGTTGGACGGACACTCGTCGTTTGTTGTTGAAATAACCTTCTTCTTGTAGGATTTTGCCTACTTTTTTCGCTTCTTCTTCTTTTACGGGGTCGGTGTAGTACAGTTCGCCTTTTAGGAATGTCAATTTTTTGCCGTAGTCGTTCGAGAGGAAAACAGCGGCAGCGATGGCGATGAGGAAGATAAGGACACTAAAGCAACCTTTCATTTTCCATTTCCTTTCTGTGTTGAGGTTAAAAAGTTTAAGAGGTGATTAGCGTTGGATCCAGCCCCAGCGTTGGGCGATTACCAGCATGGCTGGTAGGACGCTAACACTCGCAATAAAGCATAGTCCGATTCCTAGTGTAATGAGCACTCCCATGCCGATAAAGCCATGATGTTCTGTAAGGATGAGCACTCCGAAGCTTGCCATTGTGGTTAGGCTTGTGAAGAAGATGGATTTGCCTGTTTGAGCGATGGCTTTGGCAACATTTTTTTGAGCGGTTTCTCGGAATCTGTGGATTACATGTACGCCGTCGTCTATTCCTATTCCAAAGATAAGGGGAAAGGCCACGAAAGTCAAGACGCTTACCACCAAACCGGTGGCTCCCACAATTCCGAGGGCTATCACTGCGGCAAAGCCGATGGGCAGGAGGGCTAATAGGGTGTAGCCTAGGCTTTGAAAGTCGATGAGTAGGAGAATGAGGACGGTTAGGATCACCACAGCGGTGACGAGGGGAAAGTCTTGGAGTCCGATGTAGATGAAGTGGTAGACCATGATCATGAGCCCAGTGCTTTTTTCTGTGGTATTTCGCATGGCTTTGAGCACTTCTTCGATATTTTCGCGGTTGAGTACGGATTTGCGGGGGTAGGCGTAGACGGCGAAGTATCGTTTGGAGTGGGAGATGAATTGGTCTTGGATGGAGCGGGGCAATTGTTGGGGGCCGATGGGGCGTAGTCGGGAGAGGGTGGAGAGTTGGTGGAGTGCTTGTTGGATATTTTGGTAGATAACGAATTGAAAGTAGCCGAGATTTTTGGCTAGGCTTGGGGAAGGATTCTTTAAAATATTTTGACATTTCGCCAATTTATTTTGGATAGAAATCAGTTGTGGTTTGTATTCGGTGGGTAGGAGTTGTGGGAGGAAGGTGAGGATGTTTTGGAATTTGTTCAGTTCTTTTTGGATGCGTTGGAGTTGAGAGGGGGTGAGGGGATGCGGGGAGAGAGGAGA
>RFKQ01000095.1 GCA_003694635.1 Planctomycetota bacterium
AAAAAAGAAAAAGAAGAGAAGATAAAAAAAATCGTTAAAGATTTTGATGCTCCTCGCCATTTTTGGTGATTTAGGCGATAACTAAAAAAAGTCTGGAATGGAAGGAAGAGATTATGTTTCCAGATCGCGCCATTTCCGGCCACAATTTTTACGAGCTTGAGAGAGAGCATAGAATAAAACTTCTGGGGATTTTTCTTCTGATCACTCTTTTTTATCTCCTCACTCTCATTGTGATTTTTGGTAGCGTTTCTCTCCTATGGTTGATGGCTGAGAAAAAATCGCCTTCCGCTTCAGATATTTTTTTGGCTATAGTGGGGATTGTGCTTCTTGCTTTTCTTGTTGCTCGGCTTCACTGGCGCTATACCATCGCACGCGCCAAAGATAAGATTTTAAAAGCCGTTCAAGCTCATAGCCCTTCTTCTCTAGATAGCTATCACCAGCGTTTATGCAATATTGTGGAAGAAGTCTCCCTTAGCTTGGGCAAGCCAGTCTTAACGGTCTATATTTTGCCCACAACGTCCATGAATGCGATGAGCTTGTGTACCCTCGAGGGAGAGGGGATATTGGTGATTAGTGAGGGGGCTGTAAGCCAGCTCTCTCGTTCTCAGTTAGAGGCGTTGGTGGCCCAAGCCATTGCTCGATGCGCCACCGGTGAGGCTCTTCTAACCACGGCTACCTGTGCGTTGGCGGGGGTGTATGAGCAGATGTACAATTGGATAGATAAATTAAAAGACAAGTCGTTGGAGGGAACTTCGCGTGGGAGTATAGAGGCTTTTCTCTACTTTTCTTTTATTCAAGGAATCCTTCTTCTTTCCCGGGTTTGTTTTCATTTCCTTCATATGGGATTGTCTCGGCAAAATGGCTTGCGGGCGGATGCAGCCACGGTGCGCATGACCAGAAATCCTTTTTCTCTCGCAGAAACGCTCTACATTTGTTCCAAATACTGTCATGGCAGCTATGTAAGCTCTGGCCTAGCTCCACTTTTTGTTCTACCTCATCGAAAGGAAGTGGACAAGGAAGAGGAAAGTTTTTTAGACCGGCTTCTCTATACCCATCCCCCTACCACCAAACGCCTAAAACTTCTTCTTGAGATGGCCCAAAAACCATGGTCAGCTCTAGAAGAGTCTTATCAAAACTTTAAAAAGAAGTTTTTTGCCAACATTGCCTCCTTGCCCACCACTTCTCCGTGCTCTTTTTCTCCTTCAACATGGTTGGTGCAGCTCGGCAACCAATGGGTTCCTTTGGAGAAAAACAGCGAGATTTCCCTCACACCCACAACACTGTTGAAATTGGGGACAAATCTTTATCCTGCGGCTGCTATTCCTGAATTGGCCCATAAAGTCAAAAAAACGGAACAAGCTCCCGATTCTCAGCTTTCTGCAAGCCAGAAGGGAAGCTGCCCTACTTGCAATACTTCTCTTTCTTCGGCTCGACGTTATGGAATTCTTTTGCAAGAATGCTCTTCTTGTAAAGGGATTTTATTGCAAGAATATCAAGTTCTTCAGGCCTTGGTGCGTCCTTGTCGGAGCTTTTCTTCAGAAATTGTCCAATTGGCTCAGCAACTTCCCTCTTGGGAAGATTGGAAAAAACAGCAATCCCAGCCTCTACCTGTTCGGATCTGTCCAAATTGTCAGAAAGAAATGAGCAAAGGCCCTTACAACTACCTCTACCCAGTGGAAGTGGATAGATGTCCCCGCTGCCAGCTTTTGTGGCTGGATCCTCAGGAACTGGAAATCCTTCAGTATCTTACCGTCAGAACACGATTTGAAAATGCCTCTTAAGTTCCGCCTCCTTTACACCTCGCCTGATAGCTGCGCTCGTATTGGTTTGCTTGAGACAAGACGGGGAAGGATCCATACCCCTTGTTTTATGCCTGTTGGAACTCATGCAACGGTTAAGGCATTAAGCCCCCATGAGTTAAAAGAAGCCGGGGCAGAAATCCTTCTCTCCAACACCTACCATCTTTGGCTGAGGCCTGGTGAGGATGTGATTCAAGAGGCTGGAGGGCTCCACCGGTTTATGAGTTGGGATGGACCAATTCTTACAGATAGCGGCGGATTTCAGGTTTTTTCTCTACCCAAATTCCGCAAAATCACAGATAAGGAAATCATTTTTCGTTCCCATATCGATGGTTCCGTGCGGGTGCTTACTCCGGAGAAAGCCATAGCTCTCCAGGAAGCTCTAGGTGCTGATATCATTATGCAATTGGACCACTGTCCTCCCATCCCCGCTCCCTACAAGGAGCTTGAACAAGCGGTGGAGCGGACTATTGCTTGGTGGCGGCGTTGTTTGCGAGCCAAAACTCGATCCGATCAGGCTTTGTTTCCTATTGTTCAGGGAGGGGACCAACTTTCTTTGCGTCAGTATTGCGCGGAGCAGTTGCTTGCGGACGATCCTCCGGGTATTGCAATCGGGGGCTTGTCGGTTGGGGAGCCCCCCGAGGTTCGCGTGCAAGTGCTCAAAGAGCTTATTCCCCATTTGCCAGAGGACAAACCGCGGTATTTGATGGGGGTAGGGCACCCTCGGGATCTTATTTTGGCCATTGAGCAGGGGGTGGATATGTTTGACTGTGTGATGCCAACACGCAATGCGCGCAATTCTGGTTTATTTACCTTTCGAGGGAAAGTGCGTATCCGTAACGCAAAATACAAGCGGGATTTCACTCCTTTAGATCCAGATTGCTCTTGCTATACTTGTCGCTACTTTACCAAAGCTTATTTGCATCATCTTTTTAAATGCAAGGAAATCCTTGGCGCTCGGTTGGCTACGATTCACAATACTTACTTTTTGCAACAATTGATGCAAAAAGCTCGGAAGGCGATTCAAGAGGGTACATTGGTCCAACTTCGTCAGAAGATTCTCTCTTTGGGTTAAAGTTAGCTGTGTTTTGTTTGGGGATATTGGGAAGAAGCCTAGGTGATTTTTAGGGAAATTCTTTCTAAATTTCGGGTTTACAAAAAATGTCAAAATATTTTAAGTAACTCTGTCTCATTTTGGGACACATCATTTAGGATACTGAGAAATTCTTCCTTTTGATGGGAAAAGCAGCCAAGATTATCTTACAATTTTCATGAATATTTTTCAAAATCTTTGTTGAGGTAATCCTTTTAAAATTAAAGGTTTAGATATTTTCCGATTCCTAAAGCCAGAACGGAAAAATACAATTTTTTACTTTTTTTTAAAAACACGGTATATTTTTTGCTAAAAAACCTATCAAACATACACGGGTTTTCTCCTCTCCCCTCGCCCTCGGGAGGCGGGTCGGAATGGGGCGAATTTGGATAGGAGAAAACCTTTTTATAATAAGCTAAAATCGCTAAATTTTAGCTTAGCGTTGTAGCTTATAAAGGGGGGATATGCATTTTATAGTTCCCCACCCTGGGTGGGGGGCTAAGATTTTTGAATTTTAGGGAGGATTTTGGGATTGTGTGAGTGTAATATTGAAGAGGATTTTTTGATTTAGTGTTGTGTTTTTTAGCGATAGGTTATTGATTTTCGGAGTAGGTTACTCATTCTTTTTTTTATGAAGGGAGTTAGCATCTAAGAAGTTTTGTAGGATAAGTTGGGCGGCCATGGCATCTATTTTTTGTTGTCGTTTTTTAAAGGAGAATTGAAGTCGTTTTAGTTCTCGTTCGGCCTGTAGGGTGCTGAGTCTTTCATCCCACAGGATGATTTGGATGTTGGGAAAATGTTTTTGGAGGGATTGTTGGACTTTTTGGACTTCTTTGGCCATTTGGCTTAGGGTGCCGCTCATATTTTTGGGCATTCCTAGTACGATTGTGGAGACATTGTAATCTCGTAGGAGGTTTTGGATATGGTGAAGTAGGAATATGGTTCGTTCTTGTTGGGTACGTATAGGCCGTGGAAAGAGTAGGGTTTTCAAAGGGGTTGTGGTGATGCAGAGGGGGTCGCTGATAGCTAGTCCTACTCTACGGTGTCCATAGTCTAGAGCAAGGATTCTTTTTGGGTTCATGAGTATACGTTAGGTCATGGGTAGGGAGGGGGATTTAGGTGGATTGTTAGCTGGATTTGACTGACTGGTTTCTTCTTTTGCAAGGAGTTGGGTGCCCAGGGCGCTTATAGCACCGAGAGAGAGGGCAAGGAGTGCAGAGAGGAGTTCTTTGCTGTTGTGTGGAAGTCGGTTAGGTGCGGTGGTGATTTTTAGGGAGAGTTTTTTATGGTTATGGTTTTGGAGTGAGGTGATCATTTGTTTTTTTTGATATACTTTAAAGGGCCACAGTGTCCAGAGGGAGCCTAGGATGAGGCCGATGAGGAACATGAGGGTAGGGGCGGGGAATTGTCGTAGTAGGTATTCGATGAGGCGGACGAAGGCGAGCAGTCCGATACCGCAGCCTAGGGCAAAGGTAGAGAGGAAGAGGAAGGTTTTCCAGTTGGGTTGGTATTGAATTTGTTTTATAGCGCTTATAACATTTTGGTATTGGCCGAGCACAAGTAGGACGAAGGAGCCGCTTAGGCCGGGTAGGATCATGGCGGAGATTGCGAGGATTCCGCAGAGAAATACAAACCACAGTGGGGCTTGGTTTTGGGTTTGGGTATTTAGGAAAAAGGAGATGATTACTACCGCGCCGATTCCGGGGAGGAGCCAGAGGTAGTGGTACCATTGTTTATTTTGGATCATTTGATAGGGGATGGCGAGTGAGGGGAGGATAAGGCCGACAAAGAAGGCGAGGGTAAGGTGGGGATAGTGTTCGAGGGCGTAGAGGATCAGCCAGCTGCTGCTTAGGATAGCGAGGGCGGCGCCTAAGGCTAGGGTGGTTAGGAAGGTTCCATCGATGCGTTTCCATTCCTCTTTGGCGAGGATTTGGACTTCCTTTTTCCAGAAGAGGAGGGCAAATTTTAGGAATGTAGTTGCTGTTTGTAGGCGGATTGAGCTTAGGGCTTGGATGATGCGTTGGTAGGCGCCTAGGACTAGGGCTAGAGTACCTCCCGAGACGCCGGGGATAATATTTGCTATGCCGATCACAGCGCCTTTTAGTAGGTTTTTGAGCTGGGTATACATATTTTACCTTTCTTCGGGGGTGGGGGGAGTATTATTTGAGTTGTTGGCGTAGGAGTTCGTATCTGAGGGGGGGGCGGTTTGGTTGGGTAGAGGTTGGAGGGGTTCGATTGGTTTGCCTTTCCAGAGCAGATAGAGGCCGAGGGTGATGCCGAATAGGATGGTGTAGAGGCTGACCATTTGGGAGATGGTAAAGGAGAAGATATAGGCGGGGTCATTATCGCCTCGGAAGAATTCGATGCCGAAGCGTCCGAGGCCGTAGAGGATGCAGAATAGGGCGACGACGCTGCCTTGTCGTTTTTGGAAGTATCTTGCAAAGATGAGTAAGATTCCTGTGATGAGGAGGGCTAGGGCCCAGGAGTAGAATTGAGTAAAGTACACGGGGAGGGATTCTTTTGCTGTGGCGGCCAGTAGTCCTTTATCTACTTGATCTTGAAAGGCTAGGGATCCTTTGGGGAATATCCAGCAATAGGGGAACCAGCATGAGTTATGTCCGTGGGAGTTGGGGATAACTTTGCCCCAGCAGCAGCCGTTTAGGAAGCATCCTATACGGCCGAAGGACAGGCCTAGGGCTACAGAGGGGATGAGTAGGTCAGCGACTTTCAATATTTCCAATTTTTTTATTTTGAGGTAGGCTAGGGCGACCGCCACACCTCCGAGGAGTCCGCCATAGAAGGTGAGTCCGCCTTCCCAGATGTAGAAGACGCTCGTCCAGCTTCTGTTGGCGTAGGAAGAAGCGCTTTCTATGTAGACATAGAAAGTTCTTGCTCCAATGATAGATCCTATCACGATAAAGGTGGCTAGGTCTAGGATAATATCTTCGCTTATTCCGCGGTTTTTTCCGCGGTAAATTGCGAGCATTATACCGAAGATGAAGCCTAGCATGAGCATAAATCCGTAGGAATAAATGGGGATATAGGCGGGCAGGTGGTATTTAGATTTTAGGGCGGAGAGGATTAGCCAGCCGAGGAAGACTCCGCCTAGGGTGATCCCGGCGGATATAGGAAAGGGTTCTGCGCGGCGAATCCATTTCCAGATAATGTAGGCGCTTATAGCCAGACCTAAGAGGAGGGCTAGGAGGTTTAGGTGTTCGAGTAGAAAGCCGAGGGGGATATGGAATAGTTTTGGTCTCATATTTTTACCTTCAGTTTAACAAAGTTTGCTTTTATCCTAGTAGTGAGGAAATAGTTGCAATAGGAAGGGAGGAGTTTATTCTAGCGAAGATTTTTTTCTTGTCAAGGGAGGTGTAGGAATGTGTTGTTGGGCGAGTTGGTTGTAGGCTTTAGCAATTGACAGATTTTTTTAGGGGGATAGAATAGCATATTTTGTAATTTTGTAGGTATTTTTGCCTAGTTGGAAAGGATAGGATATGGAAGCTTGTGTTGTGTTGATCACCATTCCGCATCGACAGGCCCATGAGTTTGTTCAGAAGCTTCTTGAAGCTAGGTTATGCGCTTGTGTGAACATTATTGAGCGGGTTATTAGTCGGTATTGGTGGGGGGGTAAAATTGAGAGGGAGGAGGAGTCTCTTTTGATTATTAAGACGCACCGCGAGTGCATGGATTTGCTAATGTTGCGAGTTAGGCAGTGGCATCCCTACGAAGTACCTGAGGTTATTGCTCTTCCTATTTTGGAGGGAAATCCGGATTATTTGGACTGGATGGGAAAGGTTCTTCGGAGGGATGGGGAGTAGGGAGGAGAGTAGATTTTTGCAGAAGAAGGATAGCGTAGATTGTCAGGAGGGTTAGGATGGTGAGGAGGGAAAGGATTCTTCCAATGTTTTCCCAGGTAGCGGGGTATTCTAGGGTGAGGTGGTGGTGTCCTTTTGGGAGGAGGATAGCGGAGCCGATTAAGTTGGCTGGATAGATAGGGATTTCTTGGTTATTTAGGTAGGCTTTCCAGTCTTCTGCGTAGGAGAAGAGGGCGACGAAGAGGGCGGTGGAGGGGGATTGGATTTCCCACTCTATGTGGGTGTTGGTGGAGGAGAGTAGTTTCCATTGGATTTTAGGTGGTGAGGGTGGCAGTTTGGGGAGTTGGAGAGGTTTTTCTAGGAGGGCTGTTGGTTTGGGGAAGTGGGGGTTGGATTTTTGCAGAAATTGGATAAGCTTTTCTCTGGAGGGGAAGGTTTTTGCTTGGGTTGTGAGGAAGTAGGTTGGTAGGGTAGAGGGGAGGGTACGCAGTTCGAAGCCGAGAAGGTCCCAGCGGTGGAGAGGGAGGGAGTGTTTGGCTAGGGGGGAAGAGGGAGGTAGGAGTTTGGTGAAAAAGAAGCGAATGCCGGTGGTTTGGAGGAGGGGGATTGGGTTTCGGGCATGTTGAAGGGTTTTTCGCCAGAGGTAGGGACGTTGGTATTGCATGGGTCCGCTAAGGGGGAGTGCGGGGAGCTTGTAGAGGAGGGGTTGGTTAGGTAGTAGTGCTTCTCGAAAGATGTAATAATAGGCGAAGGAGAATGGGTGATAATCGATGGGAATACTTTTTAATTTTTCTCCCTTATAGGGAAAGTGGAAGCTGCGTGTGGCGTGGTATTTGTGGAGTTGTTTGGCTACGGCGGAGGGGTATTGAACCAATTTAGAGGGGGCGTTATAGATGGTAGGTGCGCAGTGGATGCTTAGGTCGGTGATCACGAGGATAGAGAGTAGGATTCTGCGTTTTTTGCCGCGGTATTGATGCCAAAATAGGAAGAAGAGCAGTAGAAGGGAGGTGGGGATAAGCCAGGTGAGAAGGAGGGAGAGGTGGACTGTTTTTGGATAAAGTGAGAGGCTGAAGATGGCGAGGGTACTTAGAGCTAGAAGTAGTAGGCCGAGTATGAGGGAAACGAGCTTTTTAGAGTTTATTCTATCTAAGCCTTGGGCGGCGAGGATGGAGAAGAGGAAGAAGGGGAGGATCATAAATTTTTCGGGATAGCGAAAGTATTTCAGTAGGGGGAGTTGATATATCCATTGGGAGAGGGGGAGGTGGTTGCCCATGGAGATTAGTAGAAAAACGAGTGCGATGGTGGCTAGGAATTGATTTTTTTTCGTTTTTAGGGAGAGAAGAACGAGGGCTGTTGTGGTGATTCCTAGGTAGAGAGTGGGAAAGAAGGGGACTGTGGAGAAATTTTTCCAGTATTTAGCGGGGAGGTATTTTGACTTGGGGAATCCTTTTCCTAGGAATTGGGCGAAGATCAGTTCTCCGAGTCGGATGGGGTGATAGGTGTAATAGTTTTGTGTTTGTGTGGAGAAGGGGAACATTCTGGATGAGTTTTGGGTGTAGTGCCAGGTTGGCAAGGTTTGGGCGCTAGAGAGCAGGAGGGCTGTAGCTGTCATGGTGATTAGTATAAGGTTTAGGCGAAAGAAGGTAGGTTTGTGTTGAATTTTGCGTAGGGTTAGGGTAGCCAGGAGGATGAGGGTGAGAAGAAAGTTTTGGGCGCCTGGATGGAGTAGTTGGAAGGCTAGGGCGGAGGATCCCACAAAGAAGTAGGGATATTTCCAGTTTTTTTCTAGTTGGAGGAAGGCGTAGATGGTATAGGGCAACCAGCTAGCGGACATTAGCACGTTGCTGATGCTATGGCTTGAGGTGAGGAATCCTCCGTAGCCGTAGGCGGCACCTGCAACGATAGCGGCGAGGTGGGAGCTGCCCCAGGTTCTTGCGCAGAGGTAGGTGCCTAGGGCGGCGAGGGGAAAGTGGATGGCGTAGTGGAGGGTGAAGGCGAGGGGAAATTTGAAGAGGAGGTAGAAGATTCGGGTGGGGTAGTATATAGATATGAGGGGGTAGGCGACGAGGGGGGTGCCGAAATCCAGTTGATTTGACCAGAGGGGGACATTGCCATTTTGGATGTAATGGGATAAGATTTTTTCTAGGGGGTAGGAGATGGTTAGGATATCTCTCCAGAAGAGGGTATGATTTCCGAACAGAAGGTTTCTAAAGTAGTAGAGCATAAGGCCGATGTAGATTAGGGTTGCGGTAAGGATTTGGGTAGTGGTTGGATGGAGGAATTTTTTTTGTTGCATATTTATGTTAGTTTTAGAAGTAGGAGCAAGGATGATAGGTTGGTTTGGATTATTGTTGTTTTGTATTTCTGGGATTTGTTTTATTTTGCCTTCTTGGGTTTTGGGGAGGGGGTTAGTGGGGAGTATTTTTTTCTTAATGTCGGTTCAGTTTTATCTTTCTTATGGGATTTATGTTCAATTTGCAGATATTCCGCGCCGGTGGAGGCGTTATTGGGTATATTTTTTTGCGCCTGGTGTAGTTCTTCATGAGCTTAGCCATGCGGTGGTAGCTAGGTGGATGGGGGGTAAGTTAGAGCGTTTAGTACTTTTTAATCCTCGGGAGGATTTGTTGTTTTTGGGGGAGGTTTCTTTTCATTTACCTTTGGATAGATGGGTGAGTTGGAAGGCGATATGTATTGGTTTGGCTCCTTATTTTGGCTGTGGAGGGGGATTGTTGGCATTGATTTATTTTTTTGCAGGGTTAGAGATTTTTGATATTTCTTTATGGCTTACTCGTACGGAGAGGGGCATTGGGGAGTTGTTGATTGCGTTTAGTGTGCTGTTTCCGAAGCTATTTTTTAGTTCGTCCCATTTTATTGTGATCAAAATTATTTGGCTTTGGGGGTGTTTTTCTTTGGCACAGGGAGCGGCGCCTAGTTGGCAGGATTTAAGGGTTTGTTATCAGGTGGGTAGTAGATTGGATTTTTTTTTGGCGGTTGTGTTTAGTTTTCTTTTTATGTTGGGAGTTTTTTCGTTTTTCCCTTTGGTGGGGGGGGCGGTATTGTTGATATTTTATTGTATAGTTGGGGCACAGTTTTGTGTTTTGATGATGCTTGTGGTGGGGAGGTGGATTTTGGTGAAGTGGGGATAGGTAAAGTGGTAGGGGGTTATTGTTGTTGGAAGCATAGGATCGTTCCGTTGTTTAGGCCGATGAGGAAGTAAAGGCCTTTTTCTTTAAAGTCGAATGCTTGAATTCCGCAGCTAGGTGGGGAATGAAGTTGGATTTTGAAGTAGAGACGTGGTTTGGTGGTCATTTGTTTGGGGTTGTAGAGGAAGCAGTAGATGGTTTGTCCGACGTTGCAGAGGAGCCAGTTGCGGATTTGGAGGAGTCGGCTATGTTTATCGAGGGGTGGGAGGGGTAGGCTCCAGAGTTTTTGGAGTTTTTTTTCTTCTCGTTTTAGTTCGATAGCTTCGATGGCGCTGGATTGCTGAGTTTTTTGCACTAGTATAAGGATAGCATCTTCGCCTTTCCATCCTAGGATAGATTGGAAGGGATTTGGGGCTAAGCTGGAGGTAAAGGTATATTTGCCGATATGTTCTGAGAGAGCGAGATCAATGGCGTAGAGTACCCCTGATTTTCCGGGGGCGTAGAGGACGCCCCGGTGGATAAAGATTTTTTTTTGGATAGGCTCTTCTAGTCTTTTCAGGGCGGTATCGTTGGATTCGATATGGATAGAGTAGAGAAATTTATTTGAGGTGTAATAGAGGTGTCGTCCGTAGTAGTAGGGTGGAATACGGAGTTGGGTGCGGATATTCCATTGTTTTCGGAAGTCTGTTTTTTCGATGTGGGTGAGGAAGATATTGCCTTTGGGGTTAGCGAAGCAGAGGTAGCCTTGTACATGGTTGCCGACGATATGGATGGGTTGATTGCCGAAGGAATTGAGACTAATTTTTTCTCCCGTATCGGGGTTGAGGGAGTAGAGAATGTTTTCACATAGAGCGATGAGTTGAGAGAGGGTTTTGGAGTAAGAGAGGAGTAGGATTTTTTTTGGGTTAGGGGAAATCCATTTTGTGAATTCCCAAATTTTCTGGCCTTTTGCTAGGTTTAGACAGAGGAGTTTGGCTGAGTTTTGCGAGGAGGTGGAGGCGAGGCCTACGAAGAGGTATGGAGGGGTTGCGTGGAAGATTTGTGGGGTATAGTTAGGCGAGAAGTAGCTCCAGAGGGGTGGTTTAATCAGTTGGACAGAGAGTTTTCCGGAGAGGATGCTTTTTTCTAGAAAATTTTTTTCTAGGGAGGGGTAGAGGTGGTTGGAGAGGTGTTTCAGTTTTTTTAGTGTGGGGTAATTTTCTTTGCGTGCGAGTTGGAATTGAATTCGGAGTGGGTGGAAGCCGTTGACTTTGATTTCGAGGGTATTGAGTTGGAAGGGTGGGTATTTGAGCAGGGTAGGAGTGGGGTGGGGGTAGGGTTTACCGTTTAGGAGGATTTTTGCTTTTTGGGGGAGGGATTCGAGGTAGAGGGGGAGGCGTATTTTTTTTACGGTGGTGCTTTTAGGGTAATCTTGGAGGAGTTGGAAGCTGGTTTGGAGGGCTTGTTGAAATTTTTTGGTTTTGAGAAGGTTTTGGATTTTGTTGATTTGGTTGTGGATGTAGGAGAGTTGTTGCTGGACGATTTTGAGGTATTGTTGGGTAGCTTCTTCTAGGAAGGAGGATCGGTAGTTGGAGGCGAGGATTTTTTTTAGTAGGGGGAGTGCGGTTTCTGGGGGTGAATTCTTTGCTTGGTTTAAGATTTTTTCCAGATGTTGGTCGATTTGGCCTTGGTATTCTTGTTCGAGTTGTTGGACTTCGGAGAGGAAATCTTCGTATTTTTCTGTTACCTCTTCTAGGAATTCGAATTGTTTTTGGGAGTTTACAACTTGTTTATAGGTTTCGGTAGCTTGCTGTCGGAGATTTTGGATTTTGGGAAAATCTTGGTTAAGTTGTTTTAGGGTATCTCGTGGAGTGAGTAAGCTGTGATAGGTTTTTTTGTATTTTTTAAGGGTTTGTAAGTATTGTTGTTGGAGTTGAGGTATTTCTTTGGAGCGGTAGAGATAGATTTGGATGAGGATAGCGACTGTGGTTAGGAGTAGGAGAGAGAGGATACTGACGGTGATCCATTTATATTTACTGGTGTTTTCCAGTCGGATATAGTTTTCTATGCCTTTGATTTTTTGTTGGATATCATTGCGTTTAGGGTTGTAGGTAAGGAGGAGTTGGTAGTATTTTTTTGCGTTTTTATATTTTCCTTGTGCGAGGTAGATATCGCCTAATTCTTCGAAGATTTTTGCTAGTTCTTGGTTGCGTTTTTGTTGTGTATAGTAAGGGATAAGAGCTTCTCGGCAGGAGATATTATCGGGAAAATGTTTTTGTAGGTTTTGGTAGAGTTCGATAATTTTTGGGATTTGTTTTTGAGATTGGTAGATTTGAACGAGCTTTTCTTCTAGTTGTTTTAAAATTTCTTGGAGATTATCTTTAAGATTTTTTTTGTCGAGGAGAAAGTAGAAGTAATCTTCGAGGAGGTCGGTTTGTTGGGGGGCGATTTTGAGAGCTTTTTGGTAGAAGATATCGGCTTCTTTGGGTCGATTTTGGTGGGCATAGATGGCGGCAACGCCTCGGTATTGGTTTGCTGCTTCGGCCCAATCTTTTCTTTCTTCGCATTTTTTGGCGAATTCTAGGCGCAGGAGAGCGTTATTGGGGTTGATATTGATGGCGGCTTTAAATCGTTGGCTAGCTTCTAGGAATCGTTCTTCTTGGTAGAGGGCGTTGGCTTCTTGGACGAGGTAGTTGACGTTAAGCATTTGGAGGATATTTTGTTGGTAGAGTTCGTAGAGGGTGCTATAGACGTTGAAGTTGGAGATACCGCTATGTTCGCGGAGTTGGGCGATATTTTTTTTTCCATCGATGAGTTCAAGGAGTCGTAGGGCGTCTTTGGAGAGGGAGCTTTTATCTAGGGGGTGATTTTGGAGGTATTCATTGTTGAACACGAGGATGCAGTCATCGCTGGGGATAACTTTTCGGATTTTTCGCCATTCGTCGCGTCTGCGGACAAGTTCAAGGTTAAGGAAGCCGATATCGAAGGTGATAAATAGCCCGGCGTCTTGTGGGTCGAAGAATTCCAGTTTTAAGTTGGGTGGGGAGGGGGTAAAGCGAAAATGGGCGTCTTCCCAATCGAAGAGGTCGAAGAGTTTTTCTGCTAGGCGTGGTGCGAACTGATTTTGGAGGATTTCTTCGGTGATTAGGCCGTCTTGGAAGAGGAGTTGACCTGGGGGGAGGTTGGCTTCTTTTGAGTATTCTTGGTAGCGTTGGATTTCTTCTCGTTTGACAATACGTTGGCGCAGGAGTATTTCGATAAAGTCGGTAAAGTCGCCTTCTTTTGGGGCTAGGTAGCGCACTCCATTTTTGCTGATATAGAGGTTGACATTTTTTTGCCCTCGTTGGATGAAGAGGATACCCTCTTTTTCGTCCATTTTTAGAGTTTGCAGAATGGTGGAGAGATCCAGTTCTTTAAAATTGCCTTCTAGGGCCATAGCTTTAACCTTTTATGGGATTGGGGGAGATCGTTTTTCTGAAGGGACTAAATTCAGGATTTTTTGTATTTTACTATGATTTTCGGTTTTGCGCAATTCCATATTTAGGATTGGTTTTGGGGAGGTATTTATCAAGATTAAAGTCAAAATATTTATTTTTGTCAACTATTGTTTGGGAGAAGTTTTGTGAGAGGTGTGATAGAACATGGGAGGAAAAAGTCAAGAATTTTTTTATTTTTTTCTTGATTTTGTCGATAAATGGATTACAAGAGCGGACTGATTTTCAGCTTTGTTTTTGCGATAGATTTTTGTGGTGTTGTTTTATTGGATTTGGCGGTAGAGTTGGTATACCGTTCAAAGTGAAGGAGAGCTCTGTATGTATTTATGGAAGGAATTGCGATTAAATGATAGCCTTGAGAGGAGTTTAAGAAAATTGGAGGAGGAATTTATTCATTCGGTGGCGGAGATGATCACCCAGAGTATTCTAAGGAATATACGTCGTTTTAGTCGGGAGGAGGTGGAGGCGATCATTTCCCATATTCAGCAGGATCCTCACATTATCAACTATTATACTAGCAACGTTCGGAAGAGTCAGGGTTTTTCTTAGGGGGGGGTGGGGGAGTGGAGTTGGAGGAGAGGAAAAAGCCCCGGTTTTGGGGCTTTTTGTTATTTATGGAGAGGGATAAGGGGGAGGGAAAATTTGATAGCGAGGAACTAGTTATTTTTTTTAGGGTAGGTGGTATAGGCTCGGCTTAGGTAGGTGCGTTTGCCGTAGTTGGCTTGGAGGGCGAATTGATTTTTTTTGAGTCTGAGGCGGAATTTTCTTTGGGTTTTTTTAGGCATTTTTTTCAGTTTTTCTTTGGTAATGATATGAAGCTCTAGGGGGACGCCTTGGGAGGTTTTTAGGGGGAAAGATTTGCGGAAGGTGATTTTGCCGGCGAATTTCTTTTTTTTGCGGCCATTTTTAAGGGTTTTTTCGGTGTAGAGTACGAGTTGGTAGATGCGGAATTTACGTACACTTACACCTAGGTGATATTTGCCGGGAGAGACAGTTTTTCGTCCCAGTTTTATTTTAACAGTGGTTTCAAGGGTACCGATTTTTCCGGTATGTTTTGCAACAGCGCTTTCGATTTTGGAAGAGTATTGTTTAGCGAGGACTTGGAGTTGTTGGCGGTTGAGGGGGAGTCCGAGGCTTTTGGCGATATTGAGGGCAAGATTGATATAATCGGAAGGGATTTTTTTATAGGTGATAGTGATTCCGAGAGCGGAGGTTTGTAGGGTAGGGAGTTTTTTAAATTCGTCTTCGACTTTTTTTCTGATTTTTTTTTCTAGATCTTTTTGGTTGAAACCTTGGGCAGAGAGTGAGTGAATTAGAAGGGGGGGGGTGATGAGGAGGAAGAGAAGGATTTTAGGGATGTTTTGCATGGCTAGGTTCCTTTCATAGTTAGATAAAGAATCGGTGGCTATTTTAGCGGTGCTCTATGTGGGAAAACTAGGTTCCTTTCATAGTTAGATAAAGAATGGGGATTTTGGTTTATGGGATGGACGTAAAATCGGTGGATTTATTTGAAGGATTTTTTTTTTTTGAGCTGGTTGTGGGGTTGCATTGTGGGGTTGCATAGCTGGTTTTTAGGGTTAGAATAAGGGGGCATGGGTGGAGGCTATGGCATAAACTGTATTGTTTGGATGGATTGGAGGTGTTGGATGGAGCGTTTTGCGTTGAAGAGTTCGCGGTTGGTATTGGAGGGCGGGGAGCAGGCGGCGGCGGTGGTGGTGGAAGGGGGAAAGATTGTGGATGTGGTGGGTTGGGGGGAATTGGGGAGTGGGATAGCTGTGCAGGATTGGGGGGATCGGGTGATTTCGCCGGGTGTGATAGATGGGCATGTACACATAAACGAGCCGGGTCGAGAGGAGTGGGAGGGTTTTTGGACGGCGACAAGAGCAGCGGCGGCTGGTGGAGTGACGGTGCTGATGGATATGCCGTTGAACAGTATTCCGCCGGTATTAGATGGGAGGTCATTGGAGTTGAAGTTAGGGAGTGCGGAGGGGAAATTGTGGGTGGATTGTGGGTTTTATGGGGGGTATGTGGGGCAGGGTTTGGGTCATATTTGGGATTTAGCGGGGGCTGGGGTATGGG
>RFKQ01000096.1 GCA_003694635.1 Planctomycetota bacterium
AAAAAAGTGTTCCCCCTACCACCCCCTCCCAAAAACTCTTCTCACTTTAGGGGAAAAGTCTTTCCCCTAAAAACCCCTTTTCACTTATTTCTGAAACCCTTTTTGGGAAAAAGGGTTTCAGACTTCCCAAAAACTTTTCTTCTCGGAACCTTTTTGAAAAAAGGTTCCGTACCTCCAAAAACTTTTGAGACGTAGGAGGAACCCTTTTAGAAAAAAGAGTTTTCCCTATCACCCCCTCCCAAAAACTTTTCACCTTTTTCCCCGCCTATCCTGTTTCATACCGGCTTCCTTTCCACCTCTACGTCCCCGCAACTGTGGATCTCATCTCCTCTGCAAAACCTGCTTTCGCCTCCAGACTTCCTTCCCCGTTATACAGTTGAGACGGATGCCAATCGGGAGGAAGTTGAGGCGGACGCCAATCGGGAGGAAAAAGTTTTAACAATTTATGGGGAAGGGACTTCGCCACCAAAAAGGAGCCATAGGTCAAATCGAGAAGTTTTTTTTCCAGCTGGTTTTTAAATTTCTCCAACTCACTATCCTCATAAGGAGGTTCAAAAGGCCCCTGGATAAGTATGTAAATTTGATTGAACGGTAGGGGTATCACGGTCCTATCCCATGTGGGAAGGTGAAAGCGATACCTGCACCACGCCCGCACTAGATAAATGCAGGCACCGGTTTTGGCAGCAATAAATACAGCGCCTTTTTTCATTCGAAAGGGAGGTCCTGAGGAACCATCTACTGTAATGCCCGCAACAAAGCGCTGTTGTGTTTTTAGATATTCGATAAACTGCCATAAAATAGGCTTTCTGCGGCGCCTTCCTTTGCTGGATCCGCCGCGAAAGACAGTGAAACCAAAAGGGCGAAGGATACTTGCAATCACCTCACCGGAATCCCCTGTACTAGCAATGGTAATCGGACGATAAAGGCGCCACAGCCAAGGCACTAAGAAAACATCCTGGTGCCAAAGAACAGCCACAACGCGGTGCTCCTTCAACAACTCAGGTTTTTGCGCGAGAGGATGACCTCGGATTTTGCTAGTGTACCATACAAAGCGGAGGTAGGCGCGATAAATCACCGGAGTGATTCGAACAGCTAGCCACAGAAGAGCTCTCTTGACAAAACGCTTAATCCGCTTTCGCCATGGACGCCGACGTCGCAACATAGAAACCCAGACTGTGCAATTTTACATAAGACGATATTTCAAAATTCAGTGTTCCCCATAAGCAAGCGCTCCTCCTGGAGAGTTTTGCCAAACCGATAGACGCCAAAAAATATAAATTTATTCGTCTTTTTCAGCCCCGCTAAAATGAGATTTGAACAAAAGCCATAAGGCAAAATCCTATCATAAAACTCCAAGCTATCTGCGTAGGCGAATGTGTCTCCAGGGCGCTAGGAAGTATTTGGGAAAGCACTAGATACATCATGGAGCCCGCAGAAAAGCCCAAAAGCGGAATCATCAGCGGCTGGAAAAACCACACAGCCAAGGCTGCAGGTACCGAGGCTAGAGGTTGGGGAACACTACTGAAAAAGGCCATCCAAAAACATTTCCAGAAGCCACTGCCGTTTAGTCTAAGCGGCAAAGCCACCGCTAGACCTTCTGGAATATTGTGGATCGCAATGGCGATGGCAATGTAGGTCCCCAGGGGCTGAGACAGATAGGGTTCGCTAGCAAACCCTACCCCTACCGCCACTCCTTCGGGAAGGGAGTGGAGAAGCATGGCTAGAAAAACAAGGATTTCCGTTTTGCCTCCTACTTTGTGAAGTGAGCTTTTTTCCAGGCGCTCGGGGGTAAGAAAGCTTTCCACTTTCCAAAGAAAAAAGCATCCCAGGGCAATCCCGATCACCAACTGGGAAATTTTGCCAAACGGTGAGGCGATATCTCCGTAGGTTAAAGCGGGAAGAAGAAGGTTATAGACAGAGGCTGAGAACATCATCCCACCTGCAAAACCATAACCCAAACCAATTTGTTGTTGGACCTTTCGCTTGGAAAAAAACAGGGGGAGAGCCCCTAGGCCGCAAGCGATACAGGCAAAAATGCCGGCGATAAAGCTGGTGAGGGCGATTTGATACATAACGAAAACCGGGGGAAAAATCGAGGTAGGAAAAGTGTCTTTGGAGCTAAATGCCGGCCTGCTTCATTTTTCTATCCAAAGTTGACCAGCTGATGCCTAAGAGCTTTGCAGCTTTGTAGCGGTTGTAGTTGGTCTGCTCAAGGGCTTTCCGGATAAGGTAGAGCTCGTGCTCATAGACATTCAAGGACGAAGGGGGCTGGGAAGAAGGGGAGCGAGAGAGCTGCAGGCGGTCTTGGAAGTAGCGCCACTCCAGGGTCTCTGCCGGGCAAAGGATCATCGCTCGTTCCACCATATTGCGCAGCTCACGAATGTTTCCTGGGAAGCTATAGTGGGAGAGATTTTCGTAAACTTGCCGGTGCACAGCCTGGATTTTTTTGCGCAGGGTTTGGTTGAATTCCTGCACAAAGTGGTCCAAAATCAGGGGGATATCTTCTCTACGTTCCCGAAGAGGGGGAAGATGGATGCGAAAAACATCAATGCGGTAGAAAAGGTCTTGGCGAAATTGCCGTTTTTCCACCATTTTTTCTAAATTTTGGTTGGTGGCTGCGATGGTTCGCACATCGATGGGGATATCAAAGCGATGCCCTACGGGCTTGATTTTCTTCTCCTCAAGAACCCGTAGAAGTTTCATTTGGGCGTTCAGGGGCATATCGCCAATCTCGTCTAAGAACAAGCTCCCTTGGTGGGCGGCCTCAAAAAATCCAATTTTATTTTCCATTGCTCCGGTAAAGGCGCCTTTTCGGTAGCCAAAGAATTCGCTCTCCACTAGATTTTCGGGAATAGCCGAGCAGTTTACGGTGATGAAAGGATGGTCTCTGCGTGAGCTACCAAAATGGATGGCTTTGGCCACCAATTCTTTGCCCGTTCCGCTCTCTCCGGTGATCAAAATGGTGGTATCGTCGTATTCGCTGGCTTTTCGAATGAGGTCTTTGACCTTTTGAATGGCGGCGGATTTGCCCTTGATATCCTCGAGGGTTTTTACAAAAAGGGGGTTGGTTTGCCGGCATCGGGAGTGAAGGAGGCGATTTTCTTTTAGCGTAGAAATATATCGCCGCGAGCGCAATAGAGCCGCCCGGAGTTGGTCCAGCTTCACAGGCTTATTTAAGAAATCCAGGGCCCCTTGACGTAGAGCTTGGATAACGGTTTCCATATTCCCGTATCCAGTCATCAAAATCACCTCGGTTTGGGGGTATTGTTCTTTGATTTTTGAGAGGAGTTCCAACCCGTTCATGGTGGGCATACGGATATCACTGATGACAATATCCACCTTGGCTTCTTGGAGGATTTCCAAGGCTTTTTTGGCGCTAGAAGCGGTAGAGATTCGGCATCCTTCTTCTTGAAGGAAGAGGGACATTTTCCGCAGGATATCCTCTTCGTCATCCACAATAAGTACTGAGAGTGGTTGCATCGCCGCCGGTCCCCTTATTGGAGATGATTTTGTGTTAGACGCTTGTTTTTGTACTCTTTTCACAGTTGAGGGGGAGGGTTATGGTAAATTGGGTCCACTCACCTTTTTGAGATTGACATTCAATGCGCCCGTGGAGCTCTGTGATAATACCATAGGAGATGGCTAGTCCTAAACCTGTACCGACTCCTACTTCTTTGGTGGTGTAAAAAGGATCAAAGATTTTTTCTAGGTTTTCTCTTTCGATACCAATTCCGTTGTCTTTGATCTTAACAAAAATATTTTGATTTTGACAGAAGGTGCGAATATATATCTGTTTCCGTGGCGGATTTTTTTCCTCTAAGGCGTCTTTGGCGTTGAGTAAAAGGTTGACAAAGACCTGTTCCAATAGACAGATATCCCCTTTTATTGTAGGGATATTTTCTTGCAGTTCAAGGCAAAATTCGATGTTATTCTTTTCCATATCGTGACGCACCAGCTGGAGGGATGAGTGGAGGATTTGATTGATGTTAACAGGGGAGGGGAAAGAGTGTCCAAAATCCCGCGAAAAGGTTTTGATGTTTTGAATGATGCGGTTGATGCGATCCACTTGTTTTAGGATATCTTGGAGTTCTTCTTGGAAGATGGGAGGAGGGGAGAAGGAGTTTAGTTTGGATAGGAGAATTTCAGCGGACATAGAAATGCAGGCAAGTGGTTGATTGATTTCGTGGGAAATGCCTGCGGCTAGGCGCCCTAAGGAGGCCAGGCGATCTGAGTGAACAAGTTGCTGTTGTAGGCGCTTGAGCTCGGAGATATCAAGACAGGTTAGGCGGACAATGGAAGGCTGTTGGAGGGAGTACTCTAGATTGAGGGTGTAGATCACATCGATGGTTTGATTTTGAGAATTTAGCTGCCCTTCGCCGGAGATATACCCTTTTTCCAGAAGGTTAGGGTAAGAGAGCATTAATTTTTCTTGAGTTTTTGCTGTAAAGAGAGAAAAAAAATCTTTTCCGATGAGATTTTCTTTTTTGGAGTTTAGTTTTTCCAGTGCGGTTTGGTTTACCTCTGTGATTTCGCCTTTTAAATTCAATGTAAGGTACATTACGGGGGCATTGTGGTAGAGTTTTTTGTATTTGATCTCGGATTCCTTGAGCGCTTGTAGGGCAAGTCGATTTTGCTGGCGGACTTTAGCTTCTCTCAGCTCCCTATCGATGGCTGGAACCAGTCTGGCAAGGTTGCCTTTGATGAGGTAGTCATGGGCGCCGCTTCGCATGCACTCCACCGCCACATCCTCTCCAATAGCGCCGGAGATTACAATAAAGGGGATATCCAATTCTTTTTGCTGGAGAATTTGAAGCGCCTGGAGTGCGTTGAAGGTGGGCATGGAGAAGTCAGATAAAATTACATCCCAGCTTTGGCGCTCTAAGGCGGAGCAAAAGGCTTCTTTGGTTTCTACGATTTGATAGGAGGGTTGGTAGCCCCCTTTTTTTAGGACTCGTAGGATGAGGAGGGCATCGTCTTCGGAATCTTCGAGGAGAAGAGTTTGGAGTTTTTTCGGGGTCATGATTTGGCGGGAAATCCGTGATTTTCTTTTGGGTTGGGGTTGGGCAGTTCGTTGAGCACAAGCCAGTAGTGTCCTAGTTGTTGGACAACCTCTTTAAACTTGCTGAAGTCCACAGGTTTACGGATATAGCTATTGGCGCCCAACTGATAGCTTTGAAGGATATCTTTTTCTTCTCGGGAGGAGGTGAGAATAATGACGGGGAGGAGACAAGTCCTTTTACAGGATCGGAGGGTTTTTAGCACTTCTAGACCGTTGAGCTTGGGTAGGTTGAGATCGAGTAGGACCATATGGGGAAGGGGAGGGGTTGGATTTTGATAGCTGCCTCTACCGAGAAGATAATCGAGGGCTTCCACGCCGTTTTGGACGACGATGATGTTGTGGATTTGGCATTTTTTAAAGGCGCGCAGAGTAAGTTTTACGTCATCTTCATTGTCTTCGGCCAGAAGGATTTGTTTATGCTTCATTGTTGTGCTTTCTGTTTTTCCTACTGTTTCTTAGGATGGCAGCTTAGGAGGTTTACTCACGGTAAAGTAGAACACAGCGCCTTGTTGAGGGGCGCTTTCTGACCAGATTTTGCCTTCGTGGCGGTGGATAATTCGCTGGACGGTTGCCAACCCGATGCCGGTTCCATCGAATTCTTTTTGGGAGTGTAGTCTTTGAAAAGGGATAAACAATTTGTTGGCGTAGGCCATATCAAAACCAGCTCCGTTGTCTCGAATAAAGAAGACTTCTTCGTGATTTTGGAGTTTTTTTCCAAACTCAACGGAGGGATTTGGAGTTTTTGAGGTAAATTTCCAGGCATTTCCTAAGAGATTTTCGAGGGCGATATAGAAGAGTCGTTCATCCACATAGGCATGGAGGTCGGGTTGGATTTTAAGATTTACTTTATGGGAATAGGACTGGGCGATATGGTTTGCGATGGTTTCTACCATTTTGCTTAGATTGACGTTGGAGCGATGGATTTGGGTTAGTGTCACTCGGGAGAGGTTGAGCAGGTCGTCGATAAGGTCGGACATTTTTTGGCTAGCGGATTGGATGCGGCGCAGGTAGTCTTGTCCTTCGTCGTCGAGATATTCGGCGTAGTCTTCCAGCAGGATTTGGCTGAACCCTTCCATGCTCCGAAGAGGTGTACGTAGGTCGTGGGAGACGGAGTAGCAGAAAGCTTCCAGCTCCTTGTTTGCGGCTTCCAGCAATCGGGTGCGTTCGCGGACTCGGCTTTCGAGTTCTTCGTTGAGTTTGCGCAGTTCTTCTTCGTTTTTTTTCTGTTCGGTGATATCGTGGACAATGCCGATAAAAATTCGTCCTTTGGCTGTTTTTGCTTCCCCTACGGCGATGTAGAGAGGGAAAACTTGCCCGTTTTTTTTCCTTCCTTTTACCTCACGTCCTAGTCCGATGATTTTTTTTTTGCCTGTTTTCAGATAATTTTGCATATAGCTATCGTGTTGGGAGTGGTAGGGTTCTGGCATAAGCAGATTGACGTTTTTGCCGAGAACTTCTTCCCTGGAGAACTGAAAGAGCTTTTCTGCTGCAGAGTTAAAGGTCAGGATTTTCCCTTTTTCGTTGATGGTAATTATACCATCTACGGCTGTTTCCAGAATGGATTTGGTCTGGGCGACGCTTTCTTCGAGGTGTTGGAGCAGGGGGTTGTAGATGCAAAGCCAGGCGGTGGCCCATAGAGTGAAGATTGCTAGAAATCTGTTCCCAATGGCTTGCCAGTGGAGTTCGCTGGAGGGGGAGAGAAAGTAGCCAACAATGGTTAGAATTGTGGTGAGGATAGCCATAGCGTAGGTAAGGCGTTTGTCTTGCGTCCATAGAGAGATCAGAATCACGATCACATAGAATACGCCGGTGGAAAAGCCAAGGGGGAGAAAAGTATCCAGAATAAATATAGTCGTGGCGATCACCAGCGCCAGAAGCAGAAGGTATTTTTTAGGAATATAGCGTTGGCCCAAGGAATTTGGTTCTCTCAAGCGATTGCCTTTCGACGGTGAAATATTTGGGTGGAGAAAAAATGGAGGTTAAGGTAGCATTTAGCAAAGAATGTGCCATAAGTGGAGCTATGGGGTTAGGATTTGTTGGATGTGAGTTTAGATTGAGGGGAAGGAAAGGGAGGGGGCTGTGGAGAAGATTTCGAGGGATAGGGGCTCTATCGATTATCGAGAGTATTTTCCAAAATGGAGAGAGGGGAGGCGGAGATAAGCTCTTCTGAATTTCTGATTTGGTTCGTCTGCTTTGGGGACTGGTTGCTCATCTACGTTTGCGTGGTGGCTTTTTGTTTTGCCGTACCTTTGTTTGCTTGCACAGTAGGGGGGTATCCTCTGCTATGGGGAATGTTTTTGTTCACAACCGAGCGCTGTACTGGTTTACTAGTAGGATCGGAGATTTAGGATAGCGCTCCTATAGCGCCTAAATGCACGCTTGGGTGGGCGTTTTTCTAATTTCTTGGATTGGCAAAAAGGAAAGTTTTTTAGAATAAGGTAAAATGGAAAGAAGAAGGAGGGGAAAGGGGAGGGGAGCTACCCGGCCAGGACTCGAACCTGGAATAGGAGGACCAAAACCTCCTGTGTTACCGATTACACCACCGGGTATAGAGTCAAAGATTATATCATATTTGAAGAGAATTGTCAAGGGAAAAATAGAAGTTTTTGCTGATTTCTTTGAATTTTAGTTTTTAAGAGCTTTTTTAGCGTTTTCTAGAGATTTTGCGAAGGAGAATATCTGGGTAAGGCCTAAGAGCTTGAAGACTTCATAGACATTTTCGGTAGGATTTAAGATAACCAGTTTGCCCCCAGCATCTTTGGTCATTTGATTGGCGCCGATAAAGACGCCTGCCCCGGCGCTGCTCATGTAGGTAAGTTTGTCAAGCTGGACAATAATTCGATAGCATTCTCGATCGATCAGTTGATGGATTTTTTCTTCTAACTCCACGTAGGTGTAGGCGTCCAGGAAACCGGAGGCTTCCAGGAGGACCACTCCATCTTCTAGTTCTTCTTCTGTAATCACCAGATCTGGCATAGTTTTTTTGTCGCTCCTACGGGTTGTCTTAGGGTAGAGTATTTTTTATTGTCTAACGGTGTTATTATATCGAAGTGTAGGGAAGAAGTCAAGACAAAAATCCGAGAGTACTTTTTCGCAATTATTCTTTAAATCAACCGATATGGTGGAGGAGGAGTCTCAGGTCTGACTCCTCCTTCTGATTTGCAATACTGAGGTATTCTACCGTTGGATTACCACCATACTGAGGTATTCTACCGTTGGATTACCACCATTTCCTTTTAGGAAATTTTTTATAATATCTGTGTTTATAGTGATAATGATGTTTATGGTGATGATAGTGATATTTTTTCTTAAAGCGGTAGAGTTTGGGGAAGAAGAGGTGTTTTAATTTTTTGAGGATATACACAGGGCAGAGGTACTTGCATAAGCGGAGTACAGGGCAGCGGCTATAGCGATAGTATCTAAATGGGCAGCGGCCGTAGCGATGGTATCTAAATGGGCAGCGGCCGTAGCGATATTTTGGACTGTAATAGGGACACTGTTTGTATCGATAAGAATATTTTTTATAGTAGGGGCATTTTTTATATCTTTTATATTTTTTACATTTGCATTTGCATTTGCATTTTTTGCACTTGCAAATTTTGAACGAGAAGCGATTTCTGTACTTGCGAAACGGAAGATGTTTCCGGGGAAAAATCTTAAAATGTTTTAGAACAATCCCGTATTTGGCGTATTTTTGGCTAATTTTTTTTAGATTGGCGTAAAATTCTTTTTTTGCTTTTAGGTAGGCTGTTTTGCGTTTTTTGGGGTCTTGTATGGATTTGATC
Organism: Planctomycetota bacterium; assembly: GCA_003694635.1. Taxonomy (GTDB): domain Bacteria; phylum Planctomycetota; class J132; order J132; family J132; genus J132. Next base: position 8,845 of record RFKQ01000096.1, read on the forward strand.
TGCTTAAGTTGAGAGAAAAATTTTTTTGCAAGGGCTCTTCGTTCTTTGAAAAATTTCGCCATGATTTTGGAGGCGGTTTTGGGAGCTAAAGAAGGGGTTTTTGCTTTTTGGGTATCTTTCTTTTTTGCGTTTCTGGCCTCTGTTTTTTTAGGGGAGGTTTTCGAGGGATTTTTCGATTTTTTTTTGGATTTGCTTGAAGGTGGAGAGGGCGCTTTTTTGTCCTGTCCGAAGCCGAAACTGGATAAGAGAAAGAATAGAACAAATAGATAGGAAATGTGTTTCATGGGGAGTTCTCCTTTCAAAATACCATACTACTTAAATGGAGCCCAGAGTTAGTTTTATGGAAAAGAAGTTGGAAAGACGAGAGAATAGGCGACCACTCATTTCGTAGAAAGAATTGGATTTCTCTTATCTACGCAATGTTGAGGAAAGTGTTTGATAGAATTTTATAAAATCAACGAAAATCAGGTAAAAAGGGGTTAGGATGGAGGGGACTGGTTGGCCTCGCAATGGGAGTGATAGCATCTATTTTGAAAGTTGGCGAGATCAAAGATATAATAGTATCCGCACTGGTGGCAGATAGCATAGGTATAGCTCCCCGTGCATTCACAAAGGTTTTCTGTTTTCTCCCATTTCAAGCGGGGCGCATTGCAGCGGGAACAAAAGGTTTGGTGTTGGATTTTTTTTCTGAGCTCTTCGTCCAGAAGAGCGTTTTGATGCTGCGCTCCCACGAGAGAAAACTGACTAAATGGATCCATTTCCACCCCTTGCAGCTCCGTATTATCGAGGATAGCTTTGGAGAAATTTGCTCCGTAGAGGCATTCATAGATAAATTCTTGATTGTCGTTGAAGTGGCCTAGGTGGAACTGGATATTTTTGAAAGTGGAGTTGGAAAGATTTGCGCCCTGGAACTTTACCTCTCGCAAAAAGGCTCCATCGAAGACGCTGCTGCGCACGTCAGCTCCTCGGAAGTCGGTATGATAGAGAGTGGCACCACAGAAGATAGCGCTTGTAAGGATAGTATTTTTTAGATTGGTGCGGGTTAGGTTTGCGTTTTGTAGGTTAGCCCCGTCCATATTGGCGCCTTCGAGATCTGTTTCCACTAAGGAGCATCCTACCATAATGGTTTCCTGTTTGATTTTATGTAAAACGGCACCTCGCATATTGGCTTGATCTAGGATGGTACCTTCGAGGAGAGCTTCTCGCATATTGATTCCCTCAAGGTTAGCGCCTTTGAGATTGGCGTTTCGGAAGATAGCTCCATCGAGTTCCGCTCCTCGAAAGTCAAAACCTGTCAAATCCATACCTTCGAAGTTTGCGGAGAGGAACTGGGTATTTTGGAGATAGGCGCCTTTGAGATTGGCTCCTTGGAGATTGGCGCCGGGCAAGTATACGTTCTCTAAGTTGGCAGATTGTAAATTTACATTTCTCAGATCTGCTTCTACAAACTGGGCACCTTGTAGATCCGCGCCGCTAAGATCAAGGCCAGCGAGTTTAAATCCAGCCATGGGAGCTTTTTCTCGGATTCGATTTTCGATAAATTCTCGGGCATTGTGAGGAAAGTTTTTCTGGGGTTTGGGGGAATGCCAGATGCAGTATCCATCCTCTAGGATGGGGTGAAGATCGCAATTTTTTCCTGCGTATTTGATATCTGCCAACAGCCAGGTATGCTTGCATTTTGCCACTGTTTTTTACTCCTTGGTGGGGGGATAACAGTCAAAGTAATTCTAGAATCCACGGAGAAGGTTATTTATTGATGCAAAAAAGCTGGCCATTGGTGGTGGCGAAAATCACCTCATTTTCAGTTAAAATGGGAGTGGTGGCCAGCCCTCCTTCGGAGATGGTGAATTCCCAATGGATTTTTTTTGTTTGGAGATCTAGAGCGATCAATTGCCCGCGGGTTTTATAGCTGAGAGGCTGGATTTCGGACAGGGAGGTAAGGGGGATTTTTTGTGTGATGATTCCTTTTTCAGGGTGCTTCCATTCACAGAGTAGATATTTATCGTTGCTTTGAAGAATGCGGGCGCGGATGGTTTTGAGTTTTTTTTGTTTTTTCCATTTTTTTGTTTCTTCTTCAATTTGGAAGAAGGAGATAAGATGCTCTCGGTAGGAGAGAGTGGTGGGGATATAGAAAATTTTGCGCCTTTGATCGTAGGCAGGAGAAGCTTGAATGGGCCAAAATGCTTTTTTACCTTTCAAGCTAAAGAGGAGTTCAGGCTGTTCTCTACTCCATTTGAAGACATAAAACTCCCCTTTTTCATTTCCAAAAGCCAAAATTTGGTTCTCTGGGAGGAAGAGGAAGTTAGAAACCGCTCCAGAGGTGGGATAGGTCCATAAAACTTGGCCGGTCTGGCAATCTAGAGCAATGATATCTCCGGCTCTGGTGGAGCAGATTGTGGTATTTTGATAGGGGGGGGAGAGGGAGAGAATTTCTGAATTAGATGCGTACTGCCATTGGGAAACATTCAAAAGTTGAATTTCATCGTCCTGAATTTTAAAGAGGGAGACTCGTTGAACGGTATTTGGCGAAGCGCATAAAATATCAAGTTGTTGAGGCGGGGTTAAGATAGGGTAGAGATTGGTTTGAATTCCTCCTGTGATAAATCGTTCCATTTTTTGTTGTTCTATTCTGTTTTGCCAGTGCAGGAGGTGGATATCTCCCCGCTCGCTTCCAATGAGGAAAGTGCCTTTGTCAAATCCTATTTGAGGAGGAAGTACAACAGGTTGGGAGCGCAGCGGAGAGAAGGATTCTATCCCTTTGTTGGGTAAAAGCTGCAGTTTTTGAACTCTTTTTCCATCGTAGGAAATTTTATACAGTTCTCCTCGGGAATTTCCCACAATCACATGATTTCCAATGAAGCTGAGGGGGCCCCATAGAACTCCAGTATCTTGTGTGAGCAACACTTTAAAGTAATTCTGCAAAACTTCTTTTTTGGAACTTGATGCTATAAAACTGTAGAGGTATCCATCTCTGGCGACAAGGAAAAATTTTTTTTCGCCTATTTTGAGAGGGTTTTGAAACACGCCACCTTCCCCATCCAGAGTGATTTCCCAGTTGTATTGTTTTTGGAGAGTGATGGTTTGTTGGAGGAAGACTGCTGTGGCATTCCATTTTAAATGCCTGGTTTCGTATCCTATTTTTCGGACAGTAATGCGTACAGAACGGGGGTCGTAGTTGTAGAAGTAGACAGGAGTGCTAGGATCAGCTGGATAGGGCGAGCTGAGGGAGCCATTGATTTCCACTTTTGCGCCTTTGGGAAAAGTTCGGATGATTGCTGGCAAGAGAATGTTTTTAGGGGCGAAACCTTTTGATATCAGTTTATTTTGGAGTTTGATCATTTGAAGGCGTTTTTGAAAAAGAGTCTGATAATTTTTTAATTTTAAAGCTTTTTCTGCTTCTTTTTCTAGTTGTTGAAATTTTTTTATTTGCGCGAGGTACTGATCCAGTTTTGCGAGTTCTCGTTTTCTCAGCTGCTCCAGTTCATTGAGTTGTTGTTTAGCGATTTTTCGATTTTCTTCCCATTTGAGAGCGTTTTGGTAAGCCTGAATGGCTGGCTGGAAGAAGTCGGAAATTTCTTTGTGAGAGCGAAATTTCTGAATGGGCAAAGAGCTTTTTATCTTCTCTTTTTCCTTTTTAGCAGTGGCGATGGCGGTCTGTGCTTTATTTTTCCGGACAAGGATCATAGCCACCACTCCGCTTCCTCCCGCAACCACCACAATACAGAGGAAGATAATCGCCCATCTCAAGAGAGCTTTTTTCTTCTCAGAGCTCTGGCGTCTAATCTCATTTTCCATGCGGTGGACAATGTTCAGCTGCTGGGTGGCTAGGTCCGGTTCGTTCATCTCTCGGTAGCACAGGGCGAGTTGCTTGCGAAATTCCAGTTTGCGCGGGAAGAGCTTTACCAAATGGGCGTAGATCGCAGATGCCTTATGGTAATCTTGCTGTTGAAAAAGTATAGTTCCCAACTGTGTTCCCAAGCTTTCCGCTTCGTTTTTGTTGCTACAACGAAAGTAGCTATCCAGTACTTTTTCTATTACCTCTGGATCGGAGGAGGAAGAGGATAGAATTTTCATGTAGGTTTTGATCACGGATTCGTAGTGCTCTTGTTCGAAAAACAGGTCTGCAGCAGTTTTATAATGCTCTATACTCTCTTCCCTACGGTTGAGTTTTTCCAGCACATCTGCGTAGAGGTAGTGAAATTCGCCGGATTTGACTTTCAAGGTGGAAATGTATTCTAAAAAAGGTAGGCATTCTTGGTAA
>RFKQ01000097.1 GCA_003694635.1 Planctomycetota bacterium
AAACCATTCTCTTTTTTGGCTCCCCCTTTACCTCCTAGCGGAGCAGCCAAGTAAAAGTCCCTATCGTTGGGCGGAGAGCTATCCCAGCGGCAGGTAAGCGGCGTGATGAGAAGACCGGCTACGATGGTTCCCAACAAAAAAAACTTTGCTTTGCTCATTACCTTTTTCCTCCAAATTTACCACTTGTTTCTCTCTCCCAAACCCGAAGGCACTCTATATACTGACGAACCCCTTCCTCCAACGGAGTGAAAGGTTTGGTATAACCTTGAAGACGCAATTTCTCCATTTTTGCTTGGGTAAAATATTGATATTTTTCTCGAATTTCTTCCGGCATATCCACAAATTCAATGACCGGCTCCATCCCCAACACATGAAAAACGCTCTCCGCTAGCTCCAAAAAAGTACGCGCCCTGCCGGTGCCTACGTTGAATATCCCCCGCTGAATGGGCTTCTGCCACGCAAAAAAAAGAACGTCCACCACATCCTGAACGTAAATAAAGTCGCGCTTCTGCTCCCCCGAAGCAATATCTGGACGGTGGCTGCGAAAAAGCCTCAAGCGTCCATCGCTCCGAATCTGATCGTACGCTTTGAGGACAACACTGGACATTTCCTTTTTGTGCCTCTCTCCAAAGCCATATACATTAAAAAATTTAAAACCCGCCCAACACGGAGGGCAAATGCCTCTTCTCTCCTGCTCCAACACCCAAAGATCAAAGCGGTGTTTGGACTCCCCATAAGGATTGAGAGGACGTAGGTGGAGTAGATTCTCCTCCTCGTCGCCGTAGCCATGGCTGCCATCTCCGTAAGTGGCAGCGCTACTTGCATAGTAAAAAGGAAGTTGATGGCGGGTACAATAGTCCCACAATTTCTGGCTATACTGAACGTTGACACGCTGGAAATATTCCTCATCAAATAAAGTGGTTTTTGTACAGGCCCCCAAATGGAGCACCGCCTCTAAAGACGGACGCTCCTGCTCTAGCCACTCGAAGAGCTCCTCCCGGTCAACAATTTCACCAAAATCTAAACCGTAGTGCTCGGTTCGGTTCTGAAAATAAGAGGGAGCGTCCACAGCAATGAGAGGAATCCCCTCTTGATTGCAGCGCTCCACCGCTCGCGCACCGATAAAACCCGCTGCGCCTGTGATTAGAATAAAAGACACAATTCGCCTCCATTTATAGAAAAGCAAAAAAGACTTTTACTCCTGAAACCCTTTTTGGAAAAAAAGGTTTCAAACTTTCCAAAAACTTTTCGCTTTGTAGGGGAAACCCTTTTTAAAAAAAGGTTTCCTCCTATCACCCCCTCCCAAAAACTTTTCTTCAAAGATTCTCAGAAACGTTTTAACTACCCAAAAATGTATTTTTGATCTCCTCCAACTTCTCCTTCTGATCGTTTGAAATCAAATGTTCATTCTTCATAAAAAAATACACCATCTTTACGTTAAACGTATCCCCTTGAGCAATCTCCAGCATCGGCACCTCCCCCGGGCAATCTTCCGGAAGAAGCCGCTCCAACTTTTTCTCCAAATCCAGAATGATTTTGCCTAGCGTTGGATTTTTTAACTCCCTCTGCAAATCCTTTAAATTCTCCAGAATCTCCTGAACCTTTGCCGAAGAAACCTCCAGTTTTCGCTGATTTCTCGGCAAAAAACCACGCCTCCATCGCTCAAATAACTGGTAAATTTTGCGCTGCAAATCCTTGGAAAAGTTCATAATCCCCTATCTCTCACACATACCAAAACTAACACACCTTTTCATAGTTTTCCAAAAACGTACGCAACTCCTTTGAAGGAAGAAGTTTTCCTCGCGGAGAAGAATGATCCATTGTCTGAAGAAACTTTTCTATCCCCAAATTTTTGATATATTGAAACAACCCTCCCCATTTTCTAGGCAACGCTAAACCCATCGTCAACGCCAATTCCAGCTCTACCATATTCTCTACCACCTTTTCCATCTGACATAGAAACGCCTCCTGAACCATTGTCAAGAGCAAGCGATTGGCCACCAGCGAAGAGGGCATCCGCTTTCTATCCTTGCGAAATTCTCTCAATAAGTCATAAATCCTTGGATCCACCCGTTTCTGCCCCTTCTCGTAAATGTAAAAGCCGCGTCCATTCTTCAAGCCCTCCCGCCCGCTCTTGTACACCTTCTCTATGATCTCCGAAGAAGCTGGCCAATGGGAAAGCCTAGTGGCTACATTTTTGCTTAGGTAAAAAAGAGTGTCCAAACCCAAATGATCCATAAACTCAAATGGACCGCGCTCCAACCCCAACCCGCGCATCGCCTCCTCAATCTCCTCTATCAACAACCCCTCCTCCAATAAATGCAAGGCCTCGTTTAAGTAAGCGAACGCCACCCGATTTACCAAAAAACCCGGCGAATCTTTTACCACCACAGGCAATTTTTTCAAAGACTTCAAAAAATTTTGTAAAAATTTTAATGTCTCTAGCGACGTTTTCTCTCCGCGTATCAACTCCACCAGCGGCGTATCAACACCATAAAGAATCTGCAACCCTGCAATCCGTTGTCGATGACGACACCCTCCCACCACTTCCCCCAAAGAAAGAGAGGAAATCAGCGATATCCACACCGCCTCCGGAGAGCAATATTTCTCCAACTCCTCCAATACCTTTCCCTTGATCGCCTTTTCCTCCATCACCGCCTCCACAACCACCTCACAATGGCGCATGCCCGTGTACTCCAACGTCGGAGATATCAACGTCTCCAAACGAGGATATTTCCCCAAATACAGCTGAGGCTTCCCCTCTCGACCTCCCTCCAAAGTCGAGCCCTCCTCTCCTCTTAACTGCAAATGAGCATACCTCAACGCCTCCCCCAACGCCTGAGGATTGATGTCCTTAAGACGAACCGGAATCCCATTGGCAGCCAAATGCGCTGCCAACTGGCGCCCGCGACGCCCAGCTCCCACTACCCCCACAGAACAAGGGGGGAAAAATATCCCCTGACTTCTTTTGTGCACGTCCTCCAAATGCGCATACCTGAGCTCATTGCGCACCCCCTCCTGACCTAAAAAGCGCAAAACCATATCCAACTCGTACTCCAACGCTTTCCCTAACGGATACCTAATCCCCTCCAACATCGTCCTTAGCAAAAAAGAAGCTACCGGCGTAGATCCATACCTCTTGCGTAAAAAATACCCCTCCACCCCACCCAACAAACGAGAAAGAAAAGACCCCTTTCCCCCTTCCTCTCGCCTCTTGCCACACAAACGCAACCATCTCACCCCCTCGCAAATCAAGTCTGGCCCAGAAAACAATCCGTCAAACAATCCTAACTCCAGACCTCGCTCCGCCTCAAATCCCCTCCCCTCTACCAAAAGCTCTAGCGCCGCTTTCAAACCCACCAAACGCACAAGACGCTGACCACCACCCAAATAAGGCAACATCCCCTTCTGCAACTGGGAAAATGCAAAACTTGACCCTTCCCCCTTCGCCGCTAAACGAAAACGACAAACCAACGCCAACTCCAACGCCATCCCCCCACATCTACCACGCAATAAACAAACCGTCGGCGCATCCAATCCTTCCAAACGCCTCAAAACATCTCGAAAGAAAATTAAACGACGCCTCAACTCCTCCTCGGATACCTCTAGAAAACAACGAAACTCTCCATCCTCCGCAAAATAATCCTCCCTGTCGCTATAAACCAAAACACCCTCCACATCAGGATATTTCTCTAACTCCTCCAAAGCATACAATAAAGCGTACATAAAACTCTCATCTATCCTAAACTCCCTCTCCTGCATGGGATTGAGGACAAGGGAGTAAATATTCTCCGATTCCTGCCGAATTTCTACAAGAGATTTCATAACTCTATCCTTATTTTCTCTACCGCTGGACCACTACCCCACCACCCTCCCTCAACCCCGAAGATACCACCACACACCCCCACTCCAGGTCCTGCGATCTCAATTCACCAAGCAAACTCAATAACATCTGCAACCCACTCCCCCCGCGACAATCCCCCAACGCAAGCGCACCACCATTGGGGTTTAACCGATGCGAAACCACCTCCCCCAACGACTGAGAACGTCCCAAAACCTCGTGAGCAAAACGCTGCGAAGAAAACGCCAACTGCAACGCCAACACCAACGCCGCAGAGCCCTCGTAAATCTCAAATAACTCCATGTCCTTCAACGACATCGAAAGCTTCTGCAAACTCAAATGAGCCGCCACAGCACCACCTAACCCCTCCGCCCGCTGCGAAACCCCACAAAACGCATAAGAACGAATGTATCCCAACGGCACAATCCCCTCCGCTCTCGCCCAATCCCCATTCGCCAACACCAACGCACATGCCCCATCCACCAACGGTGCCACACTCCCCGACGTAACCCCACCACCCTCCCGAACCTCCACATGCCTTAACAATTCAATCGCATCCTGCGATACACTCTCAATCGGAAAAGTGTCCCTGTCCACCACCTTATCAAATCTAGGCGCAAGATAAACCGGCATCAGTTCCCCGGCAACCTTCCGCGCCTCCCGCGCCTTCATATAAAACCGATGACTGCGCAACGTAAATCTGTCCTGCTCCTCGCAAGAAATCCCAAATTCCCTCGCTAAACGCTCCGCTAACCTCAACGCCTCCCTACGATAAACCTCCATTAACTCCAACGGACGTAAATGAGAAAAATTAAAAAATAACCAACGCCTTATCCTACCCCAAAAAGAAATAGAACTCCGAAAGCGAAAAAATTCCACCCAAGAAGGATGACAAACCCAAGGCATCTGACTAACCGACTCCCCCCCAGCTACCAACACTACCTGAGCACAACCAGAAGCAATCTTCTCATAAGCCAAAGCCACCGCCTGCAAACCCGCACACCCCCCCTGCACCACCGTAAAGGCCGGTCGATCCTCCAAAATGCCCGCCCCCGTGGAAATCCGATGCGCCATTCCACCATCCCCTATCCCCTCCCCCTGAGCCCAAATGCTCTCGTCCACCCAATGAGGTGGAACCTCCACACGATATAACGCCTCCCGACCTACCAAACTCCCTAACTCCAAATTACTCAACTCTCGAAAATTCTCCCCAGGCTTCACATAAGGTGTCCGAACCCCACCTAATACCGCCACAGGCACTTTTGTCCTTGACATTTCTCTCATCCTATGATAAAATTCCTAATCTCCACCATCCTTAAACTTCTTTCGCACCTCCACTAAAAAAACTTCCCCTCCACGACCCTCTAACCCGAACAGATAAAAGTTCACTTACCAGAATCTCGCCCATAATTATACATCAAATCCGCAGAGGTTGACAAAGAAAAATTTTAAAAAGCTCAATTTTATAAAAAACACCAGCCAAAAACGTCTAATTTCTCCATCCCCTCAAAAAATCAGCTCGGGCCTCCACTCCACCAAGATCCCCTAACTTCTCAATCCACGGCAACGAAGACAGAAACGTTAACTCCCAACATGCCAGCAAAAACAATCAGAACCATTCCCCCTTAGACCCCAGTTTCTGTATCCAAACTTACGAAAAAGGAAATCTTCCTTGCAGTGTGAAAAAACACAGCTATGCAAATGAAAAGAAGCTCCCCATGACTCAAAAGGAACTCAGCGGCTTCCCCAAAAAAACAACAGACATGCAAACAGAAAGATGAACAGAAAAGCAAACGAAAATCATAAGTTTACCCTAAATTTCTTCCCTAACCTGTGAGGATTTCAATAACGATTTTTTTCATCCATTTTACAAGGGAAAATCCATGTTGTCAAAGCGGAATTTTCTCCTCTCTCTTCTCGCCCTCTCCCTCCTGCTTCTCCCCCCCTCTCTCGCTAGCTCAAACGCCACTAGCCCCTTTCGAGCTACCATCACCGATGTGAGCGGAGTGCAAGCTACCATTCACAACGTAACCGCTCTCCGCAAAGGGGGATTCTCCCTCTTCGGTGGAGGCGGAGGAGAAAGCGGTGAAACCAAACTCTCCCTCCAATACGGTATGGCAGAAATCTCCCTCCCCTTCCAAAGCATCGCACGCCTGGAACTGGAAAAACCCGCCTCCAAATACTGTGAAGTGATCGTCTACCTCCGCAACGGCAAACAACTCAAAGCCAAAATCAAATCCCAACTCCAAATCCAAGGCAAACTTCCCTCCAATGCCACCTATAAAATCAAAGCTATGTATATCAAATCCCTGACCTTCTCCAAACAAACCGCCTCTTTGCAGCGATGTCCTACCTGCAAACGGCACTACCTGGAAAAATCCTGGAAATTCTGCCCCTACGATGGGCAAAAACTCCAAACCAAATAAATCCTCCCTAACTTTATCCACTCCATATAGGAGGCAAATACGGTGGACATTGCTCAAAATCCTAACCACTACCCGGAACTGAGCCAAGAGGAAGCTCTAAGCCTTCTAGAACAAGGCAAAATCATCGAAGAGCGCTATATCCCAAAAATAACCTTGGGAATAAGCCAGCCTCAAGAAATCGCCAAAACCGTCAAAATCTCCCACAAAATCTACATTCGAAATAGCTGCATCGGACAACTCAACTTCCACGCCTGCGATTTCTACGAGGAAATTAAGTTCGAAAACGTCCGCTTCGAAGGTCCCGTTCTGCTCGGAAATCAACGCCATAACCAAGGCGATCACGCTAGCGAGGAGGTCATCCCAGCCAACAACTTCGCCGATGCCGTGATCTTTGAACAATGCCACTTCCAAAAAATGGTCGACCTCACCCGCTCCCGATTCCAATCCTTTGTCCTCCTACAAGAGTGCCAATTCCACGGCGCTGTCTTTATCTATAAAGCCGAGTTTGCCAAACACCTCAGCTTCCTCCAAAGCCATTTCCAAAAAAGATTTCTCTTAGAAAACTCAGAAATTCAATCCAACCTCAACCTCTCAAAAACCCACCTCCACGGAAGTCTCTGCATAGAAGAATCCAAACTAGGATCCCTCTCCATGCAAAGCGTAATCGCCGAAGATAAGGTGAGCATTGTCCAAGTCTATATCCACGCCTATTGGCATCTCCCCAATGCCAAATTCGTCCAAAATTTCTTCTGCAAAAACCTCTCCCTACAAGAAGAACTCGAAGCCAAAAATAGCCACTTCTGCGAAAAAAATCGATGGGAAAAACTCCGCTGCCAACAACGAGCGAACTTCTCCAAAACCCTCTTTGAAAAAGCTACCAACTTCCAAGATTGCTGGTTCGGCGAAGAATTAAATATGGATAACATCTGCGCCAAATCCAGCTTCTACCTCCAAGCTACAAAAGTGGAAGGGGCCTTCCACCTGCGAGGCGCAGAAGTCTACGGTGCGGTCTCCTTCAAAGAATCTAGACTCCATCGCGATGCCCTACTCAACGAAACCTTCTTTAGCAAAAAAGCCGAATTTCGCTTCCTAGAAATCTCCGGACGAGCCTCCTTTAGCAGCGTAACCTTCCACCAAGAAGCCAATTTCTACCGAGCCAAATTCCTCGGAAGCACCTTCTTCCTCGGCACCCGCTTTCAAGATGTCACCTTCGTCAATACCACCTTCGGCGACCAAGCCTTCTTTAGCTTCGATAAAAATACCCTTGAAGAACGCAATCGACAAAATATGTCCAATAAACATGAAGTCCCCCTCATGTTCGTCTCCACCTTCGAAGGAAAAGCAGACTTCACCAACGCCCTCTTCTACCAAAAAACGATCTTTGAAAATATCTTCTTCCAAGAATTCGTCCGCTTTAAAAATACCTACTTCGCTGAAGAAATCTCCTTCCAAAATAGCTGCTTCTCCAAAGGCGCAGACTTCCAAGGTGTCTACTGCGCCATGGAACTCGACTTCACCAACGCCCTCTTCCAAGATTATGTCAACTTCGATAGCGCCAATATCAACAGACGGCTCAATCTCACCAACGCTGTCATCCAACAAGGAATCTCTTTCTACCACGCCATCATCGATGTGGTGGTGGTCGAAAAACACCAAATCCAAAACCAACTTATCTACGAAGGAAAAGTCCCCGGAAAAGAACACTTCCTCAACTACACTAAATGCAAAGACGAATACCTCATCCTCAAAGAAAGCTACCAACAGCGAGGAAAATTCCTCGAAGACGACTGGGCCTACTACCGATACCGCCTCAACGACAGACGCTCCACCACCCGCAAGGCCTGGCAATCTCTCTTTGGTCGGCAAATCCGGGAAGCAGTGGTCACTCCCCAAACCAAAGAGCAAGAATACGACGCCGCCCTACGAGATATCCTAAAACAAGTAAAAAAAGTGGAAAAAAAACGAAATCAAATCCAAAAAAAACTTCAACAAGTCCAACAACCAGAAACCCCTAAAAGCGAAAAACACCAAGAATACCTCAACTCCGAAGAATACAAACAAAACCAAGAAAAAAAGATCAAACAACTCCAAGAACAACTCCAAGCTCTCGAGGAAGACTATAAGCGAATCAATGAAAATAGACAAAAAGTCCAAGCCATCATCGAAATGGATAAACAACGTATCCGAGCCCTTAAATCCGTCCAAGAAAAACCTTTCACCAAACTCCAAGCCCTCTGGCAACTCCTCGCCACCCTTTGGTGGCTCGTAGTGGAATGGGGCACCGGATATGGCGTCAAACCCTTCCGCATTGGATTCGTGGCCTTAGGCTGCATCCTCCTCTACACGGGAATTTACCTTATTCCTCCCTACGAACAGAAAAATGTCATCGAAACCTTCTTTTTTAGCGCCTTTGTCTTTGTCACCGAAGTGGTGGACCACCCCGTCGCCCATATGGGAGGAGTTATGGAGTTGGCCGTGCTCTCGGAAGCCTTCCTTGGCCTCTTTCTCATGACCCTGTTCGTGGGAACCTACACAAGGAAAATCATCCGATAACCCCCCTCTCGCGAAAGGATTTCAAGGAAATCTGTGTTTCCATGAAAGGATAAACCCCATGACAACTTCCAATCCAACCTCACAAGCCGATATTTTTCAACGCCTTAGCCAGCTCTTTCAGCTCCAAGCCGAAGAATACTTTCTAGTGCGCCAACTCTACCTCAAAAAGTCAGACCTCAACGCACTTCAACCCTACCTCGACAAATCCTCCCAACCAAACGCTGCTGGAGAATACGGCCAAATCCCTGTCTTCTCCCTCTCCCACAAAAAAAAATCAAAAGAACTCAAAGAATACCACGGTATCTACTACGCCTACGAATGGATCCCCGGGACCGAACAACTCCGCCAAGAAAAGCAAAAATCCACCTAACCTAAGGAAGGTCAAAAAAAACATGCCCATCGTTCTCTACAACACCCTCTCCCGAAAAAAAGAAACTTTTCTCCCCCTAAAAGAAAACCAAGTCTCCATGTACCACTGCGGCCCCACTGTCTACGATCGGCCCCATATCGGCAACTACCGCGCCTTCCTCTTCCCTGACCTGCTGCGCCGATTCTTCGAATACAAAGGCTACCAAGTCAAACAGGTGATGAATCTGACCGATGTGGACGATAAAATTATCCAGCGCACCCACGAAGAAAACACCACCCTCCAAGAGCTCACCCAACGCTATATCCAAGCGTTTTTCGAAGAACTCAAACTCCTCAACGTCCAACCCGCCCATCACTACCCCAAAGCCACCGAGCATATCCCCCAAATGGTGAGGCTGGTGGAAACGCTCAAGAAGAAAGGCCTCGCCTACGAATCCAATGGCTCCGTGTATTTCTCCATCAAAAATTTTCCCCACTATGGCCGACTCTCCCATCTCGACTTGAGAACAACTTCGGAAGTCTCCCGCATCTCTCAGGACGAGTATAGCAAAGAATCCCCCCAGGATTTCGCCCTGTGGAAGGCCTGGACCCCAAAGGATAAAAATATCTTCTGGCAAACCTCCCTAGGCAAGGGAAGACCGGGATGGCACCTGGAGTGCTCGGCTATGAGCATGGAATATTTGGGCGAAAGCTTCGATATCCACACCGGAGGCATCGACCTGATCTTTCCTCACCACGAAAACGAAATCGCCCAATCCGAAGGCGCTAGCGGTAAACCATTCGTAAAATATTGGCTCCATAACGAACACTTCCTACTCAATGGCCAAAAAATCTCCAAAAGCCTCGGCAATGTCCTCACCCTCCCCGAACTTCTCGAACAAGGCTACAACGGCGCTGTGATTCGCTACGCCCTTATCTGCCAACACTACCGCAAACGCTTCAACCTCGATACCACCAAAAGCATGCAAGCCGCCCACTCCGCCTTGGAAAAATTGGTCTACTTTCGCCAGGACTTAGAATCCATCCAAAAAAAAGGGGAACCCCACAGCGAAATTCTTCAAATCCTCCACCAATCCAAAGATAAATTCAACCAAGCCCTCGAGGATGATCTCAATCTCCCCGTAGCCCTAGCGGCCCTATTTGAGCTGATCAAACGCCTACCCCTCCCTCAGATCAACCAACAAGAAGCCAAAGCCATCCTGGAATTCCTCACCCAAGCTGATCAAGTGCTCGGAGTGATCGATTTCCACATCCAACACCTGTACTCCACTGTGGATAAAAAACGAATCGAATCCCTCATCCACCAGCGAACAGAAGCGAGAAGGCAAAAAGATTTCGACACCGCCGACCGCATCCGAGAACAACTCCTCAACTTAGGTGTCCTCGTCCAAGACCTCCCCAATGGCACCAAATGGCGAATTAAGGGAGGGAAAACTTAAAAATTTTTGGATTTTTTTCTTGCAATTTTGCTATAAAATTGTATAATATGTTTCCTTAAAAAGCTGCGCTGCCAGCATAGCTCAATGGTAGAGCAGCGGTTTTGTAAACCGCAGGTTGGGGGTTCAAGTCCCTCTGCTGGCTTGCTCAATGCGAATTTCAATATACATTGAGCGAAAATGGGGAGATTCCCGAGCGGCCAAAGGGGTCAGACTGTAAATCTGATGGCATAGCCTTCGCAGGTTCGAATCCTGCTCTCCCCATTGCTCGCGGCTGTAGCTCAATGGTAGAGCACTAGCCTTCCAAGCTAGTGATGTCGGTTCGATTCCGATCAGCCGCTTTTTTTTTCATATCTCCAAAATAAGGCAAAAAATTGGACAATCCCAGAAAGTAAGTACCAGTCCAGAAAATATCAATGCTAAAAAAACACTCAAAAAAAGTCATTAAAAAAGTTAGTAAAAAAAATTCAACCCAAATCCAACCAAATCCATATTCCCCGCCTTACCTAGAAACTTAACCTTGCGGAAATAAATTTTTCCCAAAATCCAACAAAACTTGTCAAAAA
This sequence comes from Planctomycetota bacterium, assembly GCA_003694635.1. Lineage (GTDB taxonomy): Bacteria > Planctomycetota > J132 > J132 > J132 > J132. The sequence continues at coordinate 11,192 of RFKQ01000097.1, forward strand.
CAAACAGACAAAAAATAAATCCTACCCCTAAGCATAAACAGTCCATGTAAGCTGATTTTAAATGCAACCCTAGAAATCACTCCAAATCACTAACTCTAAAGGGGATTGCCGGAATAGGGAAAACTCAAAAGACTCTTCAAAATCAAAAAGAAGAAAGGCTAATCCCAAAACCGAAAACATCCACCGCTCAAAATTCAGCCGTCAGATAAATCAAAGCGTGTAAATATATCGGAGTTTTCTGTATTGTTTTCCTATCTTCTGAAAGGAGGGACGGTTGATCTCAGAAATTTAACCGTCAACAAAACAAATGGCAAAGGCGAAATTTGAACGAACGAAACCCCACGTTAACGTCGGAACTATCGGCCATATCGACCACGGAAAAACCACCCTCACTTCTGCCATTACCAATTACCTAGCTAAAAAGGGCTTGTCCAAAGCCCGATCCTTCGACTCCATCGATAACGCCCCCGAAGAGCGAGAGCGAGGAATCACCATCGCCACCGCTCACGTAGAATACGAATCCGACAAACGACACTACGCCCACATCGACTGCCCCGGCCACGCAGACTATATCAAAAATATGATCACCGGCGCCGCCCAAATGGATGGCTCCATCCTCGTGGTCAGCGCCACCGATGGACCTATGCCCCAAACCAGAGAACATATCCTCCTAGCCAGACAAGTCGGCGTACCCGCTATTGTGGTGTTCATGAATAAAGTGGATATGGTCGACGACGAAGAACTCCTCGAGCTCGTGGAAATGGAAGTGCGCGAACTACTTAGCAAATACGAATTCCCAGGCGACGATGTGCCCGTTATCCGAGGATCCGCCCTCAAAGCAATGGAAAATCCGGACTCAGAAGAACATACCAAACCTATTCAAGAACTGATCGACGCTCTCGACTCCTATATCCCTGAACCTAAACGAGAAGTCGATAAACCCTTCCTTATGCCAGTCGAAGACGTCTTCTCCATCGAAGGAAGAGGAACCGTTGTCACGGGAAGAGTGGAACGAGGCAAAATTAAAGTGGGCGATCCTGTGGAAATCGTAGGAATAAGAGAAACCCAAAAAACCACCTGCACTGGGGTGGAAATGTTCAATAAACTCCTCGATGAAGGAATCGCCGGCGATAACGTCGGACTCCTCCTGCGAGGAATTAAGAAAAATGAAGTCCAACGAGGACAAGTGATCGCACAACCGGGCTCTATCACTCCCCATAAAAAATTCGAAGCCGAAGTTTACGTGCTCACCAAAGAAGAAGGTGGACGGCATACCCCCTTCTTTAAAGGATATCGCCCCCAATTCTACTTCCGTACCACAGATGTGACCGGAACTGTAGACCTCCTCGGCGGCGCAGAAATGGTGATGCCAGGCGATAACTGTAAACTAGGCGTCGAACTCATCACAAGCGTGGCAATGGAAGAAGGAAGCCGCTTCGCTATCCGAGAAGGCGGAAGAACCGTCGGAGCCGGGGTGGTAACCAAAATTGTAGAGTAAATAATCACGTTGGCCTCCGTTTCTTCTCCCCCCCCCTTATCGCTTCCCAAAGCGATAAGGGTCTCTTCTATTTTGGATATTCCCCCATTTCCCCTCCCCTCGATGAGGGAAAGCCGTACGCAGAAGAAAACAGATGAAAAATGTTCGCAACCGTGTCCGTGGTGTCTGAGAATATATTCAATCAAACTTAATTAATCTACCTCCCCACCCCCTCCCAACCCCCAAAAAAGGAGCAGTCTAAAAAATGGCAAAAGCAAAAGCGCGAGATTACGTTACCTTCGAATGCTCTGTATGCAAAAGCAGAAACTACCGAGCCCAAAAAAAAGTCAAAGGTGCCCCCAAAATCGAACTAAAAAAACATTGCAAATTCTGCAATAAACACACCATCCACAAAGAACGAAAAAAATAAAAAATAACCCCTTCCCTTCAAATGCTCCCGCTACATCCTCCAAAAGTATCCGGGAAAATGAAAATAAAATAACCAAACTAAATAACAAATTTTTTTTTGAATTTTGTGTTCATTTTCGAGCAATCCCAAACTAGAAAACAAAGTTGACCTCATTTTCTGGACTCGTCAGGCGCTAGTAGGAAGATTAAAATATGTTTAAAATATATAAATCCGGGCAGGGCAAAGTGGTCCGCTTAACAGTCGCTTTCCTATTCCAAGCCCTCATCATCTACGGCTGCTACCAATTCTACCTTTGGATGGAATTTACAGATCTCAAAGGCAATCCCCTCTGGATCGCAAGACCCATCTCCTACCTCGAAGGATTGGATATGGATCTTACTCCCCGCCTGCTCATCGCACTGGGAAGTTTTGTTCTGCTCACCGTTCTAAACTACGCCCTAGCTAACTATCCAAAATTTGCTGACTTTTTGATCGATGTCCATATTGAAATGACAAAAGTTACTTGGCCAGATAAGGAAGAAATCCTTAAGTCCACCTCTGTGGTTCTTATGGTCACCATCATCCTCATGATCTGGATCGCCCTGATCGACTACTTTTTTAGCGGTCTGATTAAACTGGTGCTCTAACTCTTCAAAAAACATCTCTCCTGTAAGGAAACTACTCTGCTCCAGAACCATCCATTCTAAAAGAAATGAACAAGCTGCTCTGCAATATCACAGCCCCTCCAAAACGTAGAAAAGGTCAACAAAAATGACGGCAAAATGGTACGTACTCCGTGTCCAAAGCGGAAAAGAGGATAGCTCAGCGGAAAACCTACTCAAGCGCGCAAAACTGCAAGGCCTAGACAACAAACTCCTTCGCGTCTTTGTCCCCCGTGAACGTGTTGCTGAAATCAAAGGGGGAAAAAAACGCACCAAAGAAATCAAAAAATATCCAGGCTATGTAATGGTCTTGATAGAAACTTCCTCGGAAGAAAAAGACAATCCACCTGTCCCTGCCAAAACCCCTCAACCCGCCCAAAGTATCCCCAAAGATCTGTGGTACCTCATCAAAGAAACCCCCGGCGTTGGAGACTTCCTCGGGGGCAATGCCCCCCAACCAATGGCGGATGAAGAAATGGAAAAACTCCTCAAAGAAGAAGAAAAACAAAAAACAGAAACCACCGTCAAAATCGACTTCCAAAAAGGCGACCGGGTAAAAATCAAAGAAGGTCCCTTTCAAAATTTCGATGGAATTGTGGAAGAAATCTGCCCCCAACGGGGTATCGTGAAAGTGGTGGTCACCATCTTTGGCCGTAGTACCCCGGTGGATCTAGAATATTGGGAAGTGGAGCGCACCTGAAGCCCCCTACCAAGCCTACGACCAAAAAATAAAAAAATAAAAAAATTGAAAACCCCTCAAAAATGTTCGGATAGCTCTATTCTCTAAAACCCCTTCTAAAACTCAAGGATAGTGCCATGGCTAAAAAAAATATCACCGCAAAAATAAAACTCCAAATCCCCGGCGGACAAGCTACCCCCGCCCCCCCCGTAGGCCCAGCCCTCGGACAACACGGAGTCAATATCGGACAGTTCGTCAGCAAATTCAATGAAGCTACCAAAGACGCTGGCGGAATGATCGTCCCCGTGATCATCACAGTCTACGCCGATCGAAGCTTCGATTTCGAAGTAAAATCCCCTCCCGCCGCAGTCCTCCTCAAAAAAGAAGCCAATATCGCTAAAGGCGCCGGACAAGTAGGGAAGGAAACCGTGGCCACCATCCGCTGGGAACAGGTCAAAAAAATCGCAGAAATCAAAAAGAAAGACCTCAATACCCCACATATCGAAGCAGCGATGAAAATTATCGCAGGTACCGCCAAAAGCATGGGAATCGAAATCGTAGACTAAACCCATCCGTCAAATCAATTCATTGGGAGCATTGCAAGTGAAAGTACGAAGCCGAAGATATAAACAAGATAAAGAAAAAATTCCAGCCCATCCCCTACCCCTGAACGAAGCAGTGGAACTCTTGAAAAAACTCTCCAACGCAAAATTCGATGAAACCGTGGAAATCTCCATCAACCTAGGTATCGATCCACGGAAATCCGACCACATGATCCGCGGCTCCTACTCCCTCCCCCACGGCACAGGCAAAAAGAAAAAAGTGATCGCATTCGCCGAAGGTGAAGACGCCCAAGCCGCCAAAGAAGCCGGAGCCATCGAAGTAGGGGGCGCCGATCTGGTGGAAAAAATCCAAGGCGGATGGCTGGATTTTGATGTGGCTATCTCCACCCCTGCCATGATGCGACATGTGCGAAAATTGGGGAAAATCCTCGGACCCCAAGGCAAAATGCCCTCCCCAAAAGCAGGTACAGTTACGCAAAATATCAAAACCGCTGTGGAAGAATTTATCGCTGGAAAAATCGAATTCCGCGTCGACCCGGGTGCCGTATTGCATATACCCGTCGGGAAAAAAAGCTTCCCCGAAAACCACCTTCAAGAAAATATCGAATCCTTCCTCGCCTTCCTTGCTACCCTCCGACCCGCCACAGCCAAAGGCACCTTTATCCAAAAAGTCACCGTCTCCACCACCATGAGCCCTGCCATCGAAATCGCCCTAAAACGAAACTAAACCCCAATCTCTCTAACACCTTTCCAACCCTCAGGATGAAGGCGAAAAAACCATGAGAAAAATAAAAAGCTTAATCATCGAAGAATTTATCCATCGATTTGAAAATGTAAAAAGCGGCGTCTGCATCAACTACCAAGGCATCAGCAGCGAAGAGCTCAATCAATTGCGAAATCACCTAAAAAACAAAAACGTTAAAATGCTCGTCTACAAAAATACCCTAGCCCGGATCGGACTGAAAAAACTAAATCTAGGCGTGGAAGGCGAAGAAGCCCTAGAAAAAGAAATCTTCTCCTCCCCCACCGCCTTCCTCTACAACGAAGATCCCGATCCTATCGCTGCCGCAAAAGCCTTCGAAGAATGGAAAAAAGAAAATAAAGATAAACCCCCCGCTGTCAAGGGAGGCTTCCACCACCAAAAACTCCTCTCTAAAGAAGAAGTCGACCAATACGCTAAAATCCCCGATAAACCCACCCTACTTAGCCTTTTGGTCGGAGCTGTGCAAGGTCCCCTAACCTCTACCGTCGGCGCCATCGACGGCCTACTACGTGAACTTGTCGGAGTCGTCGAAGCTATCCATCAAAAACAAAAAGAAAACCCCGCCTCCACGCCATCTTAGAAAATGAAGCACTTTTCTGCTCTCCCCATTTGGGGAAAAGTCCTTCGGGACGAATGTTGGTAGATTTTAAAAGTATTTTTGGGCTGTTTTCATCAACCGGGAGAAGAAAGGCTCCCCACAAGGTCCTAAGCAATAGGAAAGACCTTGTAAAACAAACGCTTATGTCCGATACCGCAAGTAAAGAAGTATCCCCAAAAGTCCAAAGCATTGTGGACTCGATCAAAGAGCTTACCGTGCTGGAATTAGTGGAACTCAAGGATACACTCCAGGATGTCTTTGGCGTTAGCGCCGCTGCACCTGTGGGCGCTATGATGGTGGCACCGGGGGCAGCTGGCGCCGGAGGCGCAGAAGCCGCCGAGGAAAAAACCAGCTTCAACGTGGTCCTCAAAGCCATCGGCGACAAAAAAGTCCAAGTCATCAAAGCTGTGCGCCAAATTCTAGGCCTTGGCCTGAAGGAAGCCAAAGCCAAAGTCGAAAGCGCCCCATGCCCTATCAAAGAAGGAGTCGAGAAAGAAGAAGCGGAAAAAATTCAAAAAGAACTCGAAGCTGCTGGAGCTACCGCAACCATCGAATAGCTCCTCCCTCTCTATTGCCCTGCCCACGTTGAAATCCATGCTACCTTTGGGTGTTTCTGGAAAATAGATCCTAAGCACCCAAAGGAACTCTTTTTTTCTGGAGATTTTTTACCGTCTTCCTGTGCACCTACACAGGAAACCCTAAATTCCACTGGCTATCCCATCCCCAAATAAGAGGCTAGAGAATTCCGATGAAAATCAGAAACTACAATCGGGTCAAAGAAGTCCTCCCCCCGCCAAAATTGATGGATCTGCAAATTAAATCCTACGAGCGCTTTTTGCAACTCAATGTCCCCCCAAAACTGCGCAACCCCAACGAAGGGCTAGAAGCCATTCTCCAAGAAACCTTCCCCATCACCAGCTTCGATGGAAAAATCGAACTCCACTACGTCAAATACGAACTCCTCCACCCCCGCTTTACCCCAGATCAATGCAGAGACTTAAAAGTTACCTACGGAATGCCCTTTAAAGTCTACGTCCAACTCGTAAGAGAAGGCAAAGAAGAACCCGTTCGCGAAGTCTATCTAGGCGAAATCCCTAAAATGATGGGCGGCGGCGAGTTTATCATCAACGGCGCCGAACGCGTCATCGTCAGCCAACTCCACCGCTCCCCCGGCATCGACTTCAGCCTGGAAAACCCAAAGTCCGATAAACCATTCTTTAAATGCCGCATCATCCCAGAAAGAGGTAGCTGGATAGAAATCTTTACCACCAAAAAAGATCTCCTCCAAATCCGAATCGACCGAAGCGGAAAATTCTCCGCCATCTCCTTCCTACGTGCCCTAGCTCCCCAATACTCCAAAGATGAGGATATCCTAAAAGAATTTTACCCAACCAAAAAAGTTAAACTAAAAACCTCCGCCGATCTAGAAAAAATTATAGGAAAACCCCTCCTCACTCCCATCCACTCCAGCGATGAAAACGAAAAGAAAACCATCCTCACCAGCGGCGAAATCATCACCGAAGAAAAAGCAGAAACCCTCTGGAAAATGGGGGTCAGAGAAGTGGAAATCATCGAACAAGTCCGAGATGACCTTATCCTCAATAGCGTCGTCTCCGATAACAGCCATAGCCACGAAGAAGCCCTCCTTAAAATTTACAACCGCCTGCGTCCTGGCAGTCCAGCCGTCCTAGAAAAAGCACAAGAACTCTTTCAAGATAAATTCCTAAACCCCGCAAAGTATAAACTAGGACCCATCGCCCGCTTCCGTATTAACCGGAAATTCTCCCAACAACATGGCCAAAAAAATTCTGAACGCCAACCCTCCCTTCCCCCAGAAGATGTGATGACCCTCACCCCAGAAGACCTTATCCACTCTTTAAAATATATCGTAGACCTGCGCCTAGGAAAAGGAGAACTCGACGATATCGACCACCTAGGCAATCGCCGCGTGAAAATGCTCGAAGAACTCGTGGGCGATGAAATCCGAAAAGGCTTCCTCAATCTCAAACGAAGCGTCCGCGAAAAGATGAGCATGCTGGAGCCTGATAAACTCTCCCCCCGAAACCTCATCAACGCAAAAACCATCTCTGCCGCCATCGAACACTTCTTCGGCAGAGGTGAACTCTCCCAAGTCGTCGACCAAACCAACCCCCTCTCCCAACTCACCCACGAACGTACCCTCTCCGCCCTCGGACCCGGAGGACTAAACCGAAAGCGTGCCGGGTTCGAAGTGCGAGACGTCCATATCTCCCACTACGGACGCATCTGCCCCATCGAAACCCCCGAAGGCGCCAATATCGGCCTTATTTCCCGACTAGGTATCTACGCCTCTCTAGATAAATTCGGCTTCCTTACCACCCCCTACCGAGTGGTCAAAAACGGAAAAATCACCGATCAAATCAAATACCTCCGCGCCGATGAAGAAGACAATAGCATCCTCGCCCCCGCAGATGTACCCGTGAAAAACGACCGCTTCGCCGAAGAATTTGTCATCGCCCGGGTCAAAGGCGAAATCAAAAAAGTAGAAGCTCACCTGGTCGAATATGTCGACGTCTCCCCCAAACAACTCGTCGGTGTCTCCGCCAGCCTCATTCCCTTCCTCGAACACGATGACGCCAATAGAGCCCTCATGGGCTCCAATATGCAACGCCAGGCCGTCCCCCTCCTCAGAACCTCCCCTCCTATCGTCATGACAGGAATAGAAAAAGAAGTCGCTCGAAACTCCGGCATGGTCGTCATCGCCGAAGAAGACGGAGAAGTCCTCTACGTCGATGCACTGCGTATCCAAGTCAAAGAAGCCAACGATACCATCCGAGAATACAAACTGCGAAAATTCGTCGGCCTCAATGACAGAACCTGCCTCAACCAAACTCCCATTGTCCGCAAAGGCGACCGAGTTAAAGCCGGCCAAGTGATCGCAGATGGCGCTGCCACCAAAAACGGCATCCTCTCCCTAGGAAAAAATGTACTCGTCGCCTTTATGTCCTGGGAAGGCTATAACTTTGAAGACGCTATCATCGTAAGCGAAAAACTTGTCAAAGAAGATACCTATACCTCCATCCATATCGATACCTTCGAAACAAAAATCCGAGAAACAAAGCTGGGCAAAGAAGAATTTACCAATGAAATCCCTAACGTCTCCCCCCGCCTGCTGAAAAATCTCAAAGAAGATGGAGTGATTCGCGTCGGCACCCGAGTAAAACCCGGCGATATCCTCGTGGGTAAAGTCGTCCCAAAATCAAAAACCGAACTTACCCCCGAAGAAAAACTCCTCTATGCCATCTTCGGAAAAGCTGGCGCTGATGTGCGAAACGAATCCCTCGAAGTCCCCTCCGGCACCGAAGGAATCGTTATCCAAACCAAAAAATTTAAACGAAAATCCCTTAACTCTGACGATGAAAAACAAATCGCAGAAGAAATCCAAGCTATCCATCAACGAATCAACACCAAAATCGAAGAAATTCTCCAAACACTCTTCGAAAATCTTAAGAAAAAATTGGGAAAAATCCTCCCTAAAAAAGGTAAAAAAAACCTCCAACTTCAAGATTTCTACAACAAAGAAGATGGCTATGACCTCAAAACTCTCAAAGATGTCCTCGACCCCTGCGAACTGGAAATCGGAAACCATGACCCCATCGAACTCTATAAATATATCCGCTACTATATCGATATGGCAGAAGCCCTTGAAGCCGAACGACAAAGAGAAATTAAACGCCTAGAGTATGGTGATGGCCTACCCACCGGTGTGCTCGAACTCGTGCGGGTCTACGTGGCTACCAAACGAGTCCTCTCCGTTGGAGATAAAATGGCCGGACGCCACGGAAACAAAGGCGTAATCTCTAAAATCGTCCCTGAAGAAGATATGCCCTTCCTCGAAGATGGTACCCCCATCGAAATTATCCTCAACCCCCTCGGCGTCCCCTCAAGAATGAATGTGGGACAAATCCTGGAAACTCACCTCGGATGGGCCGCCCATAAATTGGGCTTCCACGCCATTACCCCCGTCTTTGCCGGTGCAACAGAAGAAGATATCCGCAAAGCTCTCAAAGAAGCTGGACTACCCGAAAATGGAAAAACTAAACTCTACGATGGCCGCACCGGCGAACCCTTCCTCGAAGATATCACCGTCGGATATATCTACATGATGAAACTGCACCACCTTGTGGACGATAAAGTCCACGCCAGAGCCACAGGGCCCTATTCCCTCATCACTCAACAACCCCTCGGAGGAAAAGCACGCTTCGGAGGACAAAGATTCGGCGAAATGGAAGTCTGGGCTCTGGAAGCCTATGGAGCTGCCAATATCCTTCAAGAAATGCTTACCGTAAAATCCGATGACGTGGAAGGACGTACCAAAATCTATGAGTCTATGGTAAAAGGTAAAAATACCCTCGAACCCGGTACTCCTGTCTCCTTTGAAGTCCTTACCTACGAAATCAAAGGACTAGGACTAAATCTTACCCTACATAAAAGAAAAAAAGTTTAATCCACCCGTACCCAAACCCACCCAAGGGAGAGCTTCTCTTGATTTTTAAAGGGCTCTCTCAGCTCTCTCCTCGAAAAATAAAAAAAATGAAAAAAAAAAAATTTTTCTCTTGAAATGGTTTTTTTTTATGATATAATACTCATCAGATA
>RFKQ01000009.1 GCA_003694635.1 Planctomycetota bacterium
ATAATCGAACCGATCTCCGACGTCCTCCCCCAAACCCCCGCCTCCCAACACAAAACCCCACTGCAAAAAGGCGACCTCCTCCTCGACATCAATAACCAACCCGTCAACGCCTCCCATAACCTCTACCAACCCCTCGAAGGAACCGTGGGCCAAAAAATCCTACTCACTATCCAACGAAAAAATCAAACCCTCGAACTCCTCCTCACCCCTACCTCCCTCCCCCAAATCGAAAAAACCCTCTACCGCGAATGGGTCAAAAATAACCGAAAACTGGTGGAAAAACAAACCCAAAACCAAGTGGGCTATATCCACCTCCCCGCCATGGGATGGCGCAACGCCGAAGAATTTGAACAACAACTCTATACCATCGGAAAAGACAAAAAAGCCCTTATCCTCGATGTGCGCTACAACACCGGCGGCTGGGTCGCCGACTACCTCCTAGCAATGCTAATGGTCAAACGACACGCCTACACCATCGGACGAGGCGGCCAAAAAGGATACCCCCAAGGACGACTCCCCCTCTACGCCTGGACCAAACCCGTCGTGCTGCTATGCAATGAATATAGCTTCAGCAACGCAGAAATCTTTACCCACGCCTTCCAAACCCTAAAACGAGGACCCGTGGTGGGCCAACCTACCTTCGGAGGCGTCATCTCCACCTCCAATATCCAACTCCTCGATGGAAGCTACTTCCGCGTCCCTAGCCGAGGATGGTACGTCATCACCAACAATAAAAATATGGAAAATTCCCCCGCCATTCCCGATTTTCCTATCCAAAATCCCCCCGGACAAGAACTCCAAGGCCGCGATAACCAACTCCTCTACGCCATACAAAAAGCCCTAGAACAAATCAAACAAAAACGACCCTAAAATACCCGAAAATCCCCCCCTAAACCCGATTTAACCATCCTAAACCCTTGGATGGAGAATTTGAGTTCGATGAGTTGTTTGACCCCTAAACCCGATTTAACCATCCTAAACCCCATTCCTAGGTGAAAAAAATATGAAAAAAAAGAGAAAAAAAAACACCTCACCAACCAAAACCTCACAACAACAAAAATCCAATCCCTCCAAAACAGAAGAACATCCAACCCAAACCATCTACACCAACCTCGAAGAAGCCCTACAAAATAAAAATCACCTAACCCACCTCCAACTAAGCCACCAAGATCTAACCTCCCTTCCCCCAGAAATCGGAGAACTCACCCACCTAAAAACCCTCAATCTAAGCGGAAACTTCCTCACCCAACTCCCCCCCACCTTCCACAAACTCAAAGCACTCACCTGGCTAGACCTAAGCCACAACTCCTTCCTCAGCTTCCCCAAAGCCCTAAATCATCTGCCTAACCTAAAATACCTCAACCTAAGCTCCAACCAACTCGAAAACCTCACCACCGCAGAAAAATTACCCCACCTCCAAACCCTAAACCTCAGCGAAAATCTACTCCAAACCCTAGGCCCAGAAATCTCCGCCTTCCCCTCTCTACAACACCTCAACCTGGCCAACAACTTCCTCCGCTCCCTCCCCCCTCAACTCCAAAACCTCACCCTCCTGCGAGAACTCGACCTCTACGGAAACCGCTTCCAACAACTCCCCCCAACCATCCTAGAATTGAAAAATCTACAAAAAATCGATATGGCCCAAAACCCTCTCTCCCAATTGGCCATAAATCAGTACAAAGATAAAATCAAACATCTACAGATCATATGGAGCTAAACCATGCAGAAAAAATTTACCTGCCCCCTGGATAGAGAAAGCGTCTTGAATCTCTACTTCCTAGAACACCGCTCCAAACTCCTTGATATCGCCGCCTTCCTAGACCGGGTGGATAGAGCCCAACCAAACGAAAAGGAAGATGAGCGATTAAAAATCTTCTACCAAGCCCTAGAAATCCTCCGCACCAAAAAAGAAGGTCGCGCAAAAGCTATCTTAAACCTGTTTAGCGATCCCACCCAAAATCCCATCCCCACCGCTCCTTCCAAAGGCGCCTGCGGAGTCTATCTCCCCCCACAAAAAGAAGATTAAAAATCTCTAGCCCCAACCACAAAGCAAATAAGAGTATCCACAAAAACCACCTTTCCAACTAAATAAAGGGTGTTTGACCATGGGATATATCGACCCCCATATTCATATGATCTCCCGAACTACCGATGATTACGAACGCCTAGCCCTGGCCGGCTGCGTAGCGCTAACAGAACCAGCCTTCTGGGCCGGCTTCGATCGTAGCAGCGCCCAAGGTTTCTACGATTATTTCCGCTGCCTAACCGAGTTCGAACCAAAACGAGCTTCCCAATACGGCATCGACCACTACACCTGGCTCTGCATCAACCCCAAAGAAGCCGACGATTTGGGATTGGCCCGGGAGGTCCTGCAAATCATTCCAGAATTTCTCTCCTCTCCTAACGTACTAGGTATCGGAGAAATCGGACTCAATAAAAACACAAAAAACGAACTCCTGATCTTTGAAGAACACCTGGAACTGGCCTCCAAGCATAACCAACCGATCTTAGTCCATACCCCCCACCTAGAAGATAAGAAAAAAGGCACTCGCCTAATTCTAGACGCCATCCAAGCCCATAATATCCCCCCTCACCGCGTTCTCATCGACCACGTAGAAGAACACACCGTTGAAATGGTCCTAGAGAAGGGTTTTTGGGCAGGTATGACCCTCTATCCAGAGACCAAATGCACCCCCCAACGGGCGGTGGATATCCTGGAAATGTATGGGAAAGAGCGCCTGTGTATGAACTCCGCCGGTGACTGGGGGCCTAGCGACCCCCTAGCCGTACCCAAAGCTATCTTAGAAATGCGCCGGCGCGGCCATAGTAAAATGGATATTCAAAAAGTTACTCTCCAAAATCCCCTTGCTTTTCTCGGCCAAAGCCCCCACTTCCAAACGGAAAAAATTTTAGAAGAATCTGCGGAATAAGTTTTCTCGTTCCAAGACTAACTTTAGGACAGAACTATAACAATTAAGTAATTGGACAGTCACGGAATACCCAATTTACCCAACAAAGGAGTTTATAATGAAAAGAACTTTTGGTTTACTTCTAGCTATTCTAAGTTTGAGTAGCCTCTTGCTCGGCTGTGTTGTGCATCGTCACCATCGACGACATCGCCGCCCCACAAAAGTAGTTGTGGTCAAATCTAACCCTAGAAAAAAAGTGGTTGTGGTTCACACCAGGCCTCGACACGTACATGGGATTGGCTGCGGACACTACTACTACCACGGCGCCTGGCACAACCTTCCCCACGCCCAAGGTTGTAAACGCCCCCACAACACAAAAGTAGTGGTCTTCTATGGACCCGGGCCGGGGAGATTCTACTGGCATGGCGCCTGGCACCGACGCCCCCATCCTAGAAATTGCCGACACGCCTGGCACCTCCACCGCCATGGGCCAAGATGCGGCCATCACTTCTACAAGGGAAAATGGTACATTCGTGTGTGGTGGAAATAGGAAAGCTTCCCAGCCTACTTACAAATAGGCTAAGAAGTTCTGCTTGACTACCTTGTGGTTGTGATCTACATCCCTCCAAAAGCATCGGTAAAACGTGGAGGGATTTTTTTTTGCTTTTTCCCAAACTTTCAGGAATATTTGACTTTGTATCTAAGAATAAAAACATCCCCTAAGGGATAGTGCTCTATGAGCTGAAGCTGGATAGCCTGCTCAAGAGAAGGAACGATTTTCCCCTCTGCCAAAGCTATTCCTCCCCGGCTCCCTACAATCACAGGCGAAATCGCCACACGGATTTCATGAACCAACCTATGACAAAGCATAGAATACGCCAAAGTCCCTCCCCCTTCCAAAAGGATCTTGTGGATATTCCAATCGGAATGTAGAATTTTCAAAAGCCTAGGAAGATCCACCCAACTTTCGCCACAGACGATCACCTGGGCAGAAGCTCGTTGTAATTTTTGGATATTAGCCAAGGAAGCTGAGGAAGTGGTAGCGACAAAACATTTTGCGCTTCCCTGAAGAACCTTAGCCCCGAGCGGCATCCGCGCCTGACTGTCCACCACAACTTTCGCAGGTGGTACCAAAGGTGGAGGAACGTGGCGAACCGTTAGGGCTGGATCATCCCGAAGAACGGTGCGAATCCCCACCATAATCGCATCCACAGAAGCGCGCAATTGATGCACTTCCTGCCAGTCCTGAGGAGAGGAAAAGGAAGGGGTATAGGTTTCCAAAGCAATTTTCCCATCCAGGCTCATTCCTACATTGTAAAGAACGTAAGGCAGTCCTTGCATTGTGGAGGTCCGGCCCTAAATCTAAACTTAGAATAGCCATAAAATACCCAATCCCCTCTTTTTGAATAAAGAGGGGATTGGAAAAATTTTTTCTTTTTTTTCCTTCGATTTAGAGAATAAGTTTAGCCTTGACCTCCTTTTGGCTTGTTTTTGTTTTTGTCTTTGTCTTTGTCTCCGCCTTTGTTTTTGCCTTTGTCTTTTTCTCCGCCTTTGCCTTTTTTTTCTCCGCCTTTGCCTTTGCCTTTTTCATTTTGTTTATTTTCGCCTTTTTTCTTAGGGCAGCCGGTCTGGGTCATGGCGAAACCAAAAGCAAAACCGAAAGCTACAAGAAGAGTGAGTAGTTTTTTCATATCTTTTTCACCTTTCTAAAAAAATAGAACCATTATAAAAACCAGTAAAAAAATCCAAGGAAGTGGCGATTGGCCACTTTAAAATCACTTCGGCACATATGAGTCATCTGAATTTATAATACTGAAGATAGGCAAAAAAGTTCAAAATTTTTATTAAATTTTTTTCATTTTATTTGATAACCTACCTTTTCTAAGGTGCTGTTCACAATTTCCTCAATATAAATGGATGAATTCCACTATATTGGAATCCACTTTACCAATGCCCAGCGAGTAATTCTTCTTCGGACAAAGAGAAAAAATTCTTTAGAAATCCTCAGAAGAAAATCTAACGGGCGTATTCGGTCACCCGCACTTCTCTCACCACTGTTACCTTTACCTCCCCCGGATAGGTGAGTTCCTGCTCAATGGTTTTGGCGATATCTCTACAGATTTTAGCGGCATGTTTGTCGTTGATTTTTTCAGAGTTTACAATCACTCGAATTTCTCGCCCTGCTTGAATGGCGTAAGCTTGCCGCACACCCGGGATAGAGGTGGCAATGGATTCTAACTTTTCCAAACGCTTGATATAACGCTCCAAGCTTTCCCCTCTTGCCCCGGGGCGTGAGCCAGAAATCGCATCCGCCACTTGAGTGATCACGGCATAAATGGTCTCCTGAGGAACATCTTCATGGTGGGAAGCGATAGAATTGATAACCTCTGGCCGTTCGTCGTATCTTTTGCCCAAAATCGCCCCAATCTCGGGATGTCCTCCCTCCATATCATGATCCACAGCTTTTCCAATATCATGAAGAAGGCCACATCGCTTAGCCAACGTCACATCCAAGCCCAATTCCCCGGCAATCGCTCCGCAAAGATGGGCACATTCGATGGAGTGTTGCAAGACGTTTTGTCCATAGCTGGTGCGAAACTTTAAACGCCCTACCAACTGAATCATCTTTGAATGCATATTCGAAAGATTAAGGTCGTAAACCGCCTGTTTCCCCGCCTCCATAATAATGTAATTCACCTCTTTTTTGGTGTTCTCCACAATTTCCTCAATACGAGCTGGATGAATCCTACCATCTAAGATCAGCTTTTCCAATGCCCGGCGAGCGATTTCCCTTCGCACACTATCAAAGCAAGAGATCACCACAATTCCCGGGGTATCGTCCACGATCACGTCCACCCCAGTAACCTGTTCAAACGCCCGGATATTTCGCCCTTCTCTTCCAATGATACGCCCCTTCATCTCTTCATTTGGGAGCTCCACTGTAGAAACAACCGTTTCTCTTGTATGCTCCACAGCTACCCGTTGAATGGCGGTAGCTAAAATACGACGCACCTTTGCGTTGGCCTCTTCTTTGGCGTTTTCTACGATATTGGCGATCATGGTAGCCGCCTCATGTTCCACTTCTTTTTCTAAGCGAGAGAGGTAGAGTTTGATACCCTCTTCTCGGCTAAGGCCGGAGATTTTTTGCAAAAGTTTATTTTGTTCATCGATAAGTTGCTGTTTCTTTTCCTCCAGCTGTTGAAGCTTGTTTTCCCAATTTTGTAATTTTTGTTCTTTGTTTTCTAAAAATCGTTCCTTTTTGGTCACCACATCCAGCTTCTTATCCAGATTATCCTCTCGTTTTGAGAGGCGTTTTTCGTGGATACGCAGTTCTTTTTTTTTCTCACCAATCTCCGCCTCAAATTCTTCTCGCCTTCGAGTAAACTCTTCTCTGGCCTGCTGCTGTGCATCCTGGAGTTTCGCTTCCGCTTCTCTTTTCGCTTCCTGCAAAATGGATTCTGCGGTTTCTTTCGATCGTTTTAGAACGTTTTGAGCTGTCAGATTGAAATAGAGGAAGGCGGCCACTAAGCCAAAAAGGAAAGAGAGAACGGAGATAAGAACAACATATTCTTCCATTTCACATACCTCCTAAAAGAGAGTTGTTGGAAAGGAAGATATGCTGTAATAGAAGTGGCGGGGGAAAAGGGGGGAAGAGAAGATGAAAGTGATTTTTGGAGAGGGCACGGATTCTCCGTAGACATTTTCAAAATAAATCGGAAAGATAGCAGATAAAAAAAACGGTCAGTTGTACAAAGGAGAAAATTTTTGCCCCATTGCAAAAGTTTATCCCGCATACATAGGGTAAACAGAAGAACGTTAAACCCAAAGATAGCGATGGCTATATTTTTCATTTGCGATATCATTACCCCAAATATAGATTTATTCGTTCAACGGCATATCTTCCTAACGCTTTATCTTTCTTGAAAACCCGATCTTGAAGTATACAGATTGGTTTTATTATACCTCAAGGGTTGGGAGAAGTCAAATAAAAAACCTCAATAAGTTTTAAACTTATTGAGGTTTTTGCCCTGGCGACGTCCTACTCTCCCGCTTATGAGCAGTACCATCGGCGTTGAAAGGCTTAACTACCGTGTTCGGAATGGGTACGGGTGTGGCCCTTTCACTATGATCACCAGGAAATTTTATTTTTCCATTGAATGCTTCTTATGTATGGGAAAGGAGGTATATGCAAACAAGTGAATATCGTTGAAAGGAACTGCACCTTAAATAGGCCGAAGAGATTTTAAGGTCAAGTCGATCGGCTAATTAGGACCAGTTAGCTTCGCATGTTACCACGCTTCCACATCTGGCCTATCACCTTGTCGTCTTCAAGGAGCCTGATAGGGGTGCCTTATCTTGAAGAAGGCTTCACGCTTAGATGCCTTCAGCGTTTATCCTTTCCGAACATAGCTACCCAGCTATGCCGCTGGCGCGACAACTGGCTCACCAGAGGTTCGTTCACTCCAATCCTCTCGTACTAGGAGCAAATCTTCTCAAGCACCCTACGCCCACGGCAGATAGGGACCGACCTGTCTCACGACGGTCTAAACCCAGCTCGCGTATCACTTTAATCGGCGAACAGCCGAACCCTTGGGACCTTCTCCAGCCCCAGGATGTGATGAGCCGACATCGAGGTGCCAAACAACTCCGTCGATATGAGC
>RFKQ01000098.1 GCA_003694635.1 Planctomycetota bacterium
CCTCCTCCCCCTCGCCTCGATTCAAAATAACCAAAATCCTCTTCCGTGTCAACAAAGGATACGAACCCAAAATCCTCTCCCCCTCCTCACCTAACTCCACCTCCGATAAAGGCCTCTCCCCCTCCAAATGAGGCAAAAGAGAACGCAATATCTCCAACTCCCCTCTCTTCTGCTCCCGCGTACGCCCCCGATCCTTCTCTATCCGCTCTAAACGCTTCTGCAAAAACATCCAATCCCGCAACGCAAACTCCTTCAAAAAAAAATCCAAATCCCTCTGAGCATCCACCTCCCCCCAAATGTGAAATACACTCTCCTGACGAAAATCACGCACCACCAAACCAATCACATCCGCCTCCTCCAACGGCCGATACACCCCCTCCTCCGAACTCTCCACTCCCCTCACCAAAACCACCTCCATCGTCAACGGCGTAACTCTGCGCGGCCGATACACCTCACTCAACGCCTCCAAACGACAATCCCGTATCACCCCCACCCCCACCGGACAACGCCCCCCTCTCTCCTGCGGCTCTACACCTGTCAATAAACGAAAAATCGTCCTCTTCCCAGACTGCGGTAAACCACATAGCGCCAATCTCATCGCAAATCCTCTCCAAACTTCGTAAAACCAAACCTTCAAAAAAATAAATTTTTACCCAAATCCTTGCATTCTACTCGATTTCCTGTTAAAATTTTCTCTCTCTCCACTCCCCCCTTTATCCCTCGTAAGGAGAACTCCGTTGCAAGCATTATATAAAAAAATTCTCCAAAAACTCAACCAATCCCAAAATATTTTAATCCTCACTCACCCCAACCCCGATGGCGATGCCCTAGGCTCCAGCGTAGGACTCTACCATATCCTAAAAAGCTGGGGAAAAAATGCTCAACTCCTCTTCAGCGGACACATCGAACCACGCATCCAATTTCTCATCGAAGAGATCAAATACGCCACCTCCCCCCAAAATCTACCCAAAAACTTTGACTGCGTCCTCGTCCTCGATATCGGAGACCATAGCCGAATCGAACATACCCTCCAACACCTCTCCTACCAACTCCTCATCAATATCGATCACCACCCCTCCAATCAAGGCTTCGCCCACCTAAACCTCGTCGACCCCCAAGCCTCCTCCACCGGCGAAATCCTCTGCCTCCTCTTCGAACACAACTACACCATCCTACCCCTCAAAGCCGCCTACGCCTTCTACACTGCCATTGTAAGCGATACCGGCTTTTTCTCCTTCTCCAACGCCACCGCAAAATCCCTAGCCACCGCCAGCAGACTTGTGGCCACCGGCATTGACACCGAAGCTATCGTGCGCCACCTCCAACGCTCCAAACCCCTCGCACTCTTTAAACTGGAAGCCGAATACCTCCAACAGATCCAATTCTCCCCACACCATAAAATCGCCTGGGGAAAAATCACCGAACAAATGTGCCAAAAATATGGTGTAAACCTCAGCGAAATCGGAGGATTTGTCGAAATCCCACGCTGTATCCAAGGCGTCGAAATCAGCATCCTATTCAAACCCTCCGATGAAGATGGCATCAGCAAAGTCTCCCTGCGAAGCAACGACCCACAACTCGATGTCAATGCCTTCGCCAGCCAATTCCATGGCGGTGGACATACCCGCGCCGCCGGCTGCACCCTCCCCTACGACCTCAAAACCACCGAACAAATCATCGTAAAACATATCCAAGAATTCTTCCAAAAACAAAAAGGCTTTCCCCCCTAAACCCTCTCCCCCTCCACTCCCTAATTTTTTTCTAAATTTTTGTTAAAGTTTTTCCTCCCCCAAGACGAACTTTATCCTTAGAAGATAGGTTCACTCTTATCATCCGTGATTCTGTATGGGAGGTTTGATGAAAAAAGAATTCGGACTGGAAGAATATTTCTCCGCTATCAGCAAAATCCCCTTGATGAGCGAAGAAGAAGAAAAAAAAATTATCCAACGCATCCAAAATGGCGATGAAAAAGCACGAAAAGAACTCATCCAAGCCAACCTACGACTCGTGGTCAAAATCGCCAAAAGCTATGTCAACCAAGGTATGCCACTGATGGACCTAATCGCCGAAGGAAACCTAGGACTAATCCGCGCCTCCGAAAAATTTAACCCCCAAATTAGCTGCAACTTCGGCGCCTACGCCACCTGGTGGATCAAACAATCTATCCGACGCGCACTAATCGACCATACCCGAACCATCCGCATCCCCAATTATATGGTAAATCTACTAGGACGATGGAGAGAAACCAAGCAAAAACTCACCGTAAAATGGAACCGAGCTCCCACCCAACAAGAAATTGCCCAACACCTCAAAATTAACCAAAAGCAAATGGAATTTGTCAAAAGCGCCCTCAAAGTGCGCGGCGAGTGCTCCGAAATCCTCTCCCTCACCGATGCCGCCGATTCCCTACCAGACACAAAAACCCAATCCCCCGAAGAAATCCTAGAACATAACCGAGCCTTGGCACGCCTAGATCAACTCCTGCGCCAACTCCCCCAACGCAGCCAAGAAATCCTGCAAATGCGCTACGGACTAAAAGGACAACCCCCCCTTACCCTCAAAGAAATCGGAAAAAAATTTGGCATCTCTCGCGAACGAGTACGCCAAATCGAAGCCGAAGCCATCCGAACCCTCTACCAAATCGCCCGCCAGCCCCAATACAAACTCGCCTCCTAATCCACTACCTCCACAAAAGATACGCTCTCGCTCCCAAAATCCACTTTTCTTCCCCCTGAAAAACTACCATCGCTCCTTTCCCCGCCCCTTTCCCAAAAAAGGGGCAAATTTTTATCTTTCTCCAAACTTGAAAAAATACCTGCAGCTCGATACCCTAAACAACAAAATCTCCCCTCCCAAGGAAAATTTTACCCCTCTTCCTTCCAAGCTACCTCGAGAAAAAATTTAACTTATGGATTTGGAAGCACTTCAATTCCTCAAATCAGAACAAGCCCAACGCTTTCTCGAAGAACATCTTGAATCAAACCCAGAAGAAGTAGCGCGCCGCTACAAAGGAAAAAATCCCTTCCTCCCCGCCCTAGCTACCCAGATCCGCTGCCTGCAGAAGGCCAAAGCAAAATTGCCTACATACCACGCCTCCCGCTGCCTGCTAGAACCCCTAGCCCTCGAACAGGCCAGTGGAGAAAAGGCGGCGGAAATGAAAGCCACCGGCTACTCCGGAGAACGCTTCTTAGAACTAGGCGGCGGCCTGGGAGTGGATAGCCTTTACTTTGCTAAAAACTTTTTGCAAAATTGGGTGGTGGAAAGGAATAACCTACTCGTGGAAATGGGAGAATATAATTTTAACAAATTGCAAAAATTCCTAAAAGGTGAAGTGCACTGGTGGAAAGGAGAAGCTCGGGACTTCCTCCAGCTTTCCAAGGGAAATTTCGATTTGGTGTACGTGGACCCTTTGCGCAGAGGGAAAGAGGGAAGAAAACATATCCACTTGGCAAACTGCCAACCCAATGTGTTGGATCTTTTGCCCTCTTTGTGGAGGATAACCCAAGTGATTCTGGTCAAAGCCTCCCCGATGCTGGATCTGGAATGGGCGCAGCGTAAATTTCAAGGCTCTCTTCGTCGCATCTGCGTCCAGTCGGTGGAAAGGGAGTGCAAAGAGGTGCTACTGGAACTTTCCCCAAAAAAAGAAAGCCAAACAACGGTGGAGTGTAGATTTTTTCGAAATGGTCAAATCCACCGCTATACCCCCTTGTCTTCTCCCAAAACTATAGAAAAATGGGCAGACCTAAAGAAAGGATGGCCGCCAAGTTTCTATGCATACGAAGCGGATGTTGCCTTATATAAAGCCAAGTTGGCGAAACAATTCCTCCAGGAAAAGTACCCCCACCTAGAGGGTGGTTGGACGGAGGGACCTGGACTTTTTTTGTCGCCGCAATGGGAGAAAAACTTCCTAGGAAGGATTTTTGAAATCAAAGAGGTGTATCCCTTTTCTCCAAAGCGCCTAAGAAAACAATGGAAAGGACGACAGTTTCAAATCTGGAAACGATATTTCGGAATTCCCCACCTAAAATCTTCCCTAGGGGTGAGAGAGGGAGGAAAAGAGCATCTGCTATTTGTCTCCACAAAAGGCAAGCGCTGGGTGCTGCTGGCCAAAGAGATCACAAAAAAAGCTCCCAGCAATATCGCGGAGGGGAAAACGCTGGGAGCTAAGGATGGAGGTCCAGGAGATGCTAATCTGTGGTGACTTTCACATTGATTTTTTTCGCCTCATCTTTCTCCAGTGAGATGGTGAGGATTCCATGCTTGTATTCCGCACTAGCGGTTTCGGATTTTACTTTCTTTGGCAACTGAATCGCTTTTTGGAAGTTGCCTTGGCGAATTTCACGAATGTAGTAGTTGTTATTGGAATCCTCCTTATCCAACGCTGTGGTGCCAGAGATACGCAGCACATCTCCTTCTACGGTAATGTTAAGCTTCTTGGTATCAATCCCTGGCAGAGCAAAGCGCACCACCAAATGGGTGTCGGTTTCATACACATCGCTAGCTAGCACCCAACCAAGGTCTTTGCTTCCCTTTTCAAAAGCTTGGAAGAATTTTTCCAATTGGCTAAAAGGTTCGTATTGCATCAGGTTCATAGCTTTACCTCCTTACAAAATTGGGTTGATAAATCCTATTTCCTTACTATAATGAATTAGGCAGAATAAAAAATGGTGAAAGTTTTTTTTTTCTTTATCCGAAGATATTTTTCAGCAAATGCTGTACCAATTTCAAAAAAAAGAAAAGATTTTTTTTATAACCTTTTTGCTGTCAACGAATTATATTTTTCTGATTTTTTAAACTTTCCAGCTCCTTCTCATGCGGCCTGCCATTTTGGCAGAATAAAAAATAAATCGGAAATGAGACACTTCTCTAGGTGCCATTTTGGCAGTTTTTCGGCAGAGAATCCATCACACCATGAACAAACCATCCCAAAAAAAAGAAACCCTCAAATACAAACTTCAAAATTTGCGCCAAAAACTCCTCCTCAACCTCTCCACTGATCTCAAAAAAATTCTCTCCCTATGGAAAACCTATATCGCCAACACCTCTAACCTCCAAGCCCTAGAGAATATCTACCAATGGCTGCTCCCCATCATCACCCAATCCAGCGAACTAGGACTGGATAAAATTTGCTATGCCGCCCATAATTTGGAAATCCATCTCAAAATCCTTCTGCGCAAAAAAGTCTCCCCCACTCACCTCCAAATCTCCCAAATCGCCTATTTCTTCCAAACTCTCTTTCAAAATAGGGGAGATTTTTCCGCTCCATCCTCCTCCTCTCCCACCTTCCAAAAACAACTCAACTCAATTTACCTTCTAAGCGAAGACACTCTCCTCGGAGAAGAAATCAGCTGGCAAGTAAGCCACTTTGGCTACCATACCAAAATATTTCAAAAAATAGAAAACCTAGAGAAAGAATTTCTACATAGCTTACCCAACTTCCTAATCTGCGACACCCTGTTTTTTCAAAAACACAACCAATCCTTTTTAACACTCTCCCAAATTCTAGAAAAAATAAAACCCATCGACTCAGCCAAAAAAACCAAACTGATCTTCATCGATCAAAATGGCAACACCCAAACCCGCTTGGAAGCCGTCCAACTAGGAGCAGAAGCATTCCTCCAAAAACCTCTAGATTACTCCGAATTGGTGGATGTCCTGGATCAACTCCATCCCTCTCACTCCCCCCTGAAACCGCGAGTGGCGATTTTGGATAACAATCTACAAGTAGCCACCCAATACCAACAAACCCTCCAAGAAGCAGGGATGCTCGCCCAAATCCTAAACCCCAAAGAGGAAATCGTCGAAAAACTCTTGGAATTTCAACCTGATCTGATACTCCTAGATATGTTTCTCCCTCCCAGCGGACTAGACATCGCTAGAATGCTCCGCCAACATTCCGCATTTGTGAGCCTTCCCCTGGTCTTTACCTCTACTCAAAACGATTTGGAAAAGCAAATTTTGGCCCTAGAAGCCGGGGGCGATTATGTGCTCTACAAACCCATCTCGCCCCAATACCTCGTGCCTTTCGTACGCTGCCGAGTAGAACATAACCGCCGTCTGCGTTCCTTAATGCTAAAAGATAGCCTAACCGGCCTCTTTAACCACACTGCATTTCACGAACAACTCGCCCGAGAAGTGAGCTTGGCCCGTCGCTTGAAACAACCCCTCACCCTCGCTATGCTGGATCTGGATTATTTTAAATCCATCAACGACCAATACGGACACCCCACAGGCGATAGAGTTCTCAAGGTCCTCGCACGAATGCTAAAACAGCGACTGCGCAAAAGCGATATCGTAGGAAGATATGGCGGTGAAGAATTCGCTGTAGCCCTGCCCCAAACCAGCTTGGAAAACGCCACTAAAATCTTCGAAGAAATCCGCCTCGCCTTCAGCTATGTCCAGCACACCTACCAAAGCAACATTTTTCAGTCTACCTTTAGCTGCGGCCTAGCAGAACTCCAAAACTCTCACACTATCCTAGAACTCTGTGAAGCCGCCGATCAAGCCCTTTACCAAGCCAAACGAAAAGGAAGAAATCGCATCTGCCTCAACCCCTCAAAATGATCCCCCCCTCCACCCTCAAATCTAACTCTCCCAAATAACCTTCTCCGAAGAGCCATACCACCCCTCTAGCTTTGGCTTATAAGCTGCCTCCAGCTTTGAGCGCTTGATTTTCATCGTGGGAGTAAGAAAACCATTCTCAATCGTCCACTCCTCCTTGGCCACAGCAATAAATGCAAGGGCCTCGTGGTGCTCGACTTTTTGGTTAATCTCCTCTAAAAGCTGACTAAGCTGGCGATGGATCTGGTCCTTTAAATCCGAGTCCTCGCGAATTTTCCCCCGAAGGTCCTCCGCCAACAAGACCACCGCATGGGGCTGAGGATAACCAGCGCCTCCTACGCAGGATTGCTCGATGGCGCTATGGGTGTTGAGCATATTCTCAATAGGAACGGGAGCAATGTATTTCCCTTTGGAGGTTTTGAAAAGCTCCTTGACGCGCCCGGTGATCTTGAGACGGCGCAATTCGTCCTCCTCCCCCCGATCTCCCGTCTTTAAAAATCCATCCTCGGTAAAGGCTTCCTTCGTTTTGGCCTCGTCTTTGTAGTAACCCACCATGGTCGCCGGACTCTTGACAAGAACCTCTCCCTCCTCAGAAATACGCACCTCCACCCCGGGCAAAGGCTCGCCCACATAGCCCGGCCGACCGCGCCCCGGACGGGAAACATGGGAATAGGCAAAGTTCTCGCTCATCCCATAACCCTCCAAAAGCTCCAAACCAAGGTTGTTGTACCACTCAATCAAAGACGGCGGAATAGGAGCAGAACCGCTAAAAGCCATCCGAGCGTGCTGTAGACCAAGAGCGGTGAGGATCTTCTTGCGGATAAAATAGGAAACAATGGGGATTTTAAGAAGACGATTGAGCTTTTTCTCGGGAACCTTAGCAAAAACCTTCTGCTGGAATTTTAACCACAGGCGTGGCACAGAATGAAAAACCGTCGGGCGCGCCCGTTGGAGATCTTGGACAAATGTATCAAGGGATTCGGCAAAAAATACCCGACTTCCGCTAATCAGAGAAAGAGACTCCACCACCGCCCGCTCAAAAGAATGGGCCAAAGGAAGATAGGAAAGCAAACGGTTGTCCCGGATAATCCCAAAAACCTCAATAAAATTATTGGCGGCAAAAGCCATATTCCCAAACGTAAGCATCACCCCCTTAGGCTGACCGGTGCTACCCGAGGTGTAAATCAAAATCGCAATATCCTCCTCCGGCCGAGTGGGGCTGCCCTCTATAGGCTCGGTTTTGGCGACGATCTCCTGCCACTTGGGATAGTCATTGGGAGGGCTAAGAGGATAGGCAATGCAAGGAAGATCCGGGGGAACCCCCGGCTTCATTTCCTCCCAAGTGTCGAGCTTCCCCACAAAAAGAAGTTTCGCGTCGCTGTGCTTGAGAATGTACTCCACCGTTTCCGCATTCAAAGTAGGATAGAGAGCCACCGAAACATGTCCAGCCATCCAAATGGCAAGGTCGCTGAGAATAAAATGAGCGCAATTTTTGGAAAGAATAGCAATGTTGCTCTTCGGCGGCAGATTGAGCGATTGAATATGCCTGGCCATCCGCCTAGCCTCATCCAAAGTGCGCTTCCAAGTGAAAGTATCCAGCTTCCCCCCATCGTAGGGCTGGGTCATATAAATCCGATCCCCAGCGTTTTTTTCCCAAAAATAGGCCCTCTCTAAAAGAAGCTTTTCTTTTTCCATTTCTAACAACCTCCTATATAATAATTAACCCTACACACCAGACACCAGATACGTCAGCAATTCTGAACAACTCTGGATTCTGAGGATTCTGAGCAGGGAATAAAAGCAAGGAACAAAAAAGGCGGGAGTCCTCTCTAGCAAAAAGGTGGGAGTCCTCTCTAACAAAAAAGAGGTGAAAAAAAACGAATTGAAGAATTGAAAAAGAGCTAAAAAAGATGCTCAGAGGTGGAGTGAACCTCTTTCGCCACATAAGCGATTTGAGCGGAAAAACCCTTGTCCACAAATCTTTGCGCGATCTCTTGGCACAAATCCGGCGGAGCATTTAAATATACAGTGGCCCCCGTGTCGATGGAAAAATACACCGGCAGCCGTTCCTCCTGACGCATCCTGCGAACCTCCAGCATCACCTCAAGGGTTTGCGGACGCCAGTAGATGGGGGCACCCTTGCCGGTCATGGTAATGGCGTGAAGATGGAGAGTATCCTGCTCGGCAAGTTGACCAAGAGCTTGAATATCCCTCCTCTCAATGGCCTTCCGCATTTCTTGAAGAGCTCGAGGAATGTACTCCAGCCTGGCGGAAAATAGAGGGGAAGTCTCCGCCTCCCGATGGGCGTCTTCGGTATTTTTCAAAGCGTGGATAAACACCACCACCACCCCGAGAGGAAATTCCGACCCCGTGGCCAATCGATAGGAGTAGGAACTCGAATGATCATCGCCTGCATACCAGTAGGAATACCCCCCTGTGACCGAGCGGCAAGCAGAGCCTGCCCCCAACCGCGCAATGGTGGAGAGTTGGCGAAGTTCAAGCTCTAGGCCAAAAGCATCGCAAGCCGCTTTGGCCAACGCCGCAAAACCAGAAGAAGAAGCCCCTAGACCAATGTTGGAAGGAAAGTTATTTCGGGATTTTACCCGAAGATAAGTCTCCGTCTTGGCCAATTGCCGAACGTGATTCAAAACCTGCTCCACCCGCTCCCGCGCCCGACCCGTGGCCACTTGGCCATCAATCTCGACAACGTCCTGGCTCAGCTGAGGGTCAAGCTCCACTGTGGTGTGGGTGGCAAAAGGTCCTACGCAGACGGAAATGCTATCGTGGTAAGGAATGCGCAATCCCGGCTCCCGCAAACCATGGTATTTGATCAGCCCTTGGATGGGATGGGCAATGGCGGATGATTTAGTCATAGAGGATTTCTTCCCTTCGAGTTAAGTGTGCCGACGCTTGGGATTTTTGGGAATGGTAGTCTATTTTGAAAAAAAAGTCAAGAAATTTTTCCATTTTTTGCGTGGGTTTTTTCAAAGTTTTTCGTTTTCTTGTAATGGGGTATGCGATATACCAAATGGATCGTTTTTTTATCATATTTCTGGCTAAATTGGAAAGGAGCCAAAATGAATACATTTGTAAAATGGAGCTTTGGCCTTGCCATTGTGGCGATTTTGGGCGTCTCTATCTTCAACTGCGCCTATATCACCGACCTCGTAAACGATCATATTTTTGCGAAAACTTGGAAGGAAAAATACGATTCCGAGATCGCAAAACTAGAAGCTAAACTAGACAACTATCAAAAAAGATTGGTGGAATTCCGCTACAAAGTCAAAAAAGAAGAAGCTAAACACAAACTCTTAGTCAAAAAGCTGAAAAAAGCCGATGAACTCCTGGTGGCCTTCTTCACCAAGAGAAAAGAAGTGGCTGATGCCAAAGAATTTGAATTCAAAGGCGTCGTCTTCACCGCCGAAACTGCCAATTCCCAAGAAAAAGTCTGGCTGCTCGAAATGAAAAAAATGAGGCTAGAAGAACAACACTCCCGCAAACGCCTCGCCCTCTACAAAGACGCAGTGAAAAAACTCGAACAAGCCCGCGAAGAACTTGCCGCCCAAATCGCAAAACTCAAATCCAAAGGACAAGAATACGCTCTTAGAAGAGAAATCCATATGCTCCAAAAAGAACTCGAAACGATGAAAACCGAATTCGCTACCGATAAAGCCGATACCTCCCGCATCCAACAATTGCTCGCACAAGTCGATGAACAAATCGAATCCGAAAAAATCCGCGAAGAACTTGAACAAGAAAAACAAGTGGATACCTCTTCCAAAACCAAATCCATCGATGAATTTATCACCATCGTCGAAGAAAAGAAAAAAAGCGATGTGGCTGACCTCAAAAAAGAATATGAACAGCGAGTGAGCAAATAACCCCATCCTGCGAATCCTAAAATATCGCATCCCCCAAAAAAGAGGAGATAGAATAATCCTATCTCCTCTTTCCATTTGTCTGCAGCCCACTCTCCCCTTCCCTATCGCCCAAACTCCCCAAAGATCACCACTTTCCACCTCTTACCCACTCTTAACCTACAAACCCCTTCCTAGCAACCACTTTTCCCTAACCCCCTTCTCATCACGCCCTCGCCTTAACGGGAAAAACAACCAGATACTTTCATCTTACCTCGATTAGCCGATCCTAGCTCTCCTCCCCCTTTTGTACCAAAAAGGAGTCTTTCAAGGAGAGGTTGAAAAAAGAAATTCCCTCACCTACACCTTGGGAGAAGTAAATCCCATCCACAAACGGTGAAGCCTGCGGCGCATCTGAGAGAAAAAAGTGCGGTTGGCTTTTTTTTGCGCCATTTTGAACGCCAAAGAGCGGATCTTCTTTTCATTATGACCACAGGGATCCGGAAAATAGGACTCGTAAAACGAAGATACAACCCTCTGATCCAGATAAGGAAAAAAACCCGCAAGTATATTCCCTATATCTCTGGCCTGCTGGCGGATTTGCTTAGATGGACAAAAACACTGCCTGGCCAAGGGAATGTCAAGAAAGCAAATGGAAGGGGAGAGAGATGAAGAGGAATGGATCAGGATATCACTAAGGGTAACGGTGCGAAAAAAAATAGAATGGGTGTGCACTCTGCGAAAGGAACGCCCTAGAAAAGAAAAAATACGACAAAGTTCGGAAGCCTCCGCCCCCCGGCCGGCCTCTTCCACCAACCACTGACGAAGAGTTTGATACTCTCTTAAAACAGAGGTAATCAGGAAACAAGAGAGAAAAAACTTCCCCTGGCACCTCCAGCCATACCCCATAGGCGGGACCACAGGAATCCCCAAATCTTGGCATAACTTTAGATTTTTATACTCCTTGGTGGCGATAGAACAGGATTGAAAAAGTGTACCCCATCGACGAAAGAGGGGAAAAAAATAGAATTTTAAAACAAACTGCTCCTGATCTGAAATGGGGGAGAAGAGCAGGAAAACCCTTCGCTGCGTTCTGCTCTTTAGCAATTTTCCTGGAAGATTCTCCAAACAACGATAGCTTTGAACAAAAGGAAAATGAAAAAGAAACTCCTGATGAAGCAGAGCATAAGCACCTGCTTCCTCAATGCGTAAAGGAGGTTCCTGTCTCCCATCTTGTCCATTCATAATTTCCTAATTCTCTTCAGAACATTTAGCTTTACTCGAATGGTATTTTATCTCCCTTTGAACGCCCTTCTCCTCTCCTTCGAATACATTCATCTCTGTTCCCAAACAGCCCAAACGGCCCCTTCTGCCCCTCCGTATGGACTTTCAAAAGCTCCACAAAGACTCCCAAAATTGGACTTCCCTCAATCCCCTACTCTTTCTCCAACAATACATAGCGATGACCGGAGAAAAAGCGAGACAATGGAATGGAATACCGCACAAAAAAACCAGCCTCCCGGGCAAGCTCTTGAACCTGCTCCAGCTTCAGGGTCCATTTCTCCCGCTTCTTGGGAGAAAACTTTCTCCGCAATTGACGAAGCCGGTTCTTCAAAGAATAAAAATCAAAATAGGTAAAAATCACATACCTCGAAGAAACCCGCATAAGCTCGCGAACATATTGTAAGCGCTCCTCCAAAAGACGAATATGATGGCACAAACGCACGGATAAAACAAGCTCAAAGCGATCATCCTCAAAAGGCAAATTTAAGGCATCCGCTCGTATGTAATCCTTCGCTGGACCAAATGGCCCCCGGGCTTGAAACTCCCTAGCCTTGGAAAGGAGATGCTCGCTATAATCGGCCTCAATCACCTCCTCGGCCACCTCCCGAAGCAAGGGATAAAGCCGCCCATAACCGCAAGGACAATCCAAAATCTGACCAGCAACTGCAGAAGGAAGCTTACCCAAAAGCTTGCGAAGCAAACGCTGCTCGGTGAAGTTGTTGAGATACTCATTCCAATGACGCCGAAATTTCTTCGTATAACTCAGCGCCCCCTCCGGGCTATTGTACCGATCTAAAATGTGCTTGTCCATAAAAACTTTCCTTATGTTCTCGGAGAACTTTTTTATTTATTTCTTTCTTGGATTGTAGGATCGATTTGGAGGATTTGTTCTTCGATGTAGAGTCCTTCTTGGAGGTTATTGGCGGTGGTTCGGAGGTGGCATTTGGCAGCCTTTTCCCCGTCGGAGTAGAGGAGGTAGATATTGCCTTGTTCATCCAGTGATTTAAGTCTAGTTTTAGGGGAATTTTCAAATTCTATGATGGAGATGGAATCGATGTAGGGGTTCCGAGCGAGTTTATCGAGGAAGCTCTTCAGTCGTTTTGGGTAGTGGTGGGGTTCGGATGGCCAGATAATTTTTAGGGGGGGTGTTTTCGAAGAGGTGCGGAGGGGTTTTTGGGGTTTGGGTTGGGAAGAGAGGGGATTTTTTTTGGACAATTTTTCTTGAAGTTGTAGGTTTTTTTCTTTTTGTTGTCGTAGATTTTGGATATGCTGCGCTTCTTTTTGGGCGTAGTGTTGAAGTTTCTCTTCCAGTTTACGGATTTGGTAGTGGAGTTTTTCTTTTTCGGCTAGTTGTTTATCTAGGTTTTGTAGGCGTTTTTCGAGTTGGAGCACGAGGCTGCAGGGGGTGAAGTCGGGTGGCATATTTTGGGCTTGTTGTTGGAGATCTTTTTGTAGGGAGGACACTTTTTGTTTGTATTGTTGGAGTTGTTGGAGGAGTTGTTGATTTTCTTTTTGCAGTTTTTGGACAAGGGTTTGGTGTTGTTTGAGTTGTTGTTGAAGGGAGGATTGGGTTTTTAGATTTTTTTTCTCTTGTTCTTCTATTGCTTTTTGCAGCTGTTGGAGTTGCGTTTGTTCTTGGCGGATTTGATTGAGTTTGTGTCTTTGTTGGTGCAGCTGGAGGAGGGCGCTGGAGGGGGAGGGGGAAGGGAGTTCTAGGTCCAATATTTTTTTGCACAATTCCTGGACTTCTTTTCGTTTATCTAGGTAGCAGAGCCAGTAGATAGTCTCTTTATTTTTGTAGAGGCAGAGATATTCAAGATTGTTCTGAATAAACTCGGTGGAGTAGATATGGAGTTCCAGTTCTTGTTTGCTTTGCCAGAATTCCAGAGCGAGTTGGAGAAATTTTTCGTCTTCTTTGAGCTGTTTGAGCAGGGTTAGTTCGATGACCTTTTTCGGTGCTTTTTGAGGTCGAAATCCTTTAGGAGCGTAGCGGCTGTGTTGTTGTAGAAAGTTTCTCCACTCTTGCCAGGGGACTTGAGAAAAGATGGTTTGGTAGTAGTTGGGTGGAAGATTGGAGCTCATTTTTTATTTTTCGGCCATCAGTTTTTCGCAGGCGTAGATGGCGTTATCCACATCTTGATCATCGATATCTTTATGAACAACAAAGCGGATTTTATGTGGAGAAATTGCGCTCACAAGGATGCCTTTGTCTTGGAGTTTCTGGGAAATATCCTGGCTATTCCACATTTTAGGTAAGTTGACCAAGACAATGTTGGTTTGCACGGAGTTTAGGTCTATTTCCAGTGGTTTGATTTTGCTCAGAGCGAGGGCGAGTTTTTTGGCGCGCTGATGATCCAGGTTTAGTCGGTGTCGTTTCTCTAGCGCCACGATTCCAGCAGCGGCGAGGATACCGGCTTGGCGCATAGCTCCGCCTAGCATTTTTCGGATTTTGCGGGCGTTTTCGATAAATTTTTTATCCCCTAGCAGCAGGGATCCGGCAGGTGCTCCTAGTCCTTTGGAGAGGCAGAAGCTGAGGCTATGGCAACATTGGGCGAACTTTTTGGCTTCTGTTTGGGAGGCGATAGCTGCGTTAAAAATTCGCGCTCCGTCCAGATGGAGGCGTAGTCCATTTTGGAGGGCGAGTTCATAGGCTTGTTGGCAGTAGTCAAGTTCTAGGACGGTGCCCCCTGCTAGATTGTGGGTATTTTCGAGGCAGAGCAAAGTGGTGGTGGGGCAGTGGAGGCTAGGGGGGCGGATGGCTTCTTGGATGAGTTCCAAGGGGATTTTTCCGTACACGCCTTTTAGGGGGCGTGGCTGAACGCGGCTGATCACAGTGAGGGCGCCGCTTTCGAAGTTGTAGATATGGCTTTGTTCTTCTAAGATTATTTCATCGCCTGCTCGGGTATGGCAATAGCAGGCGATTTGGTTAGCCATAGTGCCTGAGGGTAGGAAGAGAGCGGCCTCTTTGCCGAGAAGTTCAGCCCCGTAGTTTTCCAGTTTGGCGACGGTGGGATCATCCCCCAAGACATCGTCGCCGAGGGGGGCGCGTTGGATAGCTTCGTACATTTCCGGGTCGGGCCGGGTGACGGTATCGCTTCGAAAATCGCTAATTTTCATGCTGTTTTCCTGGTACCAAGAGTTGGATTTGGTGGATTGTTTTTTGGATCGCTTGGGGCAGGGGGTGGGGGAGGGGGCTGAGAGATAGTTGCTTTCTTGCTAGGTGCACCGCTTCTTCTGAGATAGTAGATTGGCGGTGGATTTGTGATAGGAAGTAGGCCAAAAGGCAGGTTTTTAGGGTATTGGATTTTAGGCGGAAGGTAAGATTGGAGTAGCGTGCGGGATGGATATGGACAAATTGTTTAGGGTTTTCTACGTAGCGGAGCACAAACGTGCTGGAATCGCTCAAGGTGTGGAGGAGGTAGTGTCCTTTTCGGCGTATACGGCCAAATGTTTGAAGGTAGCGTAAATATTTTTTAGAAGATGAGATTTGGAGCTGTTGCATATATTCTAAGATTTCCTCTTGGATTTGGGCCGGGGAGAGGGAGCCATAGTAAATATCGATACTCCCTTTGGCGAGCTTGACGAGTTCCTTGGAGAGGAGTTTTTTTTGATTTTTTTCTGCCCATTTTTGCAGGCGTTGAAGGGCGGAGGGGAGATGGTGTTTAAATGAGTTAAAAACGATCATTCCGGCTCTAACAAATTTTTAACAACAGGGGAGGACAGAGAGACGGATAAATTCTTTTCATGGGTTTGTTGGATGAGTTTGTAAACATTCCTAGGGTGATGGACGTTAAAAAATTTATTTCAATCCAGTGATATTTATTTTCTCTTTTTTGGAGAAGTTTTCAAGTGTGAAAAATGGATTTTTATTGGAGAAGATTGCGGGATTTTTTTCTTGCTTTTTTTCAAAAAAAATATATAATAATTTGCGAATTTTGCGGAATATTTTTGCTAGTGGAAGAAAAGAAGGGCGCCTATAGCTCAGTAGGATAGAGCATCGGTTTCCTAAACCGAAGGTCGCAGGTTCGAGCCCTGCTGGGCGCATAAGGTCGAGCACCGAGCACAGAGTTAGAATATCCGACTAGATTTGGGAAGTGATGACAAAGCTGTAAGCTTTTTTTTTCTTTGTTTAGAAGAAGAAAAAAGTAAGTGTTTCATTTTTAAAAGAAAAATCAGGGGTGAAGGGCAACTTAGACCGGAAGAATGACAAGTAGAACAAAACTCCCCAATCATGGCGAATGCTTTGTCTGCGGTAAACAAAGCGGGTCGGGGTTGAATATCGCATTTTTTTGCGATGAAAACCGCCAGATTTCTGCCACCGCGGTTCTACAAAAACGCCACCAAGGCCCTCCCGAACACGCCCATGGAGGGGTGTTATTCGCAATGTTAGACGAGGCGATGGGAGCGTCTGCGTGGGCGAACGGCTATCAGGTGCTGGCGGCTCATTTGGAAATCGATTTTAAAAAGCCTGTCCCCTTAGGAGAGGAGATTTCTCTCAACGCCGCCGTGGTGCAAAAAGAAGGTAGAAAGGTCTTTACAGAGGGGAAGATTGTCCTTAAATCCGGAGAAGTGGCTGCCCTAGCCAAAGGTTTATTTGTAGAGTGCAAAGACTTTTTTCAAACCTTATAAATCAGTGAAAAAACTTTTTAACACCTGCAGCTCCCAAGAGTTCGAGGCTTATTCTTCAGCTCTCCATCCACAGCCAACGAAAAAATACCCATCTCTCCACCAAGGATTGCTCCCCTATCTGCGAGAGAAACTTATTTGCCTACTTAAAATCATCCCTGGGGAAAAGCAGCAAAGATCGCAGCCCAAATCTCTTGGGAAGCTTTGGAACCCTTTTGTTTTCTGCGGCAATTATGAAAACGTTGAGGATACTTCATATCAATACCGAGCGCACTTGGCGCGGTGGCGAGCAGCTAACCCTTTATACCATCCAAGGCCTTGCAAAACGGGGACATTTTAATCACCTCTTGGCCCAGCCAAACAGTCCCATGGCCACAAGGGCAAAAGAAGCTGGCCATGATGTGATAGAGTACCCAATGTACGGAGAAATTGACCTCCGCGCGGTGTATTTTATCGCCCGCTTGGCCCACCGATGGAAGTACCATATCTTTCACCTGCACACTCCCCACGCTCATATGCTAGGCGGGCTCGCCTCTCTCGGGGGAAGGCGTCCTATCCGGGTGGTGAATAAGCGGACGGATTTCTCCATCTACCGCAATTCCTTCTTTGGCCTCAACCGCTACAAGTACGTGCTTTTGGCGGATTGTGTGATAGCGGAGTCAAAAAAAATTCAGGAAGTCCTTCTTCAGGATGGTATAGACAAAAAGAAAATAGCACTGATCTACGAGGGAATTGATCCGGAGCGTTTTCAACGAGGCAATCCCCAACGCCTACGTCGGGAATTTTCGATAGAAAATGGGGCAAAAGTGGTGGGCAATATTGCCCACTTTGCGGACCATAAGGGGCAAATTTATTTTGTTGAGGCGATTCCCAAAATTCTAAAGCGCTTTCCCGACTCGTTTTTTTTTCTGGTTGGGCAAGGGGAGCTACGCCAAAAATTGATGCACTATGCCCAAGAGCTCGGTATCTCCCAACGGGTATTTTTCCCCGGTTTTCGAAAGGATGTGGAGGACTTTTTGCACCTTTTCGATGTGTTTGTCATTTCCTCCCATATGGAGGGACTTTGCACCTCGATTATGGACGCCTATGCCGCAGGTACACCTGTGGTGGCCACCACCGCTGGAGGGATTCCGGAGCTTGTGGAAAATGAAAAGACGGGGATTTTGGTCCCCCCCAGAGACCCGGAAGCTTTGGCGGATGCGGTCTGTACAATGTTGGCCAGCCCGGCAAAAGCTAAGCGCTTTGTTGCCAAAGGGAAGGAAGTGCTCTACCAAAAATTTTCTGCCGAGGCTATGGTGGAGCAAACCTTGGACTTATACCGGCGTCTTTTGAAAAGCAAAAGGCGCCGATAACGGCTTTTCACCACCTGTGGAAAAGAAAGGTAGCCGTATTTTCCCGGTTCTACGCACAAAGTGGTATGGGCGTGTGAGCAGAGCACCAGGCCGCAGACATGCAAGCGGAGCAACAAAAGCAAGTTCAGCAGAATATGGAATTGTATTGCTATGATGAGCTATTTTCGCCGGATTGTTCTTATCGTTCTTGACAGTGTAGGGATCGGTGCCCAAAGGGATGCTTCTCGTTTTGGGGATGAGGGGGCCGATACCATTGGCAATATCTACCGCAGTGTGGGGTTGTATTTGCCCAATCTTTGCCGACTAGGGTTGTCCATGTTTACCCCTCTACCACCTGTAGGGGAATGGATTGGTGCTTGCGGCAAAATGGAGGAGCGCTCCGCTGGCAAGGACACCACCACTGGCCATTGGGAGATTGCCGGGATAGTGCTGGAGCAGCCCTTTCGCACGTATCCGGAGGGATTTCCTAAGGAATTTATCGAGCGATTTGAAAAAAGGATTGGGCGGAAGGTACTTTGGAATAAGCCGGCTAGCGGCACGGAGATTATCCGGAAACTAGGTGAAGCCCATTGCAAGAGCGGGGATGTGATTGTCTACACTTCCTCGGATAGCGTCTTTCAAGTCGCCGCCCATGAGGAGGTGGTGCCTTTAGAAGAGCTTTATGAGATCTGCCAAATTGCTAGGAAGATGCTGACAGAGGGGGGATACCAGGTGGGGCGGGTCATCGCTAGGCCTTTTATAGGGAAGCCTCCTTGCTTTGAGAGAACGCCTCGACGGAGGGATTTTTCCATGCCACCTCCTCAGAAAACCGTATTGGATCGGTTGGTGGATGAAGGGTATTGGGTGGCGGCCATTGGCAAAATTGGGGACATTTTTGCCCATCGGGGGATTTCTTGGAGTCAAAAAACAAACGGCAATCCAGATGGGATTGAGCGCACCTTGGAGCAGGTTCAAACACTTGACAAAAATGGTTTGATTTTTACCAACTTAATCGATTTCGATATGCTCTATGGGCACCGCCGCGATGCGGAGGGATATCGCCGCTGCCTAGAGGAATTTGACAGAGCTCTCCCTACACTTCTGGAGGCTTTAAGGGACGAAGATCTTCTGATAATCACGGGGGATCATGGCAACGATCCTACATTTAAAGGGACAGATCACACAAGGGAATATACCCCCCTTTTGATCTACCATAAGCGCATTTCGCCGGTGAATTTGGGAGTT
This sequence comes from Planctomycetota bacterium, assembly GCA_003694635.1. Lineage (GTDB taxonomy): Bacteria > Planctomycetota > J132 > J132 > J132 > J132. The sequence continues at coordinate 18,905 of RFKQ01000098.1, forward strand.
CGGAAAACTTTTGCGGATATTGCCCAAACCATCGGGGAGAATTTTGGTTTTCGGATGCCGGTGGGGGAGAGTTTTTTAAGCGATATTTTAGCGGATCCTTGAAAAGGCATGAGTTAGAATGAGCGAGTTTATGAAAGAGGCCATAGAGTTGGCTTTGCGCAATGTTGTGGAAAAGCGGGGTGGACCATTTGGAGCGGTGGTGGTCAAAGATGGGGTGATTGTGGGCAGGGGGACAAATCAGGTCACCGCAAGCAAAGATCCTACCGCTCATGCAGAAATCGTTGCCATTCGTCAGGCTTGTCAGAATTTGGGGGTATTTCATTTGGACGGCTGCGAGATTTACACCAGCTGCGAACCTTGCCCTATGTGTTTGGCCGCTATTTATTGGGCGCATCTTCATAAAATCTATTACGCCAACACAAAAGAGGATGCGGCGGAAATTGGATTTGATGATCAATTTATTTACGATGAATTTGCAAAATCCTTAGATAGTCGCAAAATTCCGGCTATTCAGATCATGAGGGAAGAGGCATTAGAAGCTTTTCGATATTGGGAAAATCAGGAAGATAAAGTGGAGTATTAAGGATTGGAAGGAAGGTTCTTATGACTCAAAGCATTGTTCGTTTTCAAGCCGAAACCGATATGAATTATGGTTCTGCTCCTCAGGAAAGAAAGTTGGAAGATTATATCAATCTATCAGTTGTCGTTGTAGAAAAGTCTAAGGGAAAAACCGCCCATTATATTTCCAAGAGGGTAAAAGAAATTTTTGAGGATATTTTAGATCCTTGTAAAATTGGCCATTTAGGCCAGTTGGATCCACCTTTGACTGGCTTGGTCGGGGTAAGTTTGGCTAGAGCTTGTAAGCTATCTTCGTTTCTAACCGAGCTGGATAGAAAGTATACCGCTTGGCTTCATTTTAACCGTTTTATCCCCAATGAGAAGGTGGAGAAAGCGTTGGAAATTTTTGAAGGAACCATCAAGCAGGTTCCGCCTGTGCGCTCGAGAAGTCGGCGAATATTGCGTTCCAAAGACATATTTAAATTGGAGCTTTTGGAGTACAGAAAAAAGAAGGCCAAGATCTTCATCCATTGTGAATCGGGGACCTATGTTCGCAAGCTTCTGCAAGACATTGCTAGGTATTTGGCTTGGGGGGTAAAGATTTCTGGACTGCGCAGGGTAGGCATTGGCCCGTTTACTCTCAAGGATGCGGTTTCTTTTCGGGAGTTGGCTCAGGCTTATGAGAGTGCGAAAAATGGCTCGGAGGAGAAACTGCGACAGCTGCTCAAGCCTGTGGAGGTATGTTTGGAGGGTTTTCCTTCGATTTATGTCCAAGACTCGTGTATCCGCTTGCTTTGTTGTGGCGCCCCTCTTTTCACAAGAGATATTGCAAAGCTAGACGCAAGCATCGATGGCGAAAAACGGGTATTGGTGCGCTCTCTAAAAGGTGAAATTGTCTGCGTTGCTATGCCTGTGGGAACAGCGGAAGAAATTGCTCAAAAAGAAGATAATGAGATCGCAGCGCATCCTACCAGGACGATTATGTCTCCTTATACCTATGCCATGGAAACCTAGATGAAAGTCAAGGTGATCTTCCCTTTACTGATTAGTTTATTGGTGGTGGTGGCTTTTGCAAATGGTGCAGTGGGGGAGTTTGTCTATGACGATATTGTGCTGGTGCGGGATAATGAAGGTATTCGGCGACTCAGTTCTGTTTTTGAGGGTTTCTGGGGATTTGCTAAAAAAAGAGTAGCTTCTTTTTTTGATGAACAGGTGGACTTAGGTTATCGGCCAGTGCGCAACGCAACACTGGCTGTGGATTATTTCCTTACCCGAATTTTTTTCCCAAGTTCTATCGCCAAGGGTGTCTCACTAAAGCCTACTCAACGAGTGTCTCCGGGGGGGAGGGAGCTTCAAATCTTTCTCAGGCCGACCGCTGGAGGCCTTAGTCCAATTATTTTTCATTTACAAAATATTTTTTGGCATATTTTAAACTCCCTTTTGGTCTATTTTATTTTACTCCATTTTTTTCCTTCGCCGTCCATCTGCTTTGGGGCTACGTTGTTGTTTGCTCTTCATCCCTTGCAGACGGAGTCAGTGACGTATATCTCTGGCAGAAGGGATGTTCTCGCGGGTTTTTTTGTACTAGCGGGCTTTTACCTCTATCTACGGGGGCGAGGGAATTTCTTGTCTTTGTGCGGGGTAGGGGTATGCTTTCTTCTGGGTTTGTTGAGCAAGGAAGTGGTGGTGGTTTTTCCTTTTCTTTTGTTAGGCTATGAGGGATTTTGTGCAAAAACAAAGGGCCGGAGCTTTTCCAAAAAAGCGATTTATTTTATTCTCTTCTGTTCTCTTATTTCCTTGGGGTTTGTTGGATTTAAGGTTTTTGTAAAAAATCCTGTTTCTGTAGGCTCTCCGACGGAGTATTGGGGAGGAAATCTTTTTACAGCGTTGCTTAGCTTTTGCCGGGTGGTGTGGTTTTATTTGTTTTTGATTTTATGGCCTATTTCGCTATGTGTGGATTATTCGTACGCTGCGTTTCTTCCTTCGAGTGGTCTTTTTCAGCCAGAGATCACTTTTTGGGCCTTTCTCGGGCTCTGTGGACTGGTGGGGGTTGGGATTTATTATTGGGATAGAGCGGTGGGTTTTGGTTTGTTTTGCTTTTATTTATTTTTATTGCCGGTCAGTCAATTCATACCGCATCCCGAGCGGGTGGCGGAGCATTATTTATATCTACCGCTTTTTGGGATGAGCTTGGTTTTGGGGTATGGGATGGAGGGATTAGACAAAAAACTTATCGGCAGAGACAAAAGAATTTTATACTTATCTGTTATTGCCCTTGTTATATTTTGGGGAGTGAGGACTCATCTTCGCAATAGAGATTGGCGCAATTCCCTTAGTCTTTGGAAATCTGCGGTGGAGGTGGAGCCGCAATGTGCCCGTGCTCGTTTGGGGTATGGTTATGCTCTTCTTCAAGAGGCGGAGAAAGGAAAAAATGAGAGCTATCCCAAAGCGATGGGGGAGTTTCAAAAAGCTTCTGAGATCGCCAAAAGCAGTCGTTCCTCTAGGACGAGAGTGATTTATCTGAACGCTCTTTTTTTGCAAGGAGTGGTCCATCTAAAACTTGCTCAAAAAGGTTGGGATAGAGTCAAGAATCTAAATCGAGCCAAGGAGCTATTGGAAGCATTAATAGAGAGCCAAAATCTAGCCGGAAAAAAAATTCGCGACGATCGGAGGCATCTGTTTGTTCATCAAAATTTAGCGGCGTGCTACCGTGAGTTAGGGATGATGAGGGAAGCAGAAGCTATATATAAGCGAATGTTGACGTTATCGCCAAACTATTTCCCCGCTTTATTGGAACTGGCAAAAATCGATCTTCTAGAAAAGCGCTGGCGGCAAGCACAGAAGAGGCTTTTGCGCTGCCTTTCTTATTTAGAGAAAAATTCGCCATTGAGAAAAGAAGTCCAGATTCAATTAGCTAGTCTTTTTCTAGCGAAAGGCGATTTAGAAAAAGCCAAAAATTTTCTTTTGGATATTGACAAAAATAATTTGGCTTGCGCCATGTTGGGCGAGATATACTTAAAAAAGCTGGATTTTGTCCGTGCGTCAACACTTCTAGCAAAAGCCCTTCCCCACCTCTCTCCCCTTCAATGGAGGCGTTTTTTTCCTCTGTGGATAGAAGCATTGCTAGCTCTGAAGCGCTATAAGCAGGTGTTCAGAGCTACGGAGAAGGTACTTGCAACATCCCCTAAACAGGGATGGGTTTACTTTTTCCAGATACAAGCGCTACTCGGGTTAGGAAAGCTTTCGCTTGCCCAGGAAAAAATAAAAAGATATTCCCCCTTCCTTACGGACTTGGAAAGGGATTTTTTAAAAGCGGAATTGCTTTTCTCTCAAAAGCGCTGCCAAGAAGCCCTTGCCCTTTATCAACAGATTTTGAAGGCCACCCTAAGCCATCGAGCGTTGATGAGGATATTTGAAATTCCCTTGGATTTGGAGAGCAAGAAAAACTTGGTTCAATTTCTCCAAAAGCTGTGCAAACAATCCCATGTCCCTCTTTCTTTTTCTAGAAAACTAGCTAGAATTTATCTGGAAAAAGGCTACTATTCCCAGGCATTGGAGCTATATCAGCTCTTGCTGAAGCGAGGTTATTCTTTTTTAGAGAAGGAAAGGCAAGCGTGTCTATTTTTGCAAAAACGGGTATACAAACACAAGTTAAAATTGGCCCAATTCGAACTTCTCTCTGGCAATCACTCGAAAGCGCAAAGGCTTTTAGATGAAGCTATTTTTATCTGGCCAACTCATTTTCGCGCCTACGCTCTCAAAGGGGAGTTGCTCTACCGCCAAAAACATTGGAAGTCAGCCATTAAGCCTTTAAAACTCCGTTTGGCCCTCAAGCGTACGGGATCTCTGAATGCTCGCTACTTGGCAATGGTGGCCGAATGCTATTTCCACTTAGGGAATATCCTCAAAGCACAGAATTGGGCTAAAAGGGCCTTAAAAGTTTTTAAAGACTATCCCCTAGCCTTAAAAATTTTGGGCTTGGTGGCGTATAAATTGGGGCATTTTTCTCAAGCCAAGAAGTACCTAGAAAAATATCTACAAATTCCTTTTACCCGAAAGTCATCTTCGGCTTCTGAACAAAGAGAAGTGAGAAAAATTTTAGAAAAAACACAAAAGCATTTGAAGTAATAAATAAATGTAAAGAAAATTTATTAACCACAGGATCAGCCTCTGAAAGCTAGATCTACAAAAAAATCTAGATTTTAACAGGTTAGCCAACCACAGGATCAGCCCCTGAAAGCTAGATCCACAAAACCAGAAATTTTGCAAAGGAATGAGGAATGAAGAATCTATCTTTTCTTCCTGAATTTTTGCAAAAAGCCTACGTTTTCCAAGGAATTGAGGCTTTTGCCAATCTGCCATATTTTCAAAAAGACGAGGAAGGAAATTTGGTGATTTCCCCCCAATATCGCCGGCCAGTTATCGATATGCACACCCATTTGTGCATGGCTTTTGTTCTACCTTTGCGGGTAGATATGGCCAAAACCACGGAGGAGGTTCAGTACTATTTACCAGCGGATGCAAAAATCGACTTGCATAAATACCAAAGCCACAATATTCCGAATATGAAAAAAGTAAAGCGAGACTTGACCATTATGACATTGACAAAGCGGGGGATGCGCACCACTCATACTTCTGCCAATATGCTTCGGGATATGGATAGAATGGGGATTGAAAAATCACTGATTTTAGCGATAGATTATCCCATACTTTCCAAAAATTCGGAATACGTTCTTCAACAGTGTCAAAAGCATTCCCGTTTTGTGGGCTACGGATCGGTTCACCCCCTTTCAAGGGGTGTAGAAAAAAAATTAGATAGACTTGTGGAGCTAGGAGCCAAAGGAGTGAAAATGCACCCTTCCGTCCAGTTGATACGCCCCGATCACCCTAAAGCCATCCGGCTTTATCGGCTCTGTGCCGAGAGAAATCTACCCGTTTTTTTCCACTGTGGCCCCGTAGGCGTGGAGCCATATATTTCCAGGCGGCGATGCAGATTGATTTATTATCAACGGGCGCTTGAGAAGTGCCTAGATACGGTTTTTATCTTGGGGCACTCGGGAGCGTTGGAGCTGGAGAAGGCGATAGAGTTAGAAAAACTCCATCCTAGGGTTTATTATGAAATTTGCGGCCCAGGTCTGAGGAGTTTGCGGAAGTTGCTGTTAAGCGTTTCTTTGGATAGAATCTTTTATGGAACAGATTGGCCCTTTTACCACCAATCGATTCAGCTGAGTAAGGTTTTTATAACCACGGAGGATTTTCCAAACAAAGAAGAGGTCAGGGATAAAATTCTCTATGAGAATGCAAAAAATTTTTTAGAAAATTATTTAAGCTAAAAATTTTTAATGATTTTTAAGATAGCTCTTAGAAAGGAAGAAAGCAAATGATCGCCAATGATTTGCGAAATGGAACCACCATCCTCCACAACAATGAGCTCTACGAAGTGGTAGACTATCAGCACACCAAACCCGGCAAAGGGGGGGCTTTTATGAAAACCAAGTTAAAAAACTTAAAGACCGGTACCATTATCGAGCATACATTCCGAGCCCAAGAGAGGGTGCAGGACGCGTTCATTGAGAAAAAAGAGATGATCTTCAGCTACCGAGATGGAGATATGTTCTATTTTATGGATGAGAATTACGAGATGGTTCCTGTTAGCAAAGAGGTTATTGGGGAGTACAAAAATTTTTTACGAGAGGATCAGGAATGCCTGTTTTGGTACCATGAAGGTGAGATTGTGCGGGTGGTTTTGCCCGAGGCTGTGATTTTAGAAGTAAAGAAAACGGAGCCAGGAGTGAAAGGCGACACAGCCAGCAGTGCCACGAAACCGGGCACTTTAGAAACAGGTTTAACCATTCAGATGCCTTTATTTATCAATGAAGGGGATAAAGTGAAGGTGGACACACGCACCGGAAAATATATTGAAAGGGTAAGCTAAAATACTTCAAACTTTAACTTAAACTTATAACATTGATTTGGACAAAACAAATTTTCATAACTATAGATGGATAAGGATGGATTGTGAGAGAGCTAAAGAAACATTTGGAATTCCGAGATCTGTTTGCGATTTCCACAGGAACTATGATTAGCTCTGGTTTTTTTATCCTACCAGGAATTGCCTTTTCTCTAACAGGTCCATCGGTAATTTTGGCGTTTTTTCTAGCTTCTTTGTTGGTTGTACCAGCTTTGTTGAGCAAGGCGGAGCTAGCCACAGCCATGCCGCGCTCAGGGGGTGTCTATTTCTATTTAGACAGAAGCATGGGACCAGCGGCGGGAACCGTAGTGGGGTTGGGGGCCTGGGTGGGTCTGATACTAAAGGCTAGCTTTGCCCTCATTGGCTTTAGCATTTATTTTTTTGGACTATTGCAGCTAAAGGTTTCTTTTTTACCCCTTCAAATTTTTGCCTCTCTCACCTGCCTTGGTTTGATGTTCTTAAATATTCGGGGGACAAAACTGACCGGTAGAGTCCAGTGGTGGTTGGTGGTGGTTGTGCTTTGTGCGTTGATATCCTTTATCGCAATAGGGTACCGTAAGGTGGAGTTTTCTCGCTATAGCCCATTTTTGACCAATGGCTGGCAAAACCTGTTTGCAGCAATGGGGTTGGTGTTTATTTCCTACGCAGGGGTGACCAAAATCGCCTCGGTCGCTGAGGAGGTAAAAAACCCGGCCAAAAACATCCCTTGGGCGATGGGAGCGTCTTTGCTGGTGGTAACCTTGGTTTATGTTGGTGGAGTATCGGTGGTGGTGGGGACTTTGCCCAAAGATCAATTGATGGGAAACACTTCCCCAATCTCAGCAACAGCTCTATGGGCGATGGGAAAATGGATGTTTTACGTGGTGAGTATAGCGGCGGTTTTGGCGTTTGCTTCCTGTGCAAATGCTGCCCTAATGTCAGCTTCTCGCTTTCCTTTTGCTATGGCAAGAGATGGGCTTTTGCCCAAATTTTTCACCCAAATAGGACGCACCTATACGCCATACAAAGCAATACTTTTTACCTCTGGGATTGTGGTGGCGTTTATTTTTTTGTTTGATGTAAAAGAGTTAGCCAAACTCGCAAGCGCGTTTCAGCTGTTTTTGTATGCTTTGTGTAGCTTTGCGGTGATTGTGATGAGAGAGAGCAAAATCGAGGAATATAGCCCCTGTTTTCAATCCCCGGCCTACCCTTATACACAAATTTTTGGGATAGGGGGGTGTTTGCTTTTAATCACATTGCTAGGAATTGTGGAGATCCTGTTTTGCTTAGGAGCCATCTTTTTCGGAATGCTGTGGTTTTATATCTATGCAAGAAAACAAGTCAAACGCGAAGGTGCTTTTCAATGGCTGTGGAATCGGGTTAGACAAAAGAAATCGGATACCCTCCATCCAAGCCTTATCCAGGATCTACGCCAAATCCAGAAGGAAAAAGGCTTAAAAGAAGGTGATCCTTTCAAAGAAATTGTTTGCAAAGCCCCTGTATTTGAGATTGAGACGGGAGAAACATTAGAAAATTTTTTGGCCCAGGTCAGCGAGTATTTTAAAAATACCTTAAACATAGAAAAAACAGAACTGATCGATAAATTTTTAATCCAGAATAAAATGGGGAATACCCCCGTGGAAGCGGGGATCGCCATTCCCCACCATAGGCTGGACAATCTAGGAGAAATCCATCTAGTGATCGGGCGAAGTAGACATGGCCTAAAAGTAGAGGAAAGCCAAGATCCTCTCTACGCTGTCTTTGTGATTCTAGGATGTAGTAATCTTTCTGATCTGCATATCCGCATCCTAGCAGAGTTGGCTAGACGTGCAGAACAGGAAAATTTTATGGACCTTTTCCTCCAAGCAGAAACAGAAGAAGAAGTCCATACCCTATTCTTAGAAAACCTCCCCGACACAGAAAAAATCCAAATCCTACCCAACGAAGGTGGAAAAAAGATCAAACGCATTGTCCCTCTCAACTCTGATCAAAACTCTTCTTCCCCCTTTTCTCCTTCCTAAGTGTATCATTTTAGTAAAAAAGTAAAAAAATTTTTTAGTTTTTATTTTACTTTTTTTATGGGAAGTACGTATCATACATTGATGCGTCTTCTTAAAAAGTCCATTTGTTAATTTCGTATACAAAAATAAGATTTTTTTTATACGTGATTTTTTTATAACATTCTTAAAAAGAAAGTCCAGATAAAAAATAACAGGCGAAATCTAACGAAAAAAATTTTGCTGCAGAACAAAACTCTGCAGAATATCTCAATATCCTGTTAAGAATTTCTACATCTAAAAAGGAGGCAAAACAATGAAGTTCCAACTCTCAAAATCAGAAAAAAGAGAGCTAAAAAACCTCGCCAAAAAAAACAAAAGCGCAAAACTCTTTAAACGAACCCAAGCTCTACTCCTACTCTCAGAAGGAAAATCTGTCCGCGATGTCGCCAAAACCCTAAGCGTCTCTCGACAAGCTGTATATAATTGGAAAGAAAGATATGAAACAAGCAATAGAGATCCAAAATCCCTCCTCTCCAAACCTATCCCAGGACGCCCACGTATCCACTCCGAAAAAGAACTTAAAAAAATTAAAACAGAATTTAACAAAAACCCAAAAAAATTAGGGTATGGGACAGAATTTTGGACCGTAAGACTCCTGATAGAACACCTGAAGAAAAAATGCGGAATCATAATCTCAGATAAAACCCTACGCAGAAGACTCCATGAATTCGGCTATGTCTGGAGACATCCCCGCTATGTCTATGAAGCTGGACAATAAATCCAAAAATCAGTGGGAGAGGCGTACGCTGTCCAAAACCTTATTCTCTAATCCAATGGCCTGAAATAAAGTGTACTTGGAAGAAGCCTGAACCAACCAAAAGTGGCGCCTGCTCATAGATGTGGACAAATACCAACGCTTTTTGGCAGAACGCCCTCCCCTCCCCCAACTCCCATCCCCTAAGTACAACGTCCCTCCCCGACGTACAACCCTGTTCCCGCGCAACAGCTTGGTGCGCTTTAGCGTGTGATCGTGATGCTCAAAACAAGCATGTAAATGAAACCTATCAAATAAAGGAAGCCAATACTTCCGACCTCTGCGACTCGATCTCCGATAAAAACCCCGATGACTTGGGTAGAGAGGAACATGATACACCGCAAAACGATGGGGAAAATGAGCGTATTTCTCCATCGTCCGCCTCATCCACTCCAACTGAACCCCATTGTGCGAAAAAATGTGCCCACTGTCCAAAATAAAAAGAACCCCACTCTCGCCAAAAACCCGAACAAAATAACTCCGCCCCTGCGGTGACTGATAGAAATATCCAAAATAAAATGGGGCCCTCCCAGAAGAAATAAGATAAAAATATTTCCTCACCTCATGATTGCCTATCGCCACAATGACAGGAATTAAACAACCCTCTGTAGTGATCATCGTACTCGTCCACAGCTCCAACCATCGATCCCACTCCCGATAAGCCGATACCCTACCGTCGGCGTACGCAATATCCCCCCCAATCACCGCAAACATAGGATCATAGCTCGCGGCCACCTTGCAAAGCCTACGCGCCTTTGCCCCGCTCCCCATATCGCCCCCTACCACAAAACAAAGAGAAAATTTCCCCTCCGCAAGAGTGCGAAACTTTTTCTCCCCACTAAACCCTCCCTGCGAAGAACCAACCCGAAAATAATAGACCGTGTTGGGCCGAAGGTGAGTCAGCTCCAAAGTATGGACAAAACGAGGAAGATTCGCTAACCGCCGCTGAAAACCATATTGATGAAACGAATATCCCCGCAAACTCTTGGACGAATGGAGAGCGTAATAAATCTCTGTACTAGACGTGGGAGCAAAGGTAAGATAGTGCACCGTCATCGTGTGAGCGGTATCCCGATAGGTCCAAGTAAGATAAATATAACGCGGAAAACGTGGACGCACAGGCTCGGCCCAAATCCAGGACGCAAATAGGAAAACAAAACACCCCCTCCAAACCCAGCCCTGAATACCTAAAGCGCCTTTTTCCATTTCAAAGCATCTTCCACATATTTTTGGTAATTTTCTATTTCACGCCTTTTGACCACCTCACTCCACCCTAAACGTTTTTGCAAAAGTGTGGCCACCCGTTCCGCAATCGCCAAAGTAAATAGCGGATCCTGAAGAAAAAGATGGCTCCGCCTCAGAAAAATATCCTGAAGTTTTAAAGCCAACTCCTCCTGGATAAAATACTCCATATCCCCCCACCGATAGGGAAGTGAAGGATGCAAAACTTCCTGCCCTTCCTCTCCACAACTGTATCTTTTGACCAATTCACCACGCCGACCATACGTCAAAAGCAAGTGGCGATCCCGCTCAGAAAGCGTAGAAATCGCCCTCCGAGAAAATTTCATCGCCCCCGGCAAAGGTTGGCGATGGGTCCAACACCTCGAGCCACCAAGGCGAAATGTCTTTAAAGCAAAATCCACCACCGACTTGGCCATCCTTCGGTACGTGGTCAATTTGCCCCCGGCTACGGTGATCAAACCCTCGGGATGCAAAATGATTTTATGCGTCCTAGGAACATCGCTCTCCCGCTTCACCGATGGATGGGCGATAAGAGAGCGCCAACCAGCATACGCGCTCACAATATCCCGAGGAGAAATGGAAACGTTTTTGCCTAAAATCCCCTCAAAACTGTCTAAAATGTAGCGAACATCTTCCCCCGAAGCAAAACCGTTTTCCTCTACCTCTCCATCTGTGTCGGTGGTGCCACAAAGGGTAAAATTCTGCCAAGGAATCAAAAACATCACCCGCCTGTCCACCGCCGAAAAATAAGTGATCGCACAAGGCAGAGAAAGAACCTGGGGACGAAGAACAATATGAACCCCCTTGGTCGGACGCAACAAAGAAGCACGATGGGATTTGAGCAGCGAAGCCACACTATCAGCAAATGGACCTGTGGCATTGACCACAGCCCGCGCCTGGATTTCTAAATGAGAATCGGAGAGAAGATCGCAGGCAACCACCCCCCGGATGCGGCCTTTCCGCAAAAGAAACTGTTCCACCTGCACATAATTGAGCGTCTTGGCACCAGCCTGGTAGGCGGAAAGCACATTTTCCAACGTAAGCCGAGCATCGTTGGTCTGACAATCGTAGTAAAGAAAAGCGGACTGAATGTTGGCAAAATTAAGCTGGGGAACTAACCTGGCAACTTGCCTCCGATTTACGCGCCTGTGGGGCTTTAAATACGCACTTAGAAAATCGTAAACCCCTAAACCTAATCCTATCCACCGACCGCTATGGGGAGAATCTTTCCACACGGGAATCAAAAAGGGGAGCGGATGCACCATATGAGGCGCCAAACGCTGCATAAGAAGCTGCCGCTCTTGCAACGCCTCCCGCACCAGCCCAAATTGACGATGCTCCAAATAGCGCAACCCCCCGTGAACAAGCTTGGAAGAACGAGAACTGGTCGCCGAAGCAAAATCCCCCTTCTCCAACAAACAAACCTTTAACCCCCTCAGCGCCGCATCCCGTGCAATTCCGGCTCCCGTGATCCCCCCCCCAATCACCAGAAGATCCACAATACCGCTCTCCCTCAACTCCTCCAACATTTTTTCTCGAGTGCTATAGGAAAACCCCATCATCACCTCATGACTCTGTCCCAAAACCATTGCTCAGCTCTTCAAAATATCCCTCACCCTCCCTCCTCCGCGTTTTCTACAAATGCACTCTCTCCCCCCACACCATTTTGACCTGGCCCAACAACCCCTTCTCTCCCATGCAAATCACCCCCCAAAAACATGCCCTACCGCCAACATAAACCGCCGCACGCCCTACTCTAGAGCACCACCCCACGGACAACTCGCAACACCTCCTCAATCGAAGTCCAGCCCAACTTGGCCTTTTGCATCCCATCGTCAAAAAGTGTCTTCATTCCATTGCGTATGGCAATGTTGGTCATCTCCTCCGGAGTCCCATTGCGATAAATGCACTGCTTGAACTCGTCCTGATCCACCTCCAAAAGCTCAATCACCAACGTCCGACCCCGATAACCCGTCTTATTGCACTTTGGGCAACCCTTGGGGCGATAAACCTTCTGACGCGGATCCGTAAGCCCAATGGCACGAGACACCTTCTCCGAAGGGCGATAAGGCTCCTTGCAATCCTCGCACAAACGCCGTATCAAACGCTGGGAGACCACACAAAGCACAGCAGAGGCAATAAAGAAAGGAGAAATGCCCATTTCAAAAAATCTTGTGACCGCGCCAACGGCGTTGTTGGTGTGGAGAGTGCTAAAAATCAAGTGCCCCGTCAGCGAAGCCTCCACCGCCAAGCTAGCGGTCTCCAAATCCCGAATCTCACCCACCATAATCACATCAGGGTCCTGGCGCAAAAAAGCCCGCAAAACCTTGGGAAACGTATAACCTACCTCCGGGTTGACCTGAGCCTGATTTAAACCGGGAATCAAATACTCCACCGGGTCCTCAATGGTATGAATATTCACCGTAGGACGATTGATCTCATTTAAAGCCGCATAAAGGGAAGTGGTCTTCCCCGAACCAGTAGGACCTACGTGAAGAATAAGGCCGTGGGGCTTGGTGATGTACTTTTTGTATTTTTTGAGAATATCCTCCGTAAATCCCAATTTATCCAGCGCAATCTTGGCCTTGCGGTTGTCAATAAGACGAAGACAAATTTTCTCCCCATACATCATCGGAACAGTACTCACCCGAAGATCAAGAAAGCCATAAGATGGATCAAACTGATAAAAAGGAATACGGCCATCCTGCGGATTGCGGTGCTCGTTAATGTTAAGATTAGCCATAATCTTGATGCGGGAAACAAGCTGGCTATGATTCTCAACCGGCAGCCTGCGCTGCTGCTTCAAAATTCCATCCACTCTATGCCGAACGATGGTATAATCCCGCTGGGCTTCAATGTGAATATCACTGCAGCCTGCGCGTATCCCCTTGATGATAATGTCATTGACCAAATCGGTAATATTCTCCAAAACCTTATTGACCGCCATAGCCTATCGCTCCTTAGAGAAAACAAAAAATCATTTGTTTTTTAGCGCAAGGACTTCAATACGATGCCCCTTTCGAAAAATTTTGGCAAAAGGATCCATTATCTTATTGGCCACCTTCGCAAGGCGATATCCTACCGTATCCGACGCAAACCGAGGATGAAGGGAAACTCCCCAAGTGCGCAAAGAACGCAAACGAAAACCCAACTGCGGGAAAATCCATTTCATCGTACTCGGGCTATAAAAACAAACGTGACCCTTGCTAAAAAAGGGAAGCTCCTTCCATTTCTCCTGACAAAAAGAAGCTGAAAAACTCCGGTGATTGCGCGTGCGAAGAAAAATAGCTCCCCCAAAACGAAGAAGAGAATAAACCTTTGTTAAAAATGGTCTAGGCTGCGGAATATGCTCTAAAAGCTCATTGAAAAAAATAACATCATAGCTCCCCTCCTCTAATTCTAAATCTTCTAAAGTTCCCACATGAACCGGAATGGAATAATGCTCCCGAACAAATTTGGCCAAATGAGGTGCCAATTCCACCCCCTCCGGCTCCCACCCTCTCTCTTGAGCGCTCCTTAGAAAGCCCCCCTGTCCACAGCCAATGTCCAAAATCTTCCCCGTCCTCCGATAGGGCTCCAGCCGCCTTAAAATGGCAAAGTGCTTTTCCCTCTTTCCCGCCTGGTGCTCCTCCACTTTTTCAACTACTTTTTGCCCAATACCATCATAGATCTCTTTGTTTCTATCCATCGCCTCTTGAAGCGAAGTCTGGGCTAAAAATAAAAGATCGCAGTCGCTGCAACAATAGAAAGGAAATCCCTTGTGCTCCCACCAAAACTGAGTTTGAGAACAGCTGCATAAAACGCAGCTAGGCGAATCTACCATAGAGAATTCCTTTACCAGGCGAAATGACAAAATACCAATATTTTATTTATTTTATCCAAACCTTTGTCTCTGTCAACAGTGCCCTGAAGAAGGATCCACGCTTTAGCGCTTGACTTTTCTAGCCAAGCCCTGTATCCTATTAAGAAAATGAAATTCGGAGGAAAGCAAAAAAAAGATGAAAACGCCCAATATCTCTAGCTTCTTCCAAAGAAAAAGCAAACGTCGAAAATGGGGATTGTGGTGCATACTTGGCGGAATAGGACCACTATGGCTAACGATTGGAGCCCTGATTTTTTACACCCCCTATCCCCCTGAATTTTCTCTTCCAAAAAAGTCAAAAAGCTCCCTCCGCCTAATGACTTTTAACATCGCCCACGGCAGACGCTTAGCCATCCACCAAATCTTTGTTCCCCCTTTTCAAATCAAAAAAAATCTGGATAAAATTGGAGACTTCCTGCAAAAAACTTCCCCCGATATCGTAGGCCTCCAAGAAGTGGATCAAAACGCATTCTGGAGCGGAGGCTTCTCGCACCTAAAATACCTCGCCCAAAAAAGCAAATTCCCCTACTGGAAAATGGGAGTAAACAACCAACGAAAAGGATGGCTTTATCTCTTTTATGGCAATGGAATTCTGTCTAAATATAAAATAGAAAATTTTGAAAACGTCCCCTTCGGCCATTCCACCTTCGGCGAAAAAGGCTTTTTGTACGCCGAAATCCGCAGGGGAAAACAACGCCTCCCCGTGGTGGTGCTGCACCTAGATTTCCGCACCCCCAACAACCGCCTTCGCCAAGCCAAAATTCTCTGCAACTACCTCAACAAACGAAAAAATCCCCAAAAACCTATCATTATGGGCGACTTCAACTGCAACCAAATACAAGGTGATGCCCTAAACTATATCTTAGATAAACTAAAATTCTCTAAAAATTGGGTCTATCCTAAAAAAAAATTCACTTTTTCCACCCTCTGGCCGCGAAAATCCATCGACTTTCTCCTCATCCCTCCACCATTTACCCTCAAATGGATAAAAGTACTCCCGGTAAAACTCTCCGATCATTTCCCCGTCCTAGCAGAAATTTCCCTCCCCAAAACATAAAGGAAAAAAATGAAAGTAGCAATCACAGGCTCCAACGGTTTTCTCGGATCTGCCCTAAAAAAAGCCTTAGAAGAAAAAGGTATCCCCACTCTTCGCTTGGTGCGCTCTAAAGAACAACTGGAAGAAAATAGCGCTTTCTGGAACCCAATAGAAAAAGAAATTGAAAAAGAAAAACTTAAAGAATGCAGCGCTGTGGTGCACCTAGCTGGCGAAAATATCTCCAATAAAAGATGGACACCTTCCCAAAAAGAAATCCTCTACCAAAGCCGCGTGCTCTCCACCCAATTCCTCTCCCAAACCATAGCAGAACTCTCCCCCTCTATCCAAGTACTCCTCTCCGCCTCCGCTATCGGCTATTACGGAAATCGCGGAAAACAAATCCTAACCGAAGATAGCACCCCCGGAACAGGCTTTCTCGCCAAAGTCTGCCAAGACTGGGAAGCCGCCACCAAACCAGCAGAAAAAAGCGGAATACGCGTCTGCCACCTGCGCATCGGGGTGGTCCTAAACCCCCAAGGCGGTGCACTCAAAAAAATGCTCCTCCCCTTCAAACTAGGCCTAGGCGGACGATTGGGAAACGGAAACCAATTCCTTAGCTGGATTGCCCTAGAAGACCTAGTGGCCGCCATAATCTTCCTACTAAAACATAACGAAATCTCAGGACCCGTTAACCTCACCGCCCCCAATCCCATAACCAATAAAGAATTTACAAAAACCCTAGGCTATGTCCTAAAACGCCCTACCCTCCTCCCCATTCCAACCCTTGCCCTAAAAATTCTCTTCGGAGAAATGGCGGAAGAAACCCTACTCGCTAGCACCCGTGCCATCCCCGCAAAACTCCTAGATAGCCCCTTTCTCTTTCAATCCCCAGAACTCCTCCCAGCCCTGCAAAAAATGCTCCTCTCCCTTTAAGGGAAAAACTTTCCCCGAAAAATTTTCATATTTCGTCCTGAAGGTTTTCAGACTTTCCAAAAACTTTTCTCCTCGGAACCTTTTTCAAAAAAAGGTTCCGTACCTCCAAAAACTTTTGCTTTGTAAGGGGAACCCTTTTTAAAAAAAAGGTTTCCCCCTACCACCCCTTACCAAAAAACTTTTCTAAAAACTCTACCAGCCCCCTTTCTTTAAAAAATATTCAAAAAACTTTCTCTACCCTTGATTCAAACTCTACCCTTGATTTTCTTACAAAAACTGAATACAATACATCTCTAAATCCAAAATCCTACCCTACAAAGGAGGAAAGCTAACCTACTATGGCAAAAATCCTTGTCGTCGAAGACGAACGAAACCTCCGCCTTCTCTATGAAGAGGAACTCACCGAAGAAGGCTATGAAGTCCTCCTTGCCGAGGATGGACAAAAAGCACTAGAAATCGCAAAGAAAAATATGCCAGACCTCGTAATCCTAGATATCATGATGCCTGGCATGGACGGCATCGAAACCCTAGGCAAACTCCTCTCCCAAAACAATAAAATCCCCGTCATCCTCAACACCGCCTACTCCCACTATCGCAACAACTTTATGAGCTGGATGGCCGATGCCTACGTCGTCAAATCCTCCGATCTCACCGAACTGAAAAGCGAAATCAAACGCCTCCTCGCAGAACGAAATAAATCCTGAACCCCCCTTCCCATAAATCCAATCCCTCCAAAATGCCTCCCCTTCCTCCAAACCTACAACAACATCTCAAAAAAATTATCCATACCGCCCAACAATCCCTCCCCGCCTCTCCTACCATCGATCTCTTCTGCCAATTCCTCCTCCAACCCCATACCCTCCCCACCCCTTCAAACATAAACCTCCAACTCAGTAAACTCCAAACCTTCGTCCATCAACTCCTCCAAACCACCACCCAACTCCTTCCCCATGACCCCGCCCTCTCTTCCTACATTTGCCAACAATTTGCAAACTTCTGCCAACAGCTCACCCAGCAATGCCTCCTCCTCTATAACGGATTATACGATCCCATCTGCGCTATCGTCCTTCTCAACCCCCAATTCCGTATCCTTCAATGCAACTCCAAAATACAAGAATGGACCAACCTCCCCATCCAAGAAATTATCGGTAAAAATATCACCCAACTCCTCCAACACGAAAATCCAAAACACTCCCAAGACCTCTGTAAAGTCCTCCAAGAATTTGAAGTGATCCAAGATCTAGAACTCCAACTCCTCTGCGCCAACCAAACCTCCCTTCCCATCGAACTCAGCGCCTACGCCTTAAAGCAAGAAAATCATATCCTCGGCTACCGCTGCATCCTAAAAGATATCCGCTGCCGCAAAGCCCAAGAAGAAAAACAACGTCATCATACCCAAAAACTCGAATCAACCCTCAAGCAAGACCACCAAAAACTTAAAATCATCCAACAAAATCTACAAAACCTCCTCCAATATTCCCCTCTACCTCTCATCGAAGTAAACCAACAACTCAACATCACCGGCGTCAGCCAAAGCTTAGAGCAACTCCTGGAATATAAGAACCACGAACTCATCGGACAGCCTATCTCTAAACTATGCCCAAAAGAAAGTCAACAGCGTATCCAAGAACACTACCACAAACTCAACCTCCATTTCTACGGCGAAATGGAACTCAAAATATATACCAAATCCCAAAAAGAACTTACCGTCAAAATCTCCTCCATCCCCCTCTACCACGCAGACAATACCCTCAGCGGATTTCGCTCCTTTCTGCGAAATATCACCGAAGAAAAAAAATTAAAACATGAACTACGACAAAAATTCCAAGAACTCAATATCCTAGACGAAATCGGTGCACTCCTACAAGCTACCCATAAACTCGATGAAGTCCTCTACATCATCCTCGTCGCCATCACCGCCGGGCAAGGCCTGGCCTTCAACCGAGCGTTTGTCTTCCTGCTCAACTCCCAAACCAACCACCTTGAAGGACAACTCGCCATCGGACCTATGAACGGCCAAGAAGCCCATAAAATCTGGAACGGTATCCAACAAGCTAACCCCAAATTTATCGAACTCCTGGAAGCCTATAAATCCTCCATCAACCCCAATTCCCCCATCAATCAATTGACAAAATCCCTCAAAATCCCCCATAACCAACCCCATATCCTCACCCATGTCCTGAACTCTCAACAAATCTTTGTCTTTAAACAAAACGATCCCCCCTCTCCCCTCCATAACCTTGCCAAGGAATTCGCCCAAACTATCCGATCCCACAACTACGCCCTAGTCCCCCTAGTCGCCCAAAATCAATCCATCGGCGTGATCGCTGTCGATAATCTCATCAACCGCCTACCTATCGATGAGGAAAGCATCCAACTGCTGCGCATCTTTACCAAACAAGTGGCCTCCGTTATCGAGAGCTCCATCCTCTACAAAGAGCTAAAAGAAAAAGTCAAAAAACTCGAAAACCTCAACCAAGAACTCCAAGATAGCCAACTCCAACTCAGCCGACTGGAGCGCCTTAGCGCCCTAGGAAAAATGGCTGCCGTGGTCGCCCACGAAATCCGTACCCCCCTCGTAAGCATTGGAGGCTTTGCCCGCTCCATCCTCAAAGGAAAACTCTCCCCCACCAAACAACAACAATACCTCCATATCATTCTCGAAGAGGTCGAACGACTAGAAATCCTTCTCAACGAATTGCTCAGCTACGCACGCCCCATGGAACCTAAATTCGACTCCCATTCTATCAACCAAATCCTCGAAAAATGTCTCCTAATGATCGCACCTAAAACCGAAAAATACCATATCCAACTCCACACCCAACTCCAACCTAATCTCCCCAACCTTTGGCTCGATTCCAGCCAAATCCGACAAGCTCTCCTCAATATCCTTGAGAACGCTATCCAAGCCATGAAACCTCAGCAACAAGGAAAACTCACCATCCAAACCCAACTCAAAGATAATTACGTCGAAATCTCCATCAAAGATACCGGTCCCGGCATCGAAGAATCCAACCTAGATAAACTCTTTCGACCCTTCTTTACCACCAAACCCAAAGGCTCCGGCCTAGGCCTAGCCATCGCCTCCTCCATCTTTGAACAACACCAAGGCCAGATCCAAGTCAAAAGCCGCCCCCCACAAGGAACCACCTTCTTGCTCTATCTCCCCCTCCCCAAGCAACAAAATCCATGACGCTGTGAAATTTCACTCCCCACTAAGCTAAAAAAACAAGACCTCTCCCCCTCAAAATAACCAAAAATCCCTACTGAAACGCCGAAAAACCTGTAATATCCTCCCCCACAATCAACGTGTGAATATCATGCGTTCCCTCGTACGTGTACACCGTCTCCAAATTGCACATGTGCCGTATCACATGGTGCTCGTCCACAATCCCATTGCCACCCAGTATATCCCGCGCCAACCGCGCAATCCTCAAGGCATGGTAAACATTGTTCCGCTTCGCCAACGATACCTGCGTGTGCCTCAACTCTCCCCGATCTTTTAACCTCCCCAACTGCAAAGCCAATAGCTGCGCCTTCGTAATCTCCGTCAACATGTACACCAACTTCCGCTGAACCAGCTGGAACGAAGCTATCGGCTTGCCAAACTGCACCCGATTGCGCGCATAATCCAACGCCTCCCTATAACACGCCATCATCGAACCTATCACCCCCCACGCAATCCCATAGCGCGCCTGATTCAGACACCTCAACGCCGCTTTTAAACCCTCCGCCTTCGGAAGCAAATTCTCCCGCGGTATCTCCACATCGTCCAAAAATATCTGAGAAGTTATCGAAGCCCGCATGGAAAATTTCCCCTCTATCTCCCTAGCCTCAAATCCCTCCCTCTCCGTCTCCACCAAAAAACCCCGAATCACCCCATCCTCCGTCCTCGCCCATATCACCGCCACATCCGCAATATGCCCGTTGGTGATCCACATCTTGCTCCCCTGCAAACGCCATCCCGACGACGTCTCCACCGCCCGAGTCTGAAGGCCCCCCGGATTGGAACCATAGTCCGGCTCCGTCAAACCAAAACAACCCACCGCCTCCCCCTTCGCCAACAACGGCAACCATCTCTCCTTCTGCTCCTGCGTGCCATACTCCCAAATCGGATACATCACAAGCGCCCCCTGCACGGAGATGAAACTCCGCAAACCACTATCGCACCTCTCCACCTCCTGCAGCATCAAACCATATGAGACATTGTTCACTCCCGCACACCCATAGCCCCGTAAATTCGCCCCCAATAGGCCCATTTTCCCAAACTCCGGTATCAGCTCCTCCGGAAAGGTCCCTGCCCGGAAATGCTCTACAATCAACGGCATACAACGCCTGGATACAAACTCCCTCACCGCATCCCTCACCTCCCGCTCCTCCGGCTGCAATAAATCCTCCACACCATAGTAATCCACACCCTCAAATAAATCCTGATCTGCTCTCATCGCTCCTTCTTGAAAAACCTCTTATCAAAAGTTTTCCAAGCCTTTCGAAAACATCTACTTCAATTCTTGTGAAAAAATCTCCCCCCTCAAAACTCTATTTCCACAAATCATACTCGTCCTCATCCACCACCACACTCCCCGCTAGCCAATCGTGCAAACCCCTCTTCTTGGGATGAAACGCAATCATCAAAAAACCCATTCCCCACAATACCAAAGAGAGCCAATATCCCAAATAACGACACGCCGAGGCAAAGAAGCCTAAATGCCTTCCCTCTTTGTCAAGAACCTTTAAACCAAACATTCGCTTGCCAATCGTCCCGCCCAACATAGAAGTGGTCAAAATAAAATACAACGCACCCGTGTAAAAAGAAAACCCAAATAGGAAGTCGTCGGACACCTCTAGATCATGTATCGCCAAAGCCAAAAAAATGATCAACAAAATACAATCCACACTCATCGCCATAAATCTGCGAGCAAATCCACCGTAGATATGGGCATTCTCTGACTTGCGATTGATCTTGGGCACCGGGGGAGAAGATTTCTGAACCTTTTTCTTCTCGTCCGTAAATCCCTCCTGCACCTTCTCCACTCCCCCTACCTTCCCTCCTCTCCAAAGGGAGCGCCAGACCTTGAATAACTCTCCAGCATCGCTAAAACGACGCTGAACATGCGTGCAACAGCGCTGGTAAACCTCGTCCAACTTTTTGGGAATGTCCTCCCTCCATTGGGTGGGCAAATCCACTCCCTGGGGAGGTTCACCTACCAACATTTCGTAAAGAATTACCCCCAACGAATACACATCGCTCTGAGGCTGAAGCCCCTTCCCCTCCCCCTGCCGCAACTCCGGCGCCATGTACAACTGCGTCCCCCCCACTATCCCCTCCCCACGCGCCGTGGAATGAGCAAAGGAATGGTGTAGAGATTCAACCTCCACACAGCGAGAGGAAAGCCCAAAATCCGCTATCTTTACCCTCCCCAACGCCGAGCGGCGACTGCGCTGAAGCAAAGCCATCCGCTCCTGCAATACCTGCGCCCAAGCATCCCCTCCCTCTAACGACGTAAACTCCAACTCCTGCTCCAACCGAGTCAACTCCCTATCTATGTACCTCAACTCCTCCAAACGAGGTGAGGCCAATAAAATATTCTCCGGCTTCAAATCCCCATGCACAATCCCCGCCTCATGCGCCACCGAAACAATCTCTAAAAGCTCCGTAAAAACCCTCAAAACCTCCTCAAATGTAAGGCGCTTTCGCTCCTCTAAATAATGCCGCAAACTTACCCCCTCCACGTACTCCATCACCAAATAAGGCGGACGACTCTCCACATCCATCCCATAAAACTCCACAATCCCTCCCCCTAACCCCCGCTTCCTCAACAGCTCACCCAACTTAAACTGAACCATCGCCTCCCGCTCCAATACCTCCTCACCAACCCCCGCTTTGTACACCTTGACCGCCACCACCTTCTCCCGCAAAAAATAATGACGCCCCCGCCAAACCTCCCCAAAACCACCCTCCCCAATCCTCGACTCCAACACATACTCCCCCAACCTCGCCCCCTCTACCACAAATCCACCTCCTCTAGCCTCCCCCCCTTCACTACCAACCGCCACTCTCCCATTTCCATGTCGCTTTGCCATTTCACTGTCTCCTTCCCATAAAGAACGCTCAATGTCCTCCCGAACTATCCCTAAATTTAAAAGCGCTATGCGCGCCACCCCACCCACCGGCTCCAACAACGCCAACAACAAATGCTCACTCTGAATCCGTGAGGAATTGTACCTGCGCGCCTCCTCCAACGCCCGCTCCAATACCAACTTCGCCGACGAAGTCAACGGAACCGCCTCCAACGACCTCTTGGCGGACGCCGGCATCATCTGATACAACGGCAATAACCGATGCACCTCCTGACGAACCCGCTCAAAAGAACGAGAAGAACCCTTCATCCACTGCAAAATTAAACGCGCCGCCCCACAAAATGACTCCCCACAAATCCCCAATAAAATATGCTCCGGTCCCACCGGCTGCTGCAAAAACGCAGCTTCCTTCCTCGCTTTCGCCAAAATAGACCTCACCATCTTACCACAATAACTCTCTACGCTCTTCATCGCTCACCTCTTCACTACCCTGTACAAAAAATTCTGCCCATTACGACCAGTCATCTATCAAATCGCAAATCTCATAGTTGTAAATCCCCGCCACCAAAAAACCTATAAACAATAAAATACTCGTGAACAAACCCTCCACCTGCAAACCAGCTAAAAGAAATGCCAACGCCATATCCACCAACGTAAATCCCAAAATCATCGCCAAATTCGCCTGATTGGACTGCCTGCTAGCCACCCGCACAACCCACCGATTCAGCAAAAGCGGCAAAAGAGCGACCACCAAAATCCAAAATACCACCCGCCAAAACGCACTCCTCGACCTCATCCAAGCCGAAATATAAATCAAAGAAAACTCCGTCGTAATGTACTGGCGAAATGGCTTGATCGAGAGCTCCTTACCCTGATCCAACAAACGCAACGTAGCCCCCACATCTATCCCCGCCCCCCTCCCCCCCCTGC
>RFKQ01000099.1 GCA_003694635.1 Planctomycetota bacterium
AAAGTGAGAAGAGTTTTTGGGAGGGGGTGGTAGGGGGAACACTTTTTTCTAAAAAGGGTTCCACCTACGTCTCGAAAGTTTTGGAAAAGGGGGTTTTTAGGGAAAAGACTTTTTTTAAAAAGTTTTTCCCCTAAATCAAAAAAACTTTTAGGGGAAAGGAGAGAATCGGATGGCGGTTTATCATTACAAGGCGTTGGACAAGCGGGGGAAGTTGCGGGAGGGGACGGTGGAGGGGGAGACGCCGCAGCAGGCGCGGGAGAAGGTTCGGGCTTTGCGCTACAATGTGGTGGAGGTTCGGCTTTTGCAGGCGGAGGAAATGGCTGGTGGGCATTGGAGGGGAAGGTTTCGCCCTTCGAGACTGGACATTACGCAATTTACTCGTCAGTTGGCCACATTATTGCGTTCGGGTATCCCTTTAGCGGAGGCTTTGAAGGCGTTGATTGAGCAGGAGAAGAGCCCGGCGATGGAGGCGGTATTGCGGGATTTAAGGGATCGCATTCAGCGGGGGAATTCGTTGGCGGAGGCGATGGAGCCACACTCAAATATTTTCAGTGAGCTTTACATTAATATGGTGAAGGCGGGGGAAGCGGCGGGGACTTTGCCTGAGATTTTGGAGCGTTTGGGGCATTATTACAATCGCCAGAAGCAGTTGAGGGGGAAGGTTTCTGCAGCTTTAGCTTATCCTACGGTTATGATGGTGGTGGGGACAGCGGTGGTGATTTTTTTGATGACTGCGGTGGTACCTCGGATTGTAAAGATCATTTTAAAGCGGGGAGGAACTCTTCCTCTTCCCACTAAAATTTTGATGGGAGTGAGCTCTTTAATCAAGAATTTTTGGCCACTTTTGCTTGCGCTGGGTGTGGGAGTATTTTTCTTGCTGAGGATGTTTTTTCGCACAAGGAGGGGGAAGTACCTTTTGGATAAGACGCTTTTGCACCTTCCCATTTTGGGAGATGTTTTTCGCAAGCAGGCGATTGCCCGTTTTAGTTTGACTTATTCCACGCTTTTGCGATCTGGCCTTTCGGCCACGGAGTCTTTGCTTATTGTAAAGAAAATTGTGGGGAATAGAGTTTTGGAAGAGGTTCTGGAAGAGTTGTACGAGGCGATACAGGAGGGGAGCAGCATTGCGGCTCCGTTGAGGAAGAGCGCGATTTTTCCGCCAACGGTGGGTTATATGATCGCCATTGGAGAGGAAAGTGGGCAGTTGGAGGAAATGTTGGAGCGCATTGCGGAGAGCTATTCGGAGGAGATTGATTTGGCTACGCAGAAGTTAACTTCTGTTTTGGAGCCGGTTATCATTGTGGTGATGGCGGTGGTAGTGGGGTTCATTGTGATGGCGGTGATTTTGCCAATGGTGCAAGGATTTCAGAATATTCGTTAGTTGGGGGAGCGGTAGAGCCAGAGGGTCAGGTAAATTTTACGGCGGCGAGGGTGGGAGGAGAGCTTATTGAAGATACGGACGTATTCGCCGGGGAAGAAGCGGAGTGAAGGGAGTTTGCGTAGTTTTTGCAAGAAGATTTTGGCTTCGTTGGGGGAGAGGGCAATTTGGTAGGAGATGGCTAGGGTTTGAGGGGGTAGGGAGAGTGCGTTGGAGGCGAGTTCTTTTTTGGCGTATGGTTTCCCAGAAGAGTTTCCAGCGGGTGCGATAGTGGTAGAGGAGCTATTTTTCCACTGAATTTGCAAGAGTTGGACGTTTGGGGGGAGGGCGGCTAGGATTTGCTTTTGGGAGGAAGGGAGTTGGCTGGAGAGGAGGAAGAGTTCGTAGTTTGGAGGGGATTGGGGAGCATTTTGGCGATTTGGAGAAATTCCGCGGCGCAGTTTCATACCGAAACGGGCGATGGCTTTGCTGAGAGAGGGAGGGGTGGTGGATTGTGTACGTGGCTTTTTTTTGACCAGAGTTTCCCTTTCCAAGAGGGGACTTTCATTTTCTTGAGTTATTTTTTTCGATTGTTTTCTTTGTGCGGATAGAAGAAGGGCAAGTAAGGAATCTTTTTTAGATTTTCTAAATTTTTTGGATTGCTTTGTTCGTTTTTCGATATAGCGTGCGCGGCGAGAAGAGGGTTTGGGGGAGGAGGGTGTATTTTTTTTCTCTCGTTGTTTGGAGAATCCTTTGAATGGAGCGGAGGCGAGATTTTTGTTTTTATGAGCTTTGGAGAACTTAGAGCTGGGTGGCTGGATCTTCTTTTCTGGAGCTAGGGGGGTGTAGGATCTGCCAAAATCTGCCAAAGCTTGGCTGCCGTTAAAGGTTTTGGTATCGGGAGTAGCGGTAGCGAGAGTTTGTTGTTGATCTTGGCTGGAGCGAGGCAGACCCAAAAAGAAGGGTTGGAACAGAGCGCAGAGCAAAATGCCCGCAGCAAGTGCACTAAGGGCGAAAAGCCAGCCACTGGCAGTTGGTTGGAGGCGGGGAGTTTTGGGGGATTTGGGAAAAGCAAGAGGGGCTTGGGCGATTTGTTCGGGTGATTTTGTTTTTGCTTCTGCAGAGATTAGCTGTGTTTTTAGGGTGCTTTGGATGGAGCTGAACAGAGAAGGGGGAGCTGAGAGTGAGGGGAGGGTTTTCAGGTGCTGGAGGAGGGTTTGGTATCCTCGAAGCTGCTGTTGGCAAGAGAGACAGTGGCGGAGGTGTTCTTCCAGTTGCTGCCTCTCCTGGGAGGGGAGTTCCTTGTCCAGATATTCCATTTGCTTGGCTTGAAATTGGCTGCAAGAGTTCATGGTATCACATCTTTTAGTTTTTCTTTCAGCTGTTCTCTAGCCCGGTGGATACGGGATTTTACTGTACCTTTGGGCACGGAGAGCAAGTTGGAAATTTCCTCATATTCTAGGCCTTCGATATCTCGCAAAATGAGGGGAATACGGAATTCATCTTTGAGCTGGGCAATGGCCTGGTAAATCTTGGTATAGACTTCCTTTTGCTCCAGATAAAAAGACGGGGTAGGTTGGCGTTTATTGGGGTTTTGAGGTTCTTTTCCGTCTTCGGTGTTGGCGTGGAGGGAGTAGAAGTCCTTTTTTTTTCTTTGAAAATTGATCGCAACGTTGAGCGCAATGCGAAATAGCCAAGTATAAAAGCTGGAATTTTGTTGGAACCCGCCTAAAAAGCGGTAGGCTCTTAGAAACACCTCCTGGGTAAGGTCAAAGGCATCCTCTTGGTGGGCCACTAGGCGAAAGATGGTGCTATAGATTTTGTCTTGGTAGCGAAGCACTAGCTGATCGAAGGCTTGCAAGTTTCCCTGTTTGGCTGCTTGTATGAGCTGAAGTTCATTTGAGTCTGCGTTGAGATTAGACTCCAAGGTCAACTCCAAAGTTCCGTTATTTTTAGAAAAAATTTTTTTCGCTCTAAAACCCTTTCCCTCGGGTTTCTGTGCAGAAAGCCGCTGGAGAAAGTAGAGGGAGGAGTTTTTCCGTTTTGGGGCAGCCGGGGGGAACAGGGGGAGTTAGGTTTTCTTTTTGGTCGAGGTTCCAAACTCAATTCCCTGCGCTAGAGGGAGTTGGTTGGAGTAGTTGATCGTCACTGTTTGTCGGCGCATGTAGGCTTTCCAGGCATCTGAGCCGGCTTCTCGGCCGCCGCCGGTTTCTTTTTCGCCGCCGAAGGCCCCTCCGATTTCAGCGCCGCTGGTGCCGACGTTAACGTTAGCGATACCGCAATCACTACCCAAGGGGGAGAGGAAGGTTTCCGCGTGCAGGAGGTTGGTGGTAAAGATGGCGGAGGATAGGCCTTGTGGGACTCCGTTTTGCAGGGCGATGGCTTCTTCCAAATTTTCAGCTTCCAGCAGGTAGAGCACGGGTCCAAAGGTTTCCTCTTGGAGGATAGGCATATTTTTATGGGCTTTGATAATGCAGGGGCGCATATAAAATCCTTTTTGCAAAGCGCCTTGGCGCAAGATCTCACCGCCGTAGATCACTTCTCCGCCTTGTTTTTTGGCTTCCTGGATAGCGTTTTGCACTCGATCTAGAGCTTCTTGGGAAATCAATGGCCCCATGAGGGTATCTTTTTCGAGGGGGTGGCCGATTTTCACCTGTTCGTAGCTTTGGCAGAGGCGAGTGGTAAATTCCGCTGCGATCGCGGGGTGCAGGATAACGCGCCGGGTGGTGGTGCAGCGTTGCCCCGCGGTTCCAACGGCGGCGAAGAGCACGGCCGAGATAGCCAGGTCTAGATTGGCATCGTTCCAGATGATGATGGCGTTGTTGCCCCCTAGTTCTAGGAGGCATTTTCCTAGACGAGCGGCTACTTTTTGGGCCACAATTTTTCCTACCTGGCAGGAGCCGGTGAAGGAGATGAGGGGTAGTCGTCGATCTTCGAGGAGTTTTTGGGCGATGGTATCGTCGGCTCCGATGAGTAGGTTCATCACGCCGCTAAGGTTGTGTTTCTGGAGGACCGTTTCGCAGATTTTGTGGGTAGCGATGCTGGTCAAAGGTGTTTTGAGGGAAGGTTTCCAGAGGATGGTATCGCCGCAAACGGCGGCGATCATGGCGTTCCAGGCCCAGACGGCGACGGGGAAATTAAACGCGGTGATGACCCCGATGGTGCCTAGGGGTAGCCACTGTTCGTATAGTCTGTGGTAGGGGCGTTCGCTGGCCATGGTTAAGCCGTAGAGTTGTCGGGAGAGGCCGGTGGCAAAATCGGCGATATCGATCGCTTCTTGGACTTCGCCTCTAGCTTCGGAGAGGATTTTGCCCATTTCCCAGCTCAAGAGTTTGGCGAGGGGTTCTTGAAATCGGCGCAGCTCTAGGCCAATTTGGCGAACGATTTCGCCGCGTTTTGGCGGCGGCAACATGGCCCAACGAGGCTGGAGCTCTTGCGCGGCGTTTAGCACTTGTTCGTAGTCCGAAGGACTGGCCATCTGCACCTCCCCGAGCAGGGTGCCATCGATGGGGGAGGTGGAGGGGAGGGAAGGGCCTTGGGTGGGGAAGAATTGCCCCGCCGCGGCTCCGTAAAAGGGTGGTTTTAGGCCAAGTTCAGCGAGGATATCTTGGATAGACATAGGCGTTCCTTTTTTTCTGTGGGTTAAAGGATTTGTTTTTCCCTAAAATAATGGTAAAGGGCGGAGGGAGAAAAATAGAAGAAATGGAATAGTTTGGCAAAGGAGAGGATATCCCGGTCCTTCAGGAGGGTGGCTTGGCTGCTTTTTAGTTTTTTTCCATTGACAAAGGTGCCGTTGGTGGAGTCGGCGTCTGTGATGGTGGTTTGGAGGTTATGGATTTTAAAGTAGGCGTGGAGCTTTGAGATGCCTTTAAAGGGGAGGTGGATATCATTGTTGGCGGTGCGGCCTAGGGTGATCATCTGCATTTGCGTAGGGGAATCCTTTTTCTTCAGCGGGATCACGCAGACATCCTCGGAGGTATTTTTCAGGGTTAGGATATCTTCGAGTTTGATTTTATCCGTTTCAAATTTAATGGCCGCCAACTCTTCTAGAAATTCCGTTTCAAAATCTTCCTCTTTGGCTGGGGTATCCTCTTCTTCCTCTTCTTGAACGGTGAGAAGAAAGGGATAGGGGTGCCTGGCGCAGAAGTCCGATGGATTTTGGAGGTAAGCTTGATTCTGTTTTAGGAAAGATTGCAGGAACTTCATCTATTTTTTCCTTAATTTTTTGTGGATTTGTTGCAGGTAGTTTTGGGCCTGTTGTTTTTGTTCTTTCCAAAAAGCAATTTGGCGTTTTTCCAGCCAGGTGCAGATTTGGATCACCTTCTCAAACAGCTGTTTAGAGCGGAGGTAGTGTTGGTTTTGAAAATGGGTGATCGCTTGTTTGGAAAGTTTTTGCACATAGGGAAGCCGGTGGAGTTGTGAGAGTTGTCTTTCCTTTTGGATAAGGTCAAGGGCTTGAAAGATCAAAAGGGGAGAGCGGTTGGAGAAAAAGCGCACGGCTCGCAAAAGCTTTCTGGATTCCAGATAATTTGGGCTATATTCTAGGGAGAGTTTAAGCTGTCGTTCCGCCTCTTTTAGGCGCAATAGGAGGTAGTTTTTTCTAGCTTGAAGATAGAGTTTTTCTGCTTGTTGGTGCTTTGCTTTCCATTCGTTCTGCATTTCCTTGGCCATTTTCTGGAGGATTTTTTCCACTTCCTTTTTTTTCGTAGGGGAAAGAGGGAGTGTTTTTTTCGCAGGGGAAGAGGCTGAAATTCCTAATCTTTTCTCGAGTTTGTGCTTTTTGACGTAGGCTTCATAGTCAAAATTGGAAGGCGAAGAGGAGAACTTTGAAGAGGGAGAAGGGGGGGAGGAGAGGTGCTTCTTCTCTCTTTCGCGGGTGGCGGCCTCAGGATTTCCTCTGTCGGCGCCTTGTCCTGGAGTTTTCCTCTCTCCCTCAGGTGTAGTGGCGTTTGGTTTTGCTTTTGGAGAAGCGCTACACGAGACGATAAGTGCTCCCATTAGCCAAACCCAGCCCACATGCAAGAAGTTTCTTTTCAAAATCAACATAAAATTCTAAAAATGGAGGTGTTTTTTACTCAGCGCAGAAACCGCTTAGGAATTAGGATAGATTTACACATCTGTAAAAAGTCTGAGGGTAGTAGAAAATAAAGAGCCGATTTAGGCCAAATTCCAGGGTACACTCATCCTCCAACTCAATTTCCTCTTCCGGAGGAATGGCCACTCCATTGTAGTAAGTACCGTTGGTGGAGTGGTGATCTTTGAGATAATAAACAGACGGCGGCGTCTCTTTCCAATAGATGGTGGCATGGTGAAGGGAGACCTCTGGATCTTCCAGTATCAGATCGCTCTCCGCAGCGCGTCCCACCTTGAGCTTATGGGCATTCTCTCTTGTTTCGAGAGGGAAAACCATCGCCTTATCCAGAAGCACCTTTCGAAAGGAGGGAGGAAGGGTTTCCTCCAAATCCTCAATGGACATTTTCATGGTTTGCAAAGGCGCTCGTATAGGTTTTGGGGAGCTTCCGCCTTTTCGCGGCAAGACCGTTTCCTTGTCTCCAGGTACCACAAGGAAGGGGAGGGGAAATTTTTGCAAAAAATCTTTCTCCGCAAGACCTCGGTGGTGGGAGATAAACTCTTTCATTGAGATTACAGCTTCTGCCATGCGTGCTCCCTCCTTAACGTGGCTTAGATTGTATGATTCACGATTTCTCTTTTTCCTGCCTATTAAACCAGAGTTCCGTTCAGCTGTCAAGGCTCAAGGGGATTTTATTCGCCGAATTAGCACCTTCCATTCCGGGTGAGAAGAGAGAGGGGTGAGAAGAGGTTGGTGGAGGAGTATTTGGAGGTGTTCAAAGCCGTTATCCAGCGCTAGATGGAGCTGGGAAATGGCCTCCTGAGGTTGCTTTTTCTGGGCGAAGTATATTCCCTGAAATAAATAAAGCACAGGTTGACCATCGAGCTGTTGCTTGGCTCGATGAAAACAGTATTGCGCTTGGGAGAACTTCTTCTTTAGCGTCAAGAAGTACCCTTTAAGCAGCCAGGCGGGCCCAAGGAAGGGGTTTTGGCGCAAGGCTTGATCTAAAAGTGAAATAGGGAAGTGGAGTTCGGAATCTTGAAGACGCCCTAGCTGGTGTAGGTAGAAATAGAAAACCCCCTTTAGCAGGGGAGCAAGGCTTCCTCCATAGGAATTTTGGAAGTTGAGAAATCGCTTCTGGAGTTCCGTTTTGGAAAGATTCAAAAATACGTTTTTGACTGCACCTGCATACGAAGAGGGGTGAGAAGCAAACAGAAGGTTTTGAAGAAGAGAAGGTTTTCGCTCTAGCGCTTGGAGGAGATCCAGGCCACTGGCCCAAATCACATTGTCTAGATTTTTTTTTCTAATTTTTGGGGGGAGTTGGGGGAAGGCGAGCTGTTGGAAACACTCCAGAAGCCTAGCTTTGGCTCGAAAAAAGTAGGCTTCGTGGAGTGAGTTATTGCTTATCCAGCGGCTGGCTTGCGCTAAGCATTGGGAGTAGAGGCCGTTGTTTAAGAGTTTTTGGAGAATGGCGATTTTTTCTTTGGGAGTTTTATGGTATTTAAGGTAGAGTTTGCGGTAGTGGGAAGCTTTTTGAAGATCGCCTTTTTTTTGGGCAATTTTAGCTAGGTAGGAATAGGCAAGATAGAAGGATTGCCATTCTTTTTTTTTCTGGGAAAGTTTTTGGAAAATCTTTTGGGCTTTTGGATATTTTCCTTCCAAGTAGTAGAGCTGGCCCATCAAAAATTGCCAGGGATAGGGGGGGGGGAGCAGAGCGGATTGCCCTAAAAATTTTTGGGCTTTTTTTACAGCGATTTGGGCTTTGGAGAGCTTTTTTTCTTGTAAGTAAAAGCGAATCAGATCCAAATGCGCTTTCTTGAAGAAGGGGTTGTAGCGAAGGCTGTTTTGCAAGGCTTGTCTATTCTTTTCTCCCTTCTCTCCCACAGCTCGATAGCAGCGAGAGAGCCGATAGAATGCTCGGCTAAACACGGGATTGAGAATGAGGGCATAGCGGTAAAATTCGATCGCTTTTCTCCAGCGAGACATTTTCTCCGCTTGAATGCCTAGAAGGTAAAATTTTGACCATTCTTGGTCAGCTTTTAGGGAAAGTTGATCCGCGTATTGGAAGAGATTTTTCGCCTCTTCGAGAGGTCGATCCAGTTTGAGGTAGGCATATCCTAGGAGCGCATAGATCAGTGGCCATTGTAGGCGGCTTTTTTTGGCCTGAGTAAGAAACAAAACGGCCCGTTCATAATTTTTTTGAAAAAAATAATAGACGCCCCAGAAAATCAAATGGTAGGGAGCGAGCTTTTCTAAATTGTTTACACTTTTTAACCACTGTTGAGCCTGTTTATCTTTCTTGGTATGTAAGAGAATTTGAAGGGCTAGAAACACGCATTTGGGCGAGGAAATTAGGGGGAGGAGGATTTCCAAAGCGTGGGTTGGCTGTTGATAAAAAAGGTACAACTTTGCTAGCGTTAGCTTATCCTTCAAGCTCATTCCTTCAGGAATAGCGGCAAGCTTCTGAAGGGTTTGAAGGGCCGTTTGAAATTCTCCGGCTTCCATAAGCAGCTCCGCCTTTTGTCGCAGGGCTTGGACGTGGTTTGGGTGGAGTCTAAGGGCGTTTTCCAGCTCTTCGATGCCCTGCCAAATTCTACCAAGGCGGCGGAGTAAAGAGGCTAGTTTTAGATGAGCTTGCATCCTGTAAGGTACATGGGCGCTTTGTATAGCTTGGGTGTAGGCTTCTATGGATTTTGGGTAGTTTCCTAGATGGAAGTAAGCTTCAGCGAGGAAGTAATTTGCTTCTGGTGAGAGGGGAAGCTGTTTGGCGAGTTTGAGTAAGGTTTTTACCGCTTCGGAGAATAGTTTGAGTTTGATATAGACCTGCGATAGCAAGAGGTAGGCTTGTTGGAAGCGGGGGGTGAGTTTCATTTGCTGTTGGAGGTCGTAGATGGCTTCTGGATAGCGCTCTTTTAGATAGAGGAGTTTGGCTCTTTTGTAGTAAAGGTAGGGAAAAGAGGATTTTTTTTGAATGAGTTGGCTGTAGTCGCGGATAGCTTTTGGAAGAAGTTGGAGTTTGGCGTAAACTTCCGCTCTTTCGTAGAGAACGGTGGAGCTGTTTGGCTCCAATTGATGCGCTTTTTGGAGATCCTGTAGGGCTAGAGGGAGATCTCCTAGATTTTTTTGAAGCTTGGCCCGCAGTAGGAAGAGCAGAGGAGTGGGAGGAGCGACTTGAAAAGCGCTATTTATTTTTTTTTGAGCGTTTGTCCAGTCTTTGTTTTTGAGGCAAATCTTTGCCTCCAGGGCTAAAATGTTTTGGCGGCTGCGCCGAAGATTGGCTTGATTTTTTTTCTGCAGATTTTCCAAATAGCAGTGTAAAAAGTAATTCTCCAGCAGCAACCCCCCAATGGTTCCCAAAAAAAGCCCGGCAAGGATAACGACAGCTTTGTTGCGAAGCCCTTTTTTCTTGAGTTTTTCCCAAAAGGAAAGGGGGCGTGCTTCCACGCTTTGCCCTTCTAAAAATCTGCGGATATCCCCGGCCAAATCCTGGCAGTTTTGGTAGCGCTGGGAGGGGTCCTTAGCGAGGGCTTTCAGCGTGATGGCCTCCACTTCTCGGGGGAGAGAGGAGTTGAATTTGCGGGGAAAGAGGGGATCGGTCTCGGCGATTTTGCACAGCAGCTCCACGGTGGTTTTGCCTGTAAAAGGGAGTCTACCGGTGCAAATTTGGTACAGAATCACGCCCAAAGAGTAGATATCGCAGCGATGATCCAGTAGGTTACTCTGCCCGGTGGCCTGTTCGGGGGCCATGTAGCTAATGGTGCCAACAATCTCGCCTGTATGGGTGATAAGGGATTGGGAATCCAAATGCTTGGCTAGCCCAAAATCGGTAAGTTTTGGGCGCCCTTGGGAATCGATTAAAATATTGGAGGGTTTGATATCCCGATGGATGACTCCCCTTGCATGGGCGTAGCCTAGGGCTCGGGCGATGGCTTCGATGATTTCCAAACCTTGCGTAAGGGAGACACTTTTCTCTTTTAGCCGTTCTTCCAAGGAGGGGCCATCGACAAATTCCATGGTAAAAAACGGTCGTTTTTGGTAGTGCCCTAGCTGGTGAATGGAGACGATATGGGGGTGTTTTAGCTTGGAGATCGCTTCCACTTCTCGGCTAAATCTGTGCAAAAGCTCGGGGTAGTTTTCCACATCCTGGCGCAGAAGCTTCAGAGCGACCCTCTCCCCGCTTTCTTTATGAAGGGCTTGGTAGACCACGCCCATTCCCCCTTGCCCCAATTTTTTTTCAATATAGAAATCGCCAATGGAGGGGGGCAATTCCTCTTCCGAAGAGGGGGGCCAGGTCGGGGCTGTGGTCGGTTTATTTTCCTTTTCAGAAAAAATTTGATTTTTGATTTCCTCCCATTGTTTTGGAGAGATGGCCCCTTCCTG
Source organism: Planctomycetota bacterium (assembly GCA_003694635.1). Classification (GTDB taxonomy): domain Bacteria; phylum Planctomycetota; class J132; order J132; family J132; genus J132. The sequence continues at coordinate 10,809 of RFKQ01000099.1, forward strand.
GATCAGTATCTCTTGCAAGCTCACCTCTTCGCCCAAGCCTTTTGCCAAAGCCAGCTTGCAGATACATCGATCCATCGCTTCAAATTCCAGACTATGATTTTGGCTTAAGTGGAGATAAATCGAGCTTTCATCCATAGTTTTCTCTGTGGGAAAGGGATTAAAATTTAGAAGAATTTGCTCGGAGGAAATCGAGAAATTTTAGGAGAAGTTTCGCCAAGTCTTTAGCCAACTGACGCCTTTTTTTCTTGGAAAAACGCAGGCGCTGATGCACTTCCAGTTGGATAGCGTCTATGCCGTTGGGGCGGTGGCTGCCGTAATTTTGGACAATGAAGCCGCCGTTAAATTTTTTTTGAGAGAGTAGGGAGGGTAAAAGGACTTTTTGGCTCGGTTTTCGCGGATGCGGTATCCAATAGGATTTGGAGAGAGGGGTGGTGTACTTCCTTGTGTGGAGGAGGTGGCTTAGGCTCTGTTTGCCAAGCCAGATTTTGCGCCCATGGCGTCGGATAGCGCTCCGGAGGGTTTTTCCCCCTTGGGTGCCTAGATAGATATCCGCGGGTAGGCTTTTTTGCCCGTGCAGGTCGATCAGAAGGCCATAGCCAAATTTTTGGCGGATTTCTTTGATGTAGCGCTGGAGCGTTTGGTGGTAGCGTTTGTACACGTTTTTCGCCAAAGGGTGCTCATAGGCCCTCTGGGGCGGGCGATTGGGATCGCAGTATTTGCGGTGCACAAGCTGGATGAGCAAGTAAGGGGATTTACGGGTCATTCGACGAAGGTAGAGGTGAATTTCCTTGGCCAAGTTAGCGGTGTAGAGGTCTCTGGTAGAAAGGAAATCCTTATATTTTTGCGGGTTGCGGCGCGGAGGGATGGGGAGGGTATTTCCTCCATCATGGGGAACGGAGATAAGGAGGGGGAGCTGACCTTTTTGGGAGTAGAGGTACTTTTGGGGAGCTCGTGGGAAAGAGGGAAGGGAAAAGAGGAAAAAAGCGCCTAGACTGAGAGCAAGAAAAAGGAAAAAATAACGCATTTCTACGGATTCCTTTCTTGTTGGGTAAAGTCCTGGATAAAGTGCCTGCTGGTGTGGGTCCGTTTATGGACCATAGAAACGCGCACAGGTTGCACCTTCCATATTTTTTTAGAATACTCTAAGACGGCTCGGTCCGAGCTAAATTTCCCCAAACGGGCGATATTGAGGATAACCTTTTTGTACCACAGCTTGGGTTGGCGGTAATTTTGCTCTACTTTCTCTTGGCATTTGGCGTAGTCGGCCAAATCCGCTAGCACAAAGTAGGGGTCGCCACCCTCGAGCAAGTTGTGTAAAATGGGCGAGAAAATCCCATGCTCGGAGAGGGAGAAAAAATTGGAGCGAATCAAATCCAACGCTTGCTGAATTTCTGGATGATTCTGGTAGATCTCTAGGGGATTGTAGTTTTTTTCTTTTTTGTATCGCTGGATCTGCTCACTGGTTAGCCCAAAAATAAAGATATTTTCCTCCCCTACTTCCTCCATCATTTCCACATTTGCCCCATCCAAGGTCCCGATGGTCAAGGCGCCGTTTAGTCCGAGTTTCATATTTCCAGTCCCGGAGGCTTCCATCCCGGCGGTGGAGATTTGTTCGCTTAAATCCGCAGCGGGGATAATGGCCTCCGCCAAAGATACGCCGTAGTTGGGCAGAAAGATCACCTTGAGTTTATTTCCGATAAAGGGATCGCCGTTGATCACTTTTGCCACCGAATGGATGAGCTTGATAATGCGCTTGGCCATAAAGTAGCCTGGTGCTGCCTTTGCGGCAAAGATAAACACTCTAGGGTGCATATCTACCGATGGATTTTGCTTGAGGCGGTTGTAGAGCATAATGATATGGAGCACATTCATCAGCTGGCGTTTGTATTCATGCAAGCGTTTGATGTGCACGTCAAACAAAGCGCTAGGCTCAACGCTATAGCCGGTAGCGCTTTTGATCAGCTGGCAGAGGCGTTTTTTATGATCTAATTTAATCTGGGCAAGCTCTTCTTTGGCTTGGCTATCGCTTGCATAGGGTTCGAGATGACGTAGGTCTTCGAGATTGGTGATCCAAGAGTCGCCTATTTTTGAGCTAATCCAGGTCGACAATTCCGGATTGGCGCTAAGAAGCCAACGCCGAGGGGTGATACCATTGGTGATATAGGTAAATTTTGAGGGGAGAAACTCATAATAATCTGCCATCACCTGGCGCTTGAGGAGTTCTCCGTGTAGCTTTGCCACGCCGTTGACGTAGGCACTACCCACTGTGGCCAAGTACGCCATACGCACCTGTTTGCGGGGGGTTTCCTCGATCAGGCTCATCCGGCGCAGGCGTTCGTTATCGCCGGGATAGCGCCAGGCTACCTCTTCTAAAAAGCGGCGGTTGATCTCATAGATAATCTGCAGATGTCTAGGAAGCAAGCGCTCAAAGAAATCCACCGGCCATTTCTCCAACGCTTCCGGCAGTAGGGTGTGGTTGGTGTAGGCGCAGCAGGCGGTGGTGATCTGCCAGGCCTTTTGCCAGCTCAGCCCCTCTTTATCGATCAGAAGGCGCATAAGTTCTGGGATGGCGAGGGACGGGTGGGTATCGTTAAGCTGAATGGCCACCTTTTGGGGAAATTGCTCGAGGGGGAGCTGAAAAAATTTAAAGCGGCGTAGGATATCCTGCAAGGCGCAAGAGACAAAAAAGTACTGCTGTTTAAACCGCAGTTCCTTGCCCGAAGAGGTACTATCGTCCGGGTAGAGGACTTTTGTAAGATTTTCGGCCTGTATCTTTTTGGTCACCGCCTCCACATAATCCCCTTGGTTAAACTCATCAAAATCGAATTCCTCGCTAGCTTTCGCCGACCATAGTCGGAGAGTGTTGACGTTTTGACTTCCATAGCCTGTGATGGGCCAATCGTAGGCCAAGCCTACCACGGTGTTTTGGGGAAACCAAACGTAGTACGATTGATGCTGGTAAAAGCGCTTTTCCACCTTACCACCAAAATGGACATGGTAGGCCCTCTCTAGGCGCTCCACTTCCCAAACGTTGCCAAAGCGCAACCATTCGTCCGGCTCCTCTTTTTGCTCTCCGTTTTCGATGCGCTGGCGAAAAATTCCGTAGTCGTAGCGAAGGCCATAGCCCATTGCGGGCAAACTTAAGGAGGTAAGGGAGTCTAAAAAACAGGCCGCCAGCCGGCCCAAGCCTCCGTTTCCCAAGCCCGCATCCACCTCCATATCGTAGAGCTCCTCTAAGTCTGTTCCCAATTCTCTCAACGCCTGGGCGCAGTTCTTTTCCATTTCTAAGTTGATTAGATTATTTTTAAGCGATCGGCCTAAGAGGTATTCCATCGAAAGGTAGTAAACCATTTTGGCCTCTTTGTCTTTGTAGATCTGCTTTGTTTCTATCCATCGCTCGATGATTCTATCCCGCACGCTAAGCGCCAAGGCCCGATAGCGCGCCCAGTCTGTGATGCTAAACCTATCCTTGACGAGGGAGTATTTGAGGTGATGGGCAAAGCAATATTTAATGGAGTCTACATCCATATTTTTATGGTAATCGACAAAACAATTTGGATTTTTTTCTTTTGACATTGTCTAAATTTCCTAATAATATAAAACCAAACAAAGAGCCAATCATAGGGAATGGGAGGGGACACTTTCTGAGCTATGAAAAGCAAACACTGCCCAATTTTCCATTTCCTCTTAAAAAATAAACCTCACAAGCCGCCCAATCGCTGTTTTGGTTTAGAGCTTAGCGAATTTGCTCCAAAACTTGGCAAAAATCCTTGGGCAGAGGGGCTTTTAGGATGAGCTTTTGATGGGTAAAGGGATGGATAAAGGCGAGTTCGCTTGCGTGAAGACATAAACGAGTGGCGGGCGAGAGGCGGAGATATTCTCCAGAGCGCAGATAAAAATTCGCCTTGCCATAGAGGGGATCCCCCACAATGGGATGCCCAATGCCACAAAGATGGGCCCGGATTTGATGGGTGCGCCCGGTGATGGGGAAAACCCGAAGCAGGGTAAACTCCTGAAACTTTTCCGCTGCTTCATAATAGGTAAGGGCGGGTTTACCTTGGGGATCGTGGATCCAAATGAAGCGATCTCCCGGGCATTTTCCTAAAGGGAATTGGATTTTTCCACTCGCGGGGAGCTTTCCCCAAACCAGCGCTAGGTAGGTTTTTTGAACGCTTCCCTGTTCAAATTGCTTTCCCAACCGCTGTTGAGCGGCTAGGGTCTTGCCGGTAAGCACCACTCCACTGGTGTCTAAATCCAGCCGGTGCACGGTTCCGGGGTTATCATCGCTGCGCTGATTTAGCTTTCGCTGGCGGTAGACCAAAGCCTCCGCAAGGGTATCACCCTTATGGCCAGGGCCGGGGTGCATGGACATGCCGGAGGGCTTATGCACCGCTAGAATGTGCTCATCTTCGTAGAGGATTTCCAGTTCTGTGTAGTGGGGGATGTATTTTTGGGGACGGGGAGGGAGGTAGAGCCGGATACGATCGCCTTTTTTTATGCGACTGGAGGGTTCTGCTCTCTTGTCGTTGAGGAGGATGCGCCCCTCGCGGATGGATTGTTGGATTTTTTGTCTAGAGATTCTTTTGCCCACACGAAGGGCAACGTATTTATCGAGCCGTTTGGTTTGCCGGGTGTGTTGAACGGAGAGTAGGATTTCTTCAAGCTCAGAGGACTTCATATTTGATCACGGTAAAGCCGACTTTAATGTAGTCATTGGGACGCAATTTGGTGCGGGATTCAACCTTTTGCCCATTTAAGTAGGTACCATTTCGGCTAAGTTTGCCCCGGTATCCATCGGTGATATAAAACTCATCTCCCACTTTCTCCAAGGTGCAATGATGGCGGGAGGACTTGATATCCATGATTTTAATATGGGCGTCCATCGCCCTACCCACTAGGTAGGTGCCGGATTGATTGAACGTAAAACTCTTTCCCTTGTCCTCTCCCTCTACAATAGTAAAGCGAAATGTCTTGCTAGGCGTGGAAGGAATGGCGGTTGAGGAAATGGGAACGGTGGCCTCTTGTGCCCCAGCGTAGCTAGCGGAGCGATCCACGCAGCCGTCCGCTTCGCTCCAATGATCGGTGAACCCGCCTAGGGTAAAGCCTTCCACATCCTCATCGCTTGTTTCCTTTTCCTCGTAGGGAACCATTTCGAACTTTAGTTGGATTTGACCAACTTGAAGGACATCCCCATCGTGGATCTGGGTTTTTTGAACAGGAGCTCCATTGATTTTTGTCCCGGAGGCGCTATTTAGATCGTAGAGGATATACTCGCTGTTGCTTTCTCTATAAATCCTGCAGTGGTTCATGGCAACGCTTTCATCTTTGATCTGAATAGTGCTGCTGGAAGCTCGCCCTAGCTCAAAAACGCTCCTTTTTTCTAATAGAAAGGTGGCTCCTTGCTGGGATCCGTTGAGCACTCTCAATTGTCCAATGATCGACGACATGGAATTCCCTCTTTACGTTTGATATTACGAGATTTACTTTTGCTTACAATTATACTGGCTATTTTTTTCTTAATATTCGGCCTTTTTCGCGAATATTTTGAATATTAGGCTCCCATTCATTCTTCGTTTTTGTCTTCCTTGGGCTTGTATTTTACTAAGATTAAACGAGAGCCTTTATTGTAGTAGATTACCTTATCGACGCATTTTAGCATCACACGAATCCCTAATCCTCCCATTCCACCGGCCTGATAGCGTTCTCTTGCCGCAGTAACAGCATCGCCTTCTCGGCTCTTTCTAAGCGTTTCATGAAAATCAAATCCATCCCCCTCATCCTCCACGCAGAGACTAAAATAATTGGGCTTATTCTCGTAAACCACCTTGATGATTTTATCGTATTCGTATTTATGGCCGTGGCGTTCGGCATTTCCAATTGCTTCGCGAAAAGCCATCACCAAAGCCATCTGCCCCATCTCATCAAAGGTGGTGGACTGCAAGAAGCGCTCTCCTATTTCCACCGCTTCTTCCACATATTTATGGCTGGTGTTAAATTGAATGGCAATGCGCTCCTGCCTGCAAAGCCGTTCCAAGTCCTCTTCGGTAAGTGGATTTTGGCTGATATCCAGAAACTCCAACTTTTCTTGGAAGATATCGTTTTCAAACACCAAAACCATCGTTCCCACCTGCACCACATCTCCCGGCGCCAAGAGCTGTTCTTGGACGTGGATATTGTTCACACGAATTCCATTGCTACTTCCTAAATCCTGTATTTTAAAAGAATTATTTTTTTTGAGCAGTTTGCAATGTACTCTAGATACAGAGGTATTTAGGAGTTGGATTTGGTTTTTTGCCTCCCTTCCAATGGTCATTCCATCTTCAATCGGGTAAATTTTTTCAATATTTTTGGTGATTTTTACTCGAAAATGGGCCATAAGAAGTCTCTTCTCTACGTGCCTTCCGGTTGTTTTTAAACTTTATCCAACAGCAAGGAAATATCCAGTGAAAAGGATCATGGGTATTTTACTGATTTCCCGCTTTGATGTCAAGTGCTTTGGGTTTCTTCCCCCCCTGGCTATTTTTCTTAGCATTTTAACTTCTGTTCTTCGAGTACAAAAGCAGCTTTCCTTTTCCGCTCTAACCAGAGGCTAAGCCGTGCAAGTAAAAATGTAATCAAACCTAAAGCACTTTCAACACGCCCTAGATCAACAACTCAAGCGCAAAACGCAAATCCTCCAACCATACCATTCGCACATTCCATCCGCCTTAGATAAAAAATGCCCATAGAGGAAAATCTATGGGCATTCTATTTTTTACGATTCCATATTTGGAATAAGTGGTTAGGACTTGAGGTTGAGCATTTCTTTCATGCTCCCAAGGGCTCCCATGATACCTGTGGCTTCGTAGGGCATAAAGACCATCTTGTTGTTGTCTCCAGTTCCCAAGGTTTTTAGGGTTTCCACATACTTCAGCGCCACAAGGTAGGAGGCGGGATCGCCGTTTTGTCCCATGGCTTCGGAGATTTTGCGCAGCGCAGCCGCCTCTGAGTCGGCCAAAATTTGGATGGATTCGGCCAAACCTTGAGCCTCGAGAATTCGGCTTTGCTTTTCCCCTTCCGCTTTGGCAATGGCGGCTTCTCTTTGTCCTTCGGCTTTGAGGATAGCGGATTTCTTTTCCCCTTCTGCCTCGAGAATCTTCGCCCGTCTATCCCGCTCGGCGCGCATTTGTTTTTCCATCGCATCCCGCACATCGTGGGGAGGATTGATATCTTGCAGCTCCACCCGGTTGACCTTGACACCCCACTTATCAGTGGCTTCATCGAGAATATCTTGCAGCTTAGCGTTGATTCTATCTCTGGAGCTCAAGCATTCATCCAGCTCCAGTTCCCCGATTACGTTTCGCAAGGTGGTCTGAGTCAGTTTCTCAATGGCATCGGGAAGGTTGTAGATTTCGTAGACGGATTTTTTTGGATCTGTGATTTGAAAATAGAGCAAGGCGTTGATTTCGATATTTACATTATCCTTTGTGATCACGTTTTGGCGGGGAAAGTCATAGACGGTTTCCCGCAAATCGATGCGATTTCGCAGCTCAGTGATATAGTAAGAGCCATCATAATCCTCTCTTAGGTAGCGCCAGTGGATCGCACGAGGCTTATCTAAGATTGGCACGATAAAGTGTATACCGCTCTCTAGAACTTTGTGAAATTTTCCTAGCCTCTCGATGATCATCACCTCCGCTTGCTTGACGATTTTCACACCCTGTACAGCCAAAACCAGCACAAAAATAGCGAAGAGGAACATTAAAAGTAGAAAAAATCCCATATGCCTTATCCTTTCATTGATAGGATATTAAGTTGGAAATGAAAGACCTTAAAAAAGGCGAGCCCTATTCCCAGTTTGATGGTTTATTCTTCCTTGACAGGCTCCACGATCACTTTGTTGCCCTCGATTTTTTTGATGACCACTTGCTTTCCCTCTGGGATGGGAAGATCAATTTGAGAAATCGCACTCCAGATTTCTCCCCCCACCTTCACTTTGCCCGTTTCCAAACGCCCCTTGATCTCTCGTACCACCAAGCCCATTTGCCCAATCAAGGCGTTGATATTGGTTTCAATCTCCGGAGAAGATTTGTGAAAAAACTTGAGCGCCAAAGGGCGAATAAAAATCACCAACAAAGCGCTGACGCCGGAGAAAACCCCGATTTGAGAAGCTAGATCATAACCTAAATATCCTGTCAATCCCCCTGCAAAAGCCCCAAAGGAAAAGCATAAGATCCAAAAGCCGGGCATTAGCATTTCTGCAATGGCTAGAACCATCCCAGAAATTAGCCAAAGATGCCAATCCATAAGCTCAAACATATGAAAACCTCCTTAACTACGGGCAAAAAATAACAGAAAAAGTTTCTTACTTAACTTGAAACAAGAAGACGCTTCTCAGCTATTTTTTTTGATGTAGAATTTGTTGCAAAACTTTCCATCAATCTTCAATATTATATACTATACCTACTTACTTTCAAGACGATTACAAATGAAATTTTCGTTTTCTTCTCAAGTTCTCAACATTCGAAACATAAGGATATCAAATGCTCTCGAAAAAAACAAAATATTTCCTAAGCCTGCTTCTTTTTCCTCTTTTAAGCCTTATCTATTTGCCTAGCTGCGCCTACTATCTGCTAAACCAAACCCAAGGGCAAATCCATATCCTCCTCCATCGTCAGCCCTTAGCCCCTCTCTGGAAGAGAAAAAACTTTTCCAAACACAAAAAGAAAATTCAAATCCTTCGCAAACTTCGCCACTTTGCCACAGCAACATTGGGCATGCCCACCCAAGGCTATCGCTATTTCTTTGACACCCAAGGCCGAGCGGTTGCGTGGAACATTTCCGCCGCCCCCAAGTTAGAGCTAACCCCCATACAGTGGTGGTTTCCCATTGTGGGAGAGGTCCCATACCTAGGTTTTTTTACCAAAGAAGAGGCCATCGCCGCTAAGTATCAGCTAGCTCAAGCTGGCTACGATGTCCTGATGCGAGAGGTCGCTGCTTACAGCACCTTAGGCTGGTTTGATGACCCCATTTTCTCCCCTATGCTAGAAAACGATATCCCCGTTCTGGTGGAAACCACGCTTCACGAAATCGCCCACACCCACATTTACATTCCCAGCCATGGCAATTTCAACGAAAATATCGCCACCTTTATCGGGGAAGAGGGAACCAAAATATTTTTAAAAAGGGAGTTTGGCAAAACTTCTCCCCTCTATCGTGAATACTTAACAATCCTAAAAGATCGTGAAAAATTGGATGATTTTATCCAACAATACTATCAGCAGCTCGATCAGCTCTACCACTCCTCTCTCCCGCGCAAAGAAAAACTTCAACAAAGGAAAAAAATTTTTCTGGATATGACAAAAGAATTTAGCCGAATTAGAAAGAAATTCCAAAGCCAAAATTATCGCTATTTTCTCCAGATAGGTTGGAACAATGCCGTGATCCTCAGCCTAAGACGCTATCGAGGAAGCCAAAGAACTCTCCGCCAAGCTTTGAAAAAACACCACCACAACTTAAAACGTTTTATCCATTACCTAAAAAAACTCTCAGAAATGGAACATCCTCTCCAGCGATTGAAGGAATTTGTTCGGCAGAATTGATGGCCCCTCCTCATTGCCATAGGCGGATGGTGGATTGGGTGGAAATTGGCTTCCATGCAAGGGGGCTAGATCCCGCACTTTCTTAGAGAGCGCTTAGTGCCTCTTCGCTTTCTTTTTCCAGGCATCGCAATTTTGCACTTCTGGAGCGGGGATTCTGCGCCACCTCCTCGGGGGTAGGGCGCTGAGGTTTCTTCCAGAGCAAGCGTCCTTTTTTCTCTTGGGAGAGCTTTTGAAAAAAACGCTTGACCAGGCGATCCTCTAGGGAATGGAAGCTTAAAATGGCCATCCTTCCCCCCTTCTTCAGCAAAGCAAAGGCCGCCCTTAGCCCCTCTTCAAGCGCCCCGAGTTCGTCGTTGAGGGCGATGCGAAGCGCCTGAAAAGTACGGGTGGCCGGATGTATTCGTCGGGGAGGCACTTTGACAGCCTTGCTCACAATCTCGGCAAGCTGGAGGGTATCTTGGATGCGATGGCGGGCCCGCAGGATGGCTTTGGCGATTGGGCGACTGTAGCGCTCTTGACCATACTCCCACAAAATATTGGCCAATTCTTTTTGATCTAGATTTTTTAAGAAATCCTTTAGAGTGATAGGTGAGGAAAGGTCCATTCGCATATCCAATGGACCGGCTTTCTGAAAGCTAAATCCGCGCTGAGGGTTTTCTAATTGGTAAGAAGAAACTCCTAGATCCATTAGGATCGCTTCGGGTGAAGGGAGACTTTTGAGCTGCCAAAGGTGACGGAAATTGCCAAGATAGAAATCGATTCTAGGAGCAAAATCTTTTAGATTTTCTTTTGCCCGCTCCAGCGCCTCTTCATCGCAATCTAGAGCGAGAACCCTGACGTTTGGGCAGCGCTCTAGAATAAATCGAGTATGTCCACCCATCCCCACCGTTAGATCCCAGAACCACAGAGGAAAGTTTTTCTTTCCCTCTGGAAAAAGACAGCGGTACACCTGCTGGGGCATCACAGGGGTATGGAGCGGAAAAGGAAGAGAAGAAGGGTCCTTATTTTGCATAGGATTTTAGGCGCTGGAGAGCTGTGAAAGCGGCCCGCTGCACTTTTGGATTGGGGTCAGAGATGGCCTTTTGCAAAGCAGAGAGAGCGGATTTTGCCCGGGGGCCAAGTTTTCCCAAGCTCCAAGCGCATCTGGCCCGAACCAGAGCAGAAGCGTCGGAGAGAAGCCGAACCAGCACCGGGACACTATCACCCGCTTGAGGCCCCATTTTTCCTATAGCATACGCACAATAAACGCGCACTCTTTCCGGCTGTTTCCTATCTTTGAGGGTACGCAGAAGAAGAGGAAGGACTTTTTTTCCCATTTTGCTCAACGCAATCGCTATTTGTTTCAGTTCTTTTTTCTTTGTACTATTTTTTAAAGCATAGAACAGTTTGGCTATCTCTGCTTTTTCCTTCTCTGAGATAGAAGTGGTAACGGGGGAAGTAGTGGTGTTTCTTTCCAAACTCTCCAGACGTTTCTTCACTTTAGAGACTTCCTCAGCAAGAAGAGGAAAAGCTTTGGCCAATGTTAGGAATCTTTTGTAATAGGATATGGCCTCTTTTTCCTTTTTCTTGGCAAACAGATAATCCCCCATAAATTTATAGATTTTAGGGGATCGTGCCGGCGATTGGGCAAGCAATTTTTGGTAAACTTGAAACGCCTCTTCCAAGCGATTTAAGCGGCGCAGGCAATGCCCTTTTAGAAAGCTCAGTTTTCTGCTCTTGGCCACATTTTCTTGATACTGAGACAGTATTTTGAAACACTCCGAAAACCTCTTGGCATAAAAGAGCAGTTCTGTAAAAGACTCGACAAAATTGGGGATTTCTCTCTCGAGTTTCAATCGCCTCAATCCCTGGAAATTATCAATGGACTTTTGAACATAGACGCGAGAATTTTTACCTTGAAAAGCTAGCTCTTTGTAGCTAAGAGCCGCAAGCCAAAGGGCTTCTTTCGGCTTATCCACCAGTTTTTGGGCAAGAGTTTGGCTGCAAATTTGAGCAACCTTTGCAAAATCCCTCTTCTGAAAAAGGTTCTTGGCGGCTTTTATTTTGGCTTGATATTGCTCCTTCTTTTTTGCTTTCAAGGCCTTTTGTAATTTTTCCTTTAATTTTTTTACAGGCAGAACAAAATCTTGATACTTGGAGAGATATTGATCCGCGAGTTGGAGAGCCTGCTTCATTTGAGATATATTTCCGTAAAATGCTTTTTGGGCTAAGGATTTGATTTTGTTGTAAGTTTCTTGATCTTTGAGGTGGAATCGAAGTTTCTGGATTTTTTCCCGATACAAAGGCGCCTTTTTGGGGAATATCCCTAGCGCTTGCTGATAGTGATCTAGAGCTAGCTTCCAGTTTTGGCTGTACTCGGCTTTCTGGGCCTGGGAGAGGTGGTGTTGAAATTTTTTCTCCAGCTCCTCTCTTTTCTGGGTGTAGAGATAGGTTCGATAGGCGGCCTGGACTTGTTGGAGAAAATCTTTCACTCTAGCCGAATCGGTAGAATCGGAATATTGGCTTAAAAGACGTTTTAGATTTTGGATAGAAGTGGTATAATTCTTTTCTTCAAAGTGCTTTTTGGCCTGTTGCCAAAGCTTTTGGGCTTCTTTTTTTCTCCTCTCCGCTTGCAAATATCTGTTCCATTTTTCTTTGGCTATTTCTAATTTCTTTTGGATATCTTCTCTTTCTAAATAAGGAGTTTTTCTCTTGAGCAAAGCGCCAAAAAGGCGGAGGCTTTTGGCGTAATCTCCCTGCTGGAGACACTTTTTGGCCTCCCGCCAAATCTTTGCATCGTCAAGGGCTTCTAGAAACTTCTTTAGAACACGATGGTGCGTCTGCCGAAGCAAAAGGGGGCGAACTTGCTCACACAATTTCCGAGCAAAAGGCCAATTTTTCTTCTGAAGCGCTTGTTCGATTTTTGCAAATTTTTCTTGAATGGCCGCCTCCTGCAAACAGCGTTTTTTTCTCTCTAGGGCTTGCTTGGCCATAGCAACGTTGCGGATTTTTTGATAAAGAGGGTAAAGCTGCTGGTAAACCTCCGCAGCCTTTTTCCATTGTTGCTTGGCGCTGAGAGCGGAAGCTCGGGTCTCCAAGGACTTGATTTGCTTCTCGATTTGGAGAAGGCGGAGATATTCTTGGTATTGCGCCTTGACTTCTTGCAACTGATGGCGAACTTTCGAAGTGTCGATATAGGCGCTATAGTGCTGCAAGAGAAGGCGAAAAGTCTGAATTGCCTTAGGATATTGCCGCTTGGCAAGATAATTTTGGGCTTTTTGAAGAATATTTTGCGCTTTTTGACGGCGCTTTATCAAAGCAATTTTCTGGATTTTTTTGCGAAATTTCGCAATATGGTACTGGATGCTTTCCACATCCGAGTAGAGGGGGTGTTTTTTTAGAATATCTTGCAAAATATCTATCGCCTGCTCAAACTCCCTTTGCTTGGCAAGTGCAAGGGCTTGCTTGAGTTTTTTCTCCACTTTTATTTTAATTTTGTAAATTCTCTCTTTTTCTAATTCCTTTTGAACATAGAAAATTTTTTCTTGAATCTTAGCAATGTCTACATGCTGAGGATATCGAAGCAAATCCTCTAAACCCTGCAGCGCCTGCGAATAGTCCTTCTTCTCTAAAAATTTCTTAATTTCGGTCTTTAATCGACGAACCTGGGCTAACTCCTTTAAAATATTTTGGATCTTCTGAATATAGCTGAGAATATCGCTTCTCTCTAAAGCATTGGGAAACTTCTGAAGGATGTGCTGAAAAGCCTGAAGAGCTTGGGGATATTTTTTTTTCTCAAAGAGCCCTAGAGCTTTCTGAAAAAGTTGGCTGGCGTGGAGATTGGTTTCCACCTGGCGAAGAGTTTCTTGATGCTTGGAGGTTTTCGCCTGCTTTTTGGCTATGAGAAGAAACTTTTCCGCACTTTTAAAATCCTTCCTAGAAATAGCTCTTTTAATCTGGGAAACCGTAAAAAGTAAGGAAGATTCATTGAAACAGCGCTGAGCATTCTGATTTGCCCAATCCTTGAGCGATTTCTTGCCCATTTTCTCATAAACTTCCGATAGAGAAATATAGCTCTGCATCGCTGCCTTCCAAGCGCCCATGGCCTCATACTTTTGGGTCAATTTCTTTAAAATTTTTACCTGATAAATCAAATCCTCCTTCTTGATCTTGAGAAGTTTCTTCTCGGTCTCCATAATTTCTCTTAAAACGGAGGCGTCCGCAAGATCTACAAATTTCTCGTAGTGCTCGGCAGCGGCATTTTTTTGCTGATTTTTCAAAAGAAAATCCCCAATAAACTTATAAGCATAAGGGTACTTTTTCGGAAATGTTCTTCGCAAATAATCGTAGACCTGATAAGCCTTAAACGGTCTTTTGGCCGCCTCAAAACACCTCGCTTGAAGATAAAGGGCATCTGGATTTTTATGAACGCCTTTAAGCCGCGAGAGACTTTCCGGATTCTTATAAATGTCTTGCCTTTGCAAAAGCGTGTTTAGCGCGGCCGCTGGCCGGTTGGTCTGAAAAAGACAGTGCGCTTTCTCCAAAATCATCTCCGGGCTGAGTTTGCCGCTCGACTCACCTCTTTGGTACCATTGGAGCGCCCTGTTATAGTCCTTTTGTTGATACGCAATTTTCGCTAGCAAAAAATAAACCTCAAACGGATTTTGAACCAAATGTTTTTTTAAAATCTCATCGGCCAAAGATTTCGCAAATAAATAGCGCCTAGCTTGATAGTGAGAGCGAAGCTCTTTTAGGAGAGCTCTATACTGACGCTGCCTATGAGCCTCCAAAGCTTTGAGTACCTCTTTCCGCATCCTCTCCACCTCGGAACGATAATCCTGGTATTCCAACAGATACTGGCGGATAGCTTGCAAAAGAAGCTGCAATTTTGGAGCCGAAAGCTTCTCCATATTCTGAAATTGGCGCCGAATTTCCTGAAATTTATTCCCATCCTCTAGGTGTTTCTGAAGGCCGGCAAGCTCAACTTGAAAATATTTCCTCTTCTGAGGAAAAATCTGAAATGCAGCCATATAGCTCCTCCAAGCCTCTTGCCAAAGCCCCTTTTCCACCGCATTTTTCGCCTTTTTGATCAAAGCCTTGTAGTTTCGATAATTCTCCCAAAGCTCGATCGCCCTCTGGCAGTCCGCCTTCCCCTCACGCAGGTAGTTTTGATAAGACTTTTGCAGCTTTTGCGCCAATTTGGCGGCTTGAGCGTATTCCTCCACCTTGAGAAAAGCCCTAAGCTTGCCAAGAAAATGAGAAGCCTCAACCCAACGCCGCTGATCGTTTAAAAGCTGGATATGCTCCGGAGTATGAGCAAAAAGCTCAGCCTCATTGAGCAACTTCAAAGCTTGGATATGGTTCTGCTTCTGAAAAGCACCTCTAGCTCTCTGAAAAATATAAAAAAAGCGTTCCGATTTTTTCAAAAGCTCCAACCGCCTCTTTACCCACTGCTTCAGCCAGCTCTGAGAGGTTTTCTCCGCTAACTTTAAAATACCCATATATGCTTCCCTAGCCTTCGCCCACTCCCGCTCCCGCTCCCCTTTCTGCGCCTGCTGGTACAAACCCCAATACTTCTTACACAACTTTGACTGAGCAAAAGCCCCCTCCGCCTTGGAAAGCTTACCCGATTTCTTGTAAAGCTCCCCCAATTGGCGATAAATTTGTGCCGCCTTCTGCCAGCTTTGACGCTTTTCCAACCCCTGAGCAGCCTGAGTAAGAAGCAAAATTCTCTCAGGAGTACCCTCTTTGGAGCGTTTCACCTGTGTGATTTTGGAACGAGAAGAAGTAGAAGAGGACTTCTCTGCCCCTTCCACTTGTTTCTTCTCCGCCCCCCCTTTTGAAATGGAAGCCTCTTCTTCTGGAGAAGGGCAAGAAGTGCATAAAGTGCATAGAAAAAAAAATGCAAAAAGGCGCCAGGTTTTCATTCTACTAAAACTCCCTCTATCAAAGTTTTGTTTATTCTTCCTAACTCTATAAAAATTTTAGGCTTTTTTTCCCAAATTTTCAAGAGATATTTCCATTGGCTTCCATTACCTCCATCTACAAAATCGATTTTCTAAAACCGTTTTCGAAATTTTCCCCTCCCATCCCTTGCATTTTTTTTCTTATAAAATACAATAGCCCAAAAAGCTAGGATTCTGGAATACCGTCTCTACAAATCAAATTCAAAAGATATGGCTTTTATTCTCTTAATTGATGACCGTGAAGAGACCAGAGAACTGGTTCAAGAAATCCTCGAAGACGAAGGGCACCGAGTAAAATGCGCACCCGATTGGGTAAAAGGCAACTCCATCATCATCCGAGAACGCCCCGATTTGGTGCTCCTAGATATCAATATGCCAGGAATTAAAGGAACAGATATCCTAAAAGTCCTAAAAGAAACCGTCTCCCATTTGCCAAAAATTATCCTCTACTCCGGCATGGACCAACAACAACTCAGCCAACTTGCCCAACAATACGGAGCCGACGGGTTTATTCAAAAGGGAAGCAATATCGCTGCCTTCTTGCAAGAGATAGAAAACTTCTTGGACTAAATCCCAAAACCCAAACGAAGACCTTTCCCAGCAAAAAAAGGAGTTTACTATGGCCGTAAAAGTTGCTATCACCGGCGCTGCAGGTCAAATCGGATACGCCCTCGTTTTCCGCATCGCCGCCGGAGAAATGTTTGGACCACAAACGGAGATCGAACTCCAACTCCTCGAACTCGAAGCCGCCCTACCCGCCCTCGAAGGCGTGGCCATGGAATTGGAAGATTGCGCCTTCCCACTCCTTCGCAATATCAAATGCACAAGCCAACCCAAAGAAGCCTTCGATGGCGCAAATTGGGCCATCCTGGTGGGAGCCGCTCCCCGAAAAGCCGGTATGGAACGCTCCGACCTCCTCTACACCAACGCCAATATCTTTATCGAACAGGGCAAAGCGCTCAACCAAGCCGCCGCTAGTGATGTAAAAATCTTTGTAGTGGGAAACCCCTGCAACACCAACTGCCTCATCGCCATGCACTCCGCACCCGATATCCCTAACGATCGCTTCTTTGCTATGACCACCCTCGACGAAAACCGAGCCAAAGCTCAACTAGCGCGCAAAGCCCAAGTCTCCGTGCGCGCCGTCCAACAAATGACCATCTGGGGCAACCACTCCTCCACCCAATACCCGGATTTCTATAACGCCAAAATCCACGGCAAACCCGTGCTGGACGTGATCCAAGACGAACCGTGGCTCCAAGAAGTCTTCATCCCCACCGTGCAAAAACGAGGCGCCGCCATCATCCAAGCTAGAGGCGCTTCCTCCGCCGCCTCCGCCGCCAACGCCGTCCTCTGCGCCATATCCTACCTCACCAACGATACCCCCGAAAATGAAAGCTACTCCATGTGCCTAGCCTCTCAAGGACAATACGGCGTGGATGAAGGTCTGATCTTCTCCTTCCCCTGCCGTACAGAAAAAGGCAAAATCCAAGTCATCGAAGGAATACAACACAACAACTTTGGCCAAGAAAAGCTCTCCATCACCCTAGAAGAACTGCGCAAAGAAAAAGAAATGGTGAAAGCCAAAGGCCTGATCAAATAGCCCAAACAACCCTTCCTAGCGGAAAATTTCAAAAATACAAGGTATACCCCCATGAACTTGCGAAGATACCTCCCCCAACAATGCGTGGAATTGGAGTTCAACCTCCACCTGGAAAGAGAAGAAGAAGAGCCAGAACATCGCTTTTTATGGCGAAAAAAAGAACTTATCCTCCAGCGTATTGTGGAACTACTCGACGCCTCCGGCAACGTGCGAAATGCCAACAAACTTTTTCGGGATCTCTATAACCGAGAAAAAAAAGCCACCACCGCCCTAGAAAAAGGATTCGCCTTGCCCCACGTGCGAACGGAAAACGTGAAGAAACTCACCATGGCCCTCCTAATTTGTCCGGATGGCGTAGAACTCGACGCCCTCGATGGAGAACCTTCCAAACTCTTCTGGGCCATGGTCGCACCCCCTTACGACGATGTCCTCTACCTGCGTATCTACAAAAATATCGCCAAAGGCATCCACCAAGGCCTTATGGAAAGCCTACTAAGCGCCACCAACAAAAACGAAATCTACCAAGCCCTTAACACAAACGGATTAGCCGCCCTAAGCTAAACCCCCAAACTCCACGCAAAAACAATTCCTTGTCCCCGAACTATCCCTCTAACCACCCTCCACGCCGCTAGCACCTAAACCCAGCTTCTTAGATTCTAAACCCCGAAGCTACACCAACCCCAAATCATGCCTCCCAAAGTTCTTCTCGCAAAACCAACCAACTAACGGGAAGATACTTTTGAATGAACAGACAAACTTTCTCGTCTGAACCTGCGTAATAAAAAAATGCGTAAAACTGTCTTTTTTGGAAGATTGGAAAATATCGGAGAGGAATCCGTGAAAACTTGCTCCCCATTTTTCTACTTTTTTCAAAATATTCGCTGGATCTGTGCCCTCCTGAGCACCTACCTGCTCCTTTCTCCCCCACTGAGCGCAAAACTACCCAAGAAAAAATTAAAACGCCTCCTCCAACGCTATAACCAAGCGGTAAGGTATGAAAATATCCCTAAAATGGCCTCCCTCCTCGAACAACTCGCCGAAGACAATAGCCTGCGAATGGCCAAACTCATCCTGAAAGTGGCCGTCTCCTACGATCACCCCCGCATCTACCGCTCCTGCTTATTCGCCCTGCGAAAGTTCAACCACCCCAAAGCCAAAGCTTACCTCCACTCCAAACTAAAAAACGGCACCCCCCCCCAACAAATCATCCTAATGGAAGCCTTTCAATTTCAAAAAGGAAAAGAATACACCCCAAAATATATCGAAAAACTCCGCTCATCTAACCCCTCTATCCTACGATTGGCCGTGGAAATCCTCGCCAAACGGCAAGATCCCTCAGCCATCCCCGCACTCATCCAACTGCTAGAAAAACAACAAAAACGCAAACGACAAGGCCTACTCTACTTTGAAATACGAAAAGCCCTTCACCGCCTCACCGGCCAAGATTTCCTCACCCCCCAAGAGTGGAAACAATATTGGCAACAACGCAAAAAAAAATCCAGCCCCTACGCCCGAACTGTGGTCCGCCAAATCCAAAAAAAAGGCCCCCGCTTCTTTACCGAAACCGTGGTCAGCGACCGAGTGGTCTTTATCATCGATATCTCCGCCAGTATGGAGGAAAAAGACCCCTACCAAGGTGGGGAAAACTCCTCTCCCTCCAGCAACACACCCTCCAATCTTCCAAACTCCCGTATGCGCATCGAACGAGCCAAAAACCAACTGATCCAAGTCATCTCCCAACTCCCCCCCGCCGCCTATTTCAATATCATCGCCTTCAACGATAAAGCCTACTACTGGTCCCCCCGCATGAAAAAAGCCTCCACCTCCAGAAAATCCGCCATCCAATGGGTGCGCCAACTCCGTCCCAAAGGCCTAACCGCCACCTACGCCGCCCTAAAACAAGCCTTCCACAACAAAAAAGCAGATACCTTCTACCTCCTCTCTGATGGAGAACCTACCGTCGGACCAGGTACCGGGGAAATCTTAGACTTCGTTTTTAAACAAAATCGCTTTAGAAAAATCAAAATCTATACCATGGGCTTTCCAGGAGCCAATCGCCAATTCATGGCCACTCTGGCCACCAACAACGGCGGAAAATATTCCGATATTCGCTAATTTAAAATTTCATTTTTGGGAGGCAAACTATGTCCAAAAAATACCGTTTCCTTATCCTCATCCTCTCCTTTGCCATCCTTCTCCCCACCACTCTCTTGGCCAAACCTAACTACTCTCGCCTAAAGAAAAAGTTCAAACGCGCTCTAGCAGCCGGTGATACCACCACCCAAGAATCTATCATCGAAGAAGTATCCCAAGACGATAGCAAACAAGCGGTGGACTTCCTCCTAAAGTACGCCCTCTACCCCCAAATCAAAACCTCCACCTACGAAGCTATCCTCGAAGCCCTTGCCAGCTTCAACTCCAAAAGCGCCATCAAACGCATGGTCTCCAAAGCCAAAAGCGGCAACTGGGCCGTCAAAGTTATCCTATGTACCATCTTCGCAAGACATAGCGATGAAAGCACAGAAAAAGCTCTAGTGCATGTCCTGAAAAAATCCAAACGAGTGCCCGTGCTGCGCACAGCCATCAAAGCCGCCGCCAAACGCAAGTCCAAAAAAGCTATCCCCGCACTCATCCAACTCCTAAAAAAATACGAAAAAAAACAAGGCGTGGTCTGGCTAGATACCCGGCAAGCCCTCACCTCCATCACCGGCGAGGACTTCGAAAAAGCTATCATGTGGGAAAAATGGTGGAAAATGAACGAATCCCGCTTCGATCCAAACGACGTCGGAGAGAAAAAAACCGCCACCGTCAAACGCAAAGGACCAAAATTCTTCACCGAAACCATCGTCTCCAAACGCCTGATCTTTATCATCGATATCTCGGGAAGTATGACCGCCGAAGACCCAAAAACCGATAACGGAGGCGGCGGAGTCCGCATAGAACGAGCCAAACGTGAGCTCATCAAAGTGGTCAAAAACCTTAGCAAAAAAGTAAAATTCAATATCATCGCCTACTCCCATGTCATCAAACCATGGAAAAAAGGCTTCCTGGCCCCCGCAAGCCGCGGAAATAAATACAGCGCCATTAAATTTGTCCAAAGCCTTAAACCAGAAGGGCTAACCCGCACAGATAAAGCCCTGGAAGAAGCATTTAAAAACGCAGAAGCCAATACCTTCTACCTCCTCACTGACGGAGTACCTACAAAAATGGGACAAGGAAGAGCGGAAATGATCCCCCCACAAGAAATCCTAGATAAAGTGCGGGGATGGAACCGCTTCCGAAAAATAAAAATCTATACCCTCGGCTTCGCAGAAATGGCAAAAGGCCCCGGCGGAAGCACCTTTGTAAGCTTCTTGAAAAAACTAGCAGAAGAAAACGATGGCAAATTCTCACCCATTCGCTAAAAACTTTGTAAGCCTGAGGTCCTGAAAAGACCTCTGGCCATCAAACCTTCCCAAAGCTCTAAAAAACATATTCCCACAACTTTACAAAATCAGGAGGTAATATGAAAAAAGCTCTCTCCATCCTCTTCGCCCTCTCCTTCCTCATCTCCACCCCCACCCTCGCCAATAGCTACACCAGCGCTAAAAAAAAATATAAAAAAGCCCTGCGCACCAAAAACGTCGATCAAATCATCGAAGCTCTCCAAGAACTCGCCAAAACCAATAGCCTAAAAGCCGTCAAATATATCCTCACAGAAGCCCTCCGCCTCGATTACTACGGACTGGACGATGCCGCCGTCGTGAAAATTTACGACGCTGCCCTAGAAGCCCTCCGAGAAATCAGCGACAAAAAAGCTATCCAATATAGCATCAAAAAATGCGCCAGCCATCGATCCTGGCAAGTTCGAGTGATGCTCATCGATGTGGTGAAACGCTATAACTCCAAAGCCGCCGCCAAAGCTATCGCCAAAAATATCAAACATAAACACCAACCCGTCGCCCTCGCCGCCATCCAGGCCGCCAAAGAAATGCGCAGCAAAGAATGCATCCCTAACCTCATCTACGTGCTCAAAAAACAAAAAAAACGTAAAAACCTCACCTGGATCGAAACCAAAAAAGCACTCGTCCATATCACCGGCAAAGACTTCGATACCGCCGAAGAATATAGCAAATGGTGGAAAATGGCCGGAAGCCACTTCAACCCAAATCGGGTAAGCTATGGAAATACCATCATCCGATTGGGCAAAAAGAAACCTCCAAAACTCTTTGGCACCGAAATCTTTAGCAAACGCATCATCTTCGTCCTCGATGTCTCCGGCAGTATGACAGCCGTGGATCCCCCTAGCAATGAAGGCGGACGACCAGGCACCATCTCCCCCAGCGGAGGAGGAAATAACCCAGCCACAGGCGGCGGACAAAATAACGAGTCCCGCCGAAGAATCACGCGCGCCAAAAATGAACTGATCAAAGTGGTCAAAATGCTTGACAGAGACGTCAAATTCAATATCATCGTCTTCTCCAGCAATGTCCGCTCCTGGAAAGCCCCCGAAAAACTCTTCTGGGCAAGCCCCGGAAATAAAGCAAGCGCCATCAAATGGGTCCAAGGACTATCCGCCAACGGCTTTACCTGGACCGATGAAGCCCTCAAAGAAGCCTTCAAAAATCAAGAAGTCAATACCATCTACCTCCTCTCCGATGGCTCCCCCACCAAAGATGGCCAAAATATGATGGATACAAACAAAATCCTGGAAATGGTGAAAAAACTCAACCGATTCCGAAAAATACGCATCTTTACCCTCGGCTTTATCGGCGCAAACCGCCCCTTTATGCAAAGCCTCGCCGAACAAAATAACGGCAAATATAGAGATATCAAGTAAGCACCAATTATCCCCACGACAAAGCCGAACTCCACAAGCTAAAAATCTACCTCCAACTCCGCTACGTAAATCCTATTCCTCCAAACAAAATACACCCCCCCCTTCCCCCCAGGAAGGGGGACCCAACTCCTCAAATACGGCACACTCCCCTCCGTAATCCTAGCCACACTCGTATCGGGCAAAATCCTACCCCTACCCCAAAAATTTACCCCGTCCACACTTAAACTATAATTCCGCTGCCTTTGAACATAATTCCAATAGTGAAGCAAAAAACCACCAGTAGAAAGAGGATAAATGCCATAAGAAAACTGAAATAGATCCGAGCGAATAAGTGGAAAAGGCTTGGGATAAGGAAAACTCTGAATGTCTCGATATAACATCAACGTGTTGCTAGCTTTTACTGCCCAAAGCCAAATCTTGCCATTCTGAAACCTCACCGTCTGAGGACAACTCAACGGCTCCCCCGCCGGCTGCACAATGTGATAGTCATCCTTCTTTGTCTTCCACCGAATACCGTCCTTACTCGTATAACGCAAAATAAACTTGTTTCTAGCAAAAAATACCAACTGAACAAACATATGCTGATTCTTGGTCAACGGACTCCAAACCACACAAGGATCCCGAAACATAAATAACTTCCGAGCCACCTTCTTCTTGGTCGCCGGATGAAAATCCGGCACCCGAAGCACAATCCGCCGATTGCTCCAGCGAACCCCATCTTTGCTCTCCGCACAAGCAATGTATATCCCCCGAAAAAAATTAACTCCACAAACATAGTAAAGATAATACTTCCTCCCCACGATCGCCACAAAAGGGGAAGTGATAAAATTCCCCTCCCACGAATACTTTGGACCAAAAAGCAAACGCGCATTCTTAACCCGAATGGAAGGCAAAGGAAACTCCATCAAAATCTGCGCATATCGCTTCAACTGCAAAGCAGAACTCCGATGACGCGATAAAAATCTGCGAATCGCATAAACCGCCGTGAGTGGCCTCTTCGCCAAAAAAGATAAAATCCTCTGCCTCTCAGCCTGAGAAACCCCCAAAAGACGCCCCAGCATGTGATGGTATTTCTGCATCGTCCTTTTTAAAAGACCATTTAACCAGTTCCTAAGCCTCTGAAAATACGACAAAAAAGAACTTTGAGGATTCTGCCGAAGAAAACTATCCAACTGTCTAAAAATCTTCATGTAATCCGCATAAGGCCGCTTGATCTCCTGCTGAAAACGAAAATACCTCTCAAAAGCCACCCGATTCTGCACCAAAAACAAATACCGCTGTGCAAGCTTTTCCAACCTCCCCCTTTGCAAAGGAAGAAGATCCTTGCGCTTTCTCAAACGATCCAACACCCTCTTTGCCTCGGAAAGCGTCTGAGGAGCCTGTAGATGCCTGCGAAGCGCTAAAAGCTCCTCAGAAACCTCTCCATACGCCCGAAGCCGCCCACACAATCGAGAATATCGCTTCTGGAAAAACGGAGAAAGCAAAGATACCTCCACCCCCCTTAACCTCTCCAAAAAATCCAAACAATCCTTCTTGGTAAGCCGCAAAGCCTTTCGGGAGATTTCCTTCTCCATGTGCTCAAAAGATTTTTGTATCTGAATCTGCCTGCGGATTTTGCCTACCTCCTGCTTCAGAAAATCCGGCAAAATAGAAACCAACCGCCCTAACCTCTCCTCCACCTCAGAATAAGACGGAGAAGCCTGATCTAAATCCCGACGAAGCTCCCCTAACTTTCCCTGAGCGTATTGCTTCCACTCCTGACGCACCTGAGTCTTCAATTCCTTCAAATGCTTGAGCTGTGATGGACTCAAAGAGTTAGATCTCTCTAAGGCAGCCAACTTCTCCCACGCCGCCAAAAAAGACGGCGGAGTTAATCCCAAAAGAGCACGTACCCTCTTCAACTCCTTCTCTACCTCCCCCTCCACCATAGAATGCCCCTTCAAAGAAGACTCCACAACCGGCTCTCTAACCAAATTGTACCCCCAAACCACCCCCGCCAGCAAAATAAGCCCCACCACCCCAAACCAAATATACCCTCTGCGCGAACTCGACGACGATGACGAAACCAATACCCTCTTGTGCTCAAATCCCCGAGGCATCTCCCCCCGCGAAACCAATTCGAAATCCTCCCTCAACTCCAACGCCGAAGACTGCCGCTGCTCCGGCTCCTTGCTAAGCATCTTCTTAAAAAGATAATACACGTTCCGAGGAAGAAGCTCCCTCAACTCCCGATACGAAGGTAGACTCTCCATCAAATGCTTATTGTACACTACCGCCGGCGTCGCCCCCTCAAAAGGTGGCCTACCCACCAATAAATGAAATAGAGTAGCCCCTAAAGAATAAATATCACTGCGTATATCAATATCTTTTTGGCCACGAACAATCTCCGGAGAAACATAGTACGGCGTCCCCACAATCGCCCCCGTCTGTGTCAAGGTCTTGTGCGCACCCTCCTCCATCCACTTCGCCAAACCTAAATCGCATAATTTCACCCTCCCCGAAGGCAACATCATAATATTCTCCGGCTTGATATCCCTGTGCAAAAGATTTCTCTCCTCCAAATATATCAAAATCTCCGCCATCTGCCGCCCAATCTCCAAAACCTCCTCCTCCCTCAAACGCGGCAGCTTCCCCAAATACTCCGAGGTCTTCTCCAACGAAAGCGCATCCTGAACCCCCGTCCGCGCCTTCTCCTCCTCCAACCTCTCCCTCAACGTCTTCCCCTCCACCAACTCCATCGCAAAATAATGCACCCCCCCCTCCTCCCCATACTCATAACCCTTGATCAACCCCGGATGATCCAGGGATATCAACGTCTTGACCTCCCGCTGAAAACGCTGTAAAAACTTCTGACTCCCCCCCTTGGGAGTGATGATCTTAAGCGCCCGGAGCTGCTGGACACGCAAATCTTTGCACTTGTAAACGGTCGCTGTGTTCCCCTTGCCTAAAAACTCCATCAGCTCATAAGAGCCCAAACAAATCCTTAACTCCTCAAAATGCCACCTCTGCAAAAGGCCAATTTCCGCTGCCAAGTCATAAATAGGACGAACAAGCCCCGCACGATGTAAATTCTGATACTTCTCCACCAAACTCTGCACCTGAGCAGAACTTGCCCAACCCTTCTGTAAAAGATGATTGCAAAAACCTCGAACATCCATCATAAAGCTCCTGCCACAAGTGGAACAATATCCCTAAGCTCATCCGCTACCATCACACCAGCCCCCCGAAACGCCCTAAGCTTGCTCTCTATCGTCCCCCTCTTGCCAAAAATCAATGCTCCCGCATGCCCCATCCTCTTGCCCGAAGGCGCCGAGCGACCCGCAAGATATGCCACCACCGGTTTCGTTCCCCCCCCAGAAGCAATCCACTCCGCCGCCTCCTCCTCCCCAATTCCACCCACCTCCCCTATCAACAAAATCACCCGCGTATGAGGATCCGCTTCAAAGATAGGCAAAATTCTCTTGAAAGGCATCCCCACCACACTATCCCCCCCCACCCCTAAAGCTATACTCTGGCCAATATCCCTCCGATTTAAACGATAAGCCACCTCATACGTTAACGTCCCACTGCGAGAAGCAATAGCTACCCCCCCCTTCGAAAAATACATCTGCGGCAAAAAACCTAACTTGAAACCAACCCAAGGCAAAATTAAACCAGGCGTGTTCGGGCCAAGAACAAACACCCCACGCCGCCATGCCTCCTCCAAAATACATAGCGTATCGTGCAAAGGAATATGCTCCGTGACCAAAACAATCAAACGAATCCCCGCCTCAATGCTCTCCAATGCCGCCTCCTTGGCCACCCTAGCCGGCACGAAAAGAATGGAAACCTCCGCACCCCTCTGCCGAACCACATCCTCCACCCGATCAAAAACCTCCACCCCACATACCCTCTGCCCCCCAGCGCCCGGACGAACTCCCCCCACAATCCGAGTACCATAAGCCATCATATTCTCCGTGTGATGCCTGGCCACAGGCGACGTAATCCCCTGTACAATCACCGGAGGATTGGAGTAAAGAAGCTGAAGCAATTCATTGGCATCCATCGCAATACACCTAAATTCAAAAAAAGCTATCGAAAAAATTCGCCACTTTCGACCTCTCCAACCAAGGCTTCAAATCCAAAAAAGACTTGCCATTGAAATAAAGCCACCCCTTCCCCCTCCGAATATGAGCCACCCGCCGAAAAGAAAAATCCCTCAACTTTGCCCGCAAAACCTTCTCTAAACCTACCTTTCCCTCCGGAATGTAAAACAAATACGATCCCTCCCCCTCTCCAAAAAGAAAATCAACCTCACTTTGGCCTTCCGCAAAACAATGAATATCCAAATCAAAAGAAGCAAAATGCTCCAAAATCCTTTTCAATAAACCGCCTTTGTTGATCGCCTGTACCCAAAACACCTCGCCATAGCGCGAAGAAAGCTCTAAAATAATTCTAGCCAATCGCCTCTCTTTTTGCAAATCCACCACCGGCGGCGTAATCGAATAACCCCCCTTGCGCAGGGAATAAAAAAATAAAACCTCACTGTGCAAAAAACTTCTTTCCGAAGTGGTATAGAGATAACCGGGTTGACGCAAATCAGATAAATAATCCAAAGTCAAAACACTCTTGCCCACAAAAACAAATACAGGCGTCGGTAGAATCCTCCCCTCCACCGACTCATTGTAAAAACTCACATTTCCCCCACTAACAGGCAGCTCCCACTGCACCGAAGCCTCCCTTAGAGCGGATACTACACCCGCAAAATCTACCATCGTCCTCTCCCTCTCCGGAGAAGGAAAATTTAAACAATCGCTCAACCCCAAAGGCATTGCCCCGTTGGCAATACTGCTGCGATAAGCAAGAGCCAACACCGCCAACGTCCCCCAATAAGAATGAACACTCACCCAACCCGCGCGAGACTCCATCGTAAAACTAATCAAACAACCACTCTCCTGATCGTAAAGCAAACTCTTACCCGAACCCGGCTTACCCACCGTTCTAAGCTGAACCTCATAATCAAATTGACGATAAATGGGCTCCTTGGACAAAAAAATATGCTCACACTCTCCCAAAAGCTCCTCACAAGAGGGAAAAGCCAAAGGACGACCAACTGGAGAAATGGCCCTCTCTACCTGAATATGAGGGTACTCCAACAGCGGACACCCCTCTAACAAAACCTCCAAAGGCAGAGAAACAACCCTCTTACCCTGAAAAAAAACCTCCATCCCTCCATCTACCCCCAACTCCCCAACCCAAGCATAATCCAAAGGATATTTTCTCAATACCTCCTCCGCCTCCCCCCTCCGCTCAGCAGGAACCGCCACCAACATCCGCTCCTGGCTCTCGCTCAAAAGCAACTCCTCCGGACGCAAATCCCCTACACGCAACGGAAGATTGTCCAAATACAACCGCAAACCTAAACCGCTCTTGTACGCCAGCTCCCCCCCCGCACAGGTCAAACCCGCCGCACCCATGTCCTGCATCGCCGAAGGAATACCCCTCTCCGCCAACTCAATCGCCGCCAACATAACCAGCCGCCCCATAAAGGGATCCGCAACCTGAACAGCGCTCTTCCCCCCCCCCGCCTCCAGCGGAAGAGAGGCAAACAACGCACCCTCCAAACCATCCCTGCCAGTTCTGTTGCCAAAATAAAGAAGAACATCCCCCGACCTCGCCGTGGAAGAACGATAAATCCGATCCGGAGAAACCTTCCCCAAACAAGCTACATTTACCAAAGGATTCCAACGATAACAAGGATGAGAAACAATTTCTCCCCCTATCGTAGGAACACCAACGCAATTGCCATAATCCCCAATCCCTCGAACAACTTCGCCAAAAAGCCTCTTGCCCTCCTCACTGTACAAATCAAAATGCAAAGAGTTTAAAAGCGCAACCGGCCAAGCACCCATCGCCAAAATGTCCCGAAGTATACCACCTACTCCAGTGGCCGCCCCCTGGTAAGGCATAAGAGCCGACGGATGATTGTGGGATTCCACCTTAAAAGCAACAGCTAAATCAGAAGTGAGCTGAACCACCCCCGCATTTTCCCCCATTCCAACAAGCAATGGCGCAGAAGACAACAACGAAAGCTGGCGTAAAAAATACTTTGAGCGGCGATAACTGCAATGCTCACTCCACATCACCTGAACCACCGCCGTCTCCACCGCCGTTGGCCTACGCCCCAACAAGCGCATAAGGCGCCTGCCATCCCCTGAACGAAGGAAATCGTTAACACAATCCACTCCAACACTCCCCCAATCCATGGCAAACTTCCTGATCCACGCCTAAATAAAAACTTTTTCCCCCCTCAAAAAAACAAATTTTTTTTAAAATTTCTGTAAAACTTTAAAAATGCAAAACTTCCTTCCAAAAAACTTCAGCAGCCCCCTACCTCCCTAGAGAACGGGCGCAACACACCAATAAAATCCCCCCCCACAAAAACATAAAAAAACCAAATGCTCCCCTCTACCGCTTCTTGACTTTCCTGATAATCTGCTTCACCGAAGGACGCTGACGTGTGGAATAATAATCCAACTGCAAATCGTACCGAATATTGCGCACATCCCGCAGGTTAAGCACGTTGGAACGCAACTCATACACCCCTACCTTATATCCGTCAGGATCCACAACATACAGCAAATCATGCTGCCCAGATTGAGTATTGCCCGTCACCGTAATCAAAGGAGTACCCCCCATCGCTGTGGCCGCCTGCGCAGAAGGCATAAATTTCCGCAGCAAAGAAATTCCACCAAACACAATAGCAAAACCCAACAAAAAACCAATCAAAATTTCTCGTCTCATCCCAATCCTCCTTTCTATCTATTCCTGACTTTCCTCATAATCTGCTTCACCGAAGGACGCTGACGCGTAGAATAATAATCCAACTGCAAATCGTACTTGATATTCCTAACATCTAAAAGGTTGAGAACCCCATTTTGGTACCGATATACCGCAACTTTCCTCGCACTCGTATCGGTGACATAAAGTACCTCATACTGGCCCGAGACATAATTGCCAGTGGCCGCCACTAGAGAAGAACCACCCATCGACTGGGCGTAAGAAGCAGGGAAAATCTTTGGAAATAAATAGGACGCCAAAAAGGCAACCACAGCGCCTAACAGAAAGCCTGTCCATACATTTTTGTTCATAATCATTCCTCCTGTTTTTGGAAGTGAAAAATAATACAGAAAACAAAGGTCCTACTTATGAGACTTGAGCGATAAAATTTTATTTAATCCTCTCTTCTCCACTTAAGATAAAAACTTCTAAAACCTCTCAACTACAGAATCCAGCCGTGATCCATATCCACCAAACAGAATTTTTATCCACCCTTTCTCTTTTTCAAAGAGGAAGAGAATTGCCTCGAAAACTCCTCCAATAAAATCTCCAAAGCCTCCGAAAAAGAAAGGCGCTTTTTTTCCACTTCCTCAGCCTTCTGCTCAAGCAACGGCTGCAAAAAATCAAACTCCCGCTGAAGATAATGAAAAAGATTTTGCCTCAATTTCCGCTCCAAATTTCGACGGTTCTTTCTCCCCCACCTCCCCCTCGCCTGCAACCAACTACGATGACTCTCCACCTTCTCCACAAGCTCAAAAACTCCATCAGCGCCCTCTCCACTCCCCCCAGTAGCAACGCATGAAACCACCGCAGGACGCCAATCCTCCCCCGAATACACCCTCAAGCCAAGCATGTACTCCAAATCATTGACCATCCTACCCGCCCCCTGCCGATCCGCCTTGTTTACCACAAAAATATCCACCAACTCCACAATCCCCGACTTTATCGCCTGTATCTCATCCCCACACTCAGGCGAAAGCACAAGTAAATTGGTGTGAGCCAAAGAAATAATATCCAGCTCCAATTGACCAATCCCCACCGTCTCTATAAAAATCCGATCAAAACCATAAATATCCAACAAATCGCAAATATCCGCCGTCGCCTCCGATACCCCCCCCAAACTCCCACGGCTAGCCATACTGCGCATAAATATCCCCTCGTCTAAACCAATGGCATCCATCCGAATCCGATCCCCCAATAACGCTCCACCACTAAGATGACTGCTCGGATCCACCGCAACCACAGCAATGGTCTCTTCTGGATATCGCGCCCGAAAAACCCTCAACAACGCATTGATCAAGGTGCTCTTCCCCCCCCCCGGCGGCCCTGTGATCCCAATCCGAAAAGCATGCCCCACCCGGTGGTAATGCCGCTGAAGAAACTCCAATCCCTCCGGAAGACGGTCTTCTACCGCACTAATCCATTTCGCTAACGCCCGCCGATTTTTCGAAAAAAAATCGCTCTCTTTCAAAGACACTACCAATTTCCTAACTCCGACCGAACCTTTTTGCGAAGCTCCTGATTTGCATAAAGATAACGAAGAGCCAGCTGAAAGTCCTCTCTCGCTTTCCTAACCCCCTCCAAGGTCTGCAAACTCTGGTAAATCCTCCCTCTAAGGTAATAGAAATACCCATTGCGGACAACCGCCTCCATCGCCCGAGTTATATATCCAATCGCTTCAAAAAGCCTCTTGCGCCTCTTCTCCCCAGAATCAAGCCGCGCTTTCGACGAGACCAACAAAGCCTTGGCAACGTAGTACAACGGAATCCTTCGCTTAGAAACACGCTCAGCCTTACCTAAATCCTGCTCCACCTGCTCAAAAACAGAACGCCAATCCACCCCTGACGCACCTGTCGACAAAGCAGAAAGGCGAAGAAATGCCAACAAACTATGCCCCCACTGAGGAGATACCACCCCCGACGAAACCGAACGCCGAAAGTAAAACCAAGCCTTGGAATAATCCTTCTGAATATAATGCCGCCACGCCTCAAGATAACTCTGCCAACCTTCCGAAAAAACAGAACGATAATCTTCCAATACCCGCGCCGCCCTCTGCAAATTTCCACAATAGAGATAAATTCGATGAAGCAAAAAAACAGAACTCGCCTCCACCACATCCCCCTCCAAAGCCCTTTGAAGATCCTGGGCCGCTAACTTCAACTCCCCACGGCGAAAATAAAACCTAGCCCGGTGAGTCCAAGCCCACGGACGAAGCGAGGAAGGAAGCGTGGATATCAAATCCTTCCAACGCTTGGAAACCAACGAGGAATCCAAAGATAACTTCCATAAATCCGCCACCTGACGCGCCTTCTGAAAAGAAGTCTCCAGCTCCATCTGCTCCCTCGACATCCACGTGTATAAAGCCCAAAAAGCTAAAACTATCAACAATAAGAAAAAAAACGTCCGATTTTTCGATAAATACCTCCACGACCTCTTCCACGGCGTCTCCGGCATAGCCTGAATCGCCTCCCCATTTAAAAATCGATTGACGTCATTCTTTAAAGCCACCACCGCAGGATAACGTACATTCCGACTCTTGCTCATCGCCTTCGCAATAATCGCACATAGCTCCCGACCAATCGGCGAAGGCGAAAGATTAAAATCTTCCGCATACGGCGTCTTGCCCTGAAGAACAAGCTGATAAGCCTGCTCCACTGTACTGGCCTGAAATGGCGGCTGCCAGGTCAACATCTCAAAAAGTATCGCACCCAACGAATACACATCACTCCTCTCATCCACCTTCTCAATCTCCCCACGAGCCTGCTCCGGCGCCATATACGACGGCGTGCCCACCACCGCCCCCTCCTGCGTCATCCACGCATTCTCCTGCTTGTCCGTCCATACCCCAGAAGTAGGATTGGACTTTAAAAATTTGGCCAAACCCCAGTCCATAATGTAAACCTGACCAAACGCACCTACCATAATATTCTGCGGCTTTAAATCCCGATGAATAACCCCCTTAGAATGCGCATAAGCTACCCCCTCGCAAATCTTTAAAAATATCTGCAAAATCCGACGACGTGGATAAAGCTTCTTAAAATCTTCATCCCCCGCCAATAAGTGCTTTGTCACCTCATCCAACGTATGCCCCCGCACAATGTCCATCGTAAAATACGGTGCATTCTGCGGCGTCTGTCCAATCTCATGAACGGGAATAATATTGGGATGCTGAAGCTGCGCCATCGCTTGCGCCTCCGCAATAAAACGCTGCCTCGCACGGGCCGAACGACAGTACTTCGGATTCAACACCTTCATCGCTAAATGCCGCCGTAAATCCCCATCCCAAACCTCAAAAATCTTCGCCATCCCACCACGCCCCAACTCCCCCAATAACCTGTACTTGCTAAAATGACCAACCGTGTCCCTCTCCTGAACCGTCCTCTGATACACCTCCTCGCCAAGCTCCTTCTGAAAATCCAGCTCATTCGACTCCCCCAATACCTCTACCGAAGAATCAAATCCATACTTTTTCGCCTCCTCCACCAAATGATCCGAATCCGGCGTATACAACGAAGAATAGGTAGGAAGCGGCGGAAAACCATCCCCCGACGAACTCACCTTCTTTAAAATCCTCCGCGCCTCCTGATAAACCTCTTCCGCCTCCTCAGCCTGCAATATCCTCTTGTTGATAAGAAGAGCCTTTAAATCCGTCTCCACCCCCATCGCTCGCAGCTCCTCCAACATGGTCAACAAAACCTTGGCCTTCTCAGGCGTAATCCTACCCCTCTCCAACAAAAGGGACAAAGTTGTGCTCTCAATCGAATCCATAACCAAATCTTAAATACCTAACTCAAATCCATCCTAACAATCTATCACTCCCCCACCTCCCCTCCACTCTTTCAGTTCGTCAACGACTGAATCGGAGAAGGTATCCTCCCCTTGCGATGAATAAATCCAGAAGAATCAAAATCACTCACCTTCATCACATACGCACTCCCCAACAACCCCCCAAATTCCACCACC
>RFKQ01000010.1 GCA_003694635.1 Planctomycetota bacterium
ATACTGTTCCA
This sequence comes from Planctomycetota bacterium, assembly GCA_003694635.1. Taxonomy (GTDB): domain Bacteria; phylum Planctomycetota; class J132; order J132; family J132; genus J132. The sequence goes on from RFKQ01000010.1 coordinate 12, forward strand.
ATATTCTAAAATAATAAAAATTTTTTTTAAATTTTATTAAAATTTTTACATCTTCTTTATTTTTAAGATATTATAATCCAAAAAAGTTCAAAACAAAATAAGAGTAAAATCAATAATGCCGTTTGTTTTTAAAAAAATTAAGTCAAATATTTTAAAGCAACCCTGTCTCGTTTTGGGACACCTGTTTTTGGGTAGAAAAACAAATCATAACCCTCTACAAACGTACAACACCGACACGCGGAATTATAGACAGAAATACCGCCTAGCAACTATCCCCTTTTTTGCAAAATGAGGAAAAAGCAATGCCTATATAGCAACTTCTTAGGATTGGTCTAAGAGATCCTGGATAGCGGAGAGGCGGCGGAGAATTTTTTGCCTCTGCTTGGTGTAGAAAGAATCCTGGTATTTTTTGAGCCAAAATGTGTTTTTCTGTTGCTGATCAAAGGTCGTTTTGTAAAGTTTTAGATAATGCAGAGCTTGTTTATAATGGCGCTTGGCTTGTTGGAGGCGTTTGAATTGTTTGGATGAGGTGGATATTTGAGCAAATTTTAGAAAACATCCACCTAGATTTTGGTGACTTTCCAAAAGCTTTTGATAATAAGGAGCAAGCGAAATCTTAGCCAATTGTTCCATTTGAGCTGCGCTTTTCTTAGCCTCTCTTCCATAAATACCTGGATTTTTGGCCATTTGCTGAGCCACACGCAAGATTTTTTGGTATTCTTTGATTCTTTGTCGGTATTGCTGGAGAAGCTTAGTTTCGGTTCGGATAATCTCTTCCAATGAATCTTTAAGATCTATAGAGGAAAGAGGAAGGTGGTTCATCATAAAAAGTTTATCTTGCGTGGTCAGATGAGCGATCCGAGAAAATTGCTCCCTCGCCTGAGTGTATTTTTTTTGGCTCGCATAGAAGCGCCCTAGAAGTCGATGGTAATTATCTCTCTTCCAACGCCATACCGCGCTCGTTGGTTCGGCTCTCTCTTCTAAATATCTTAAACCTAAAAGATAGGCTTTCTCTGCATTTTTCCATTGATTGAGCTGTTCGTAGGCTAAAGCTAGGCTTTCCATAAAAGCAAGGTGCATTTGCTGAGAATCCTTGGGACAAGTTGGAGGAGTGGAAGGCGGATGGCTCTTGGGATTCGACAAATAAAAAATATTTTGACAACTTGGGCACTTCCATATCTTTTTTAATAAACCCACCGCCTTTTGAGGCTGGCGGTGCTTAAGATAAAGCGTCGCAGCCTCTTGAAAATATCGATTGGCTAAATATATCTTTACCGCCTGTTTTAGAGCTCCGACCACTTCAAAAGTTTGGGCCAGTTCGTAGGCTAGTGCTTTTCGCAGAGAAGGAGAATTCGCTTGCTCCCTCGCCTGTCTAAAGTATCGGATCGCTTGCTCAAAGTCGCCTTTGTTGCGGCAAAAAATGGCCCATTCCCTCCAAGTTTGAGCGATTTCTAACTGAATCATCGAACGCCATTTTTTCTCTCTACGGAATTTGAAAAGAGCCCTTTTCAGCAAAGCAAGCGCCTTCTGGAAATTCCCTTGATTGCGCAGCTGAATCGCTTGCTCCTTGGCCTTGACCATGGCTTGGTAGGCATCCTCCCTTAGATCTGCAAAGGTAGAAGCCGTAGAAAAGCCAAAAACAACGCACAATAAAAATGTTTTTATCCTAAGACTCGGGAAAAAATAACTGATCATTCTGTTTTTCCTATTTTTCCTCTTGGGTGAAAAATAGATAACGCCGATAACGGGCCAAAGCCAGAAGGGGAAAATAAATAGAATACATATGATATTTGATCAAAAAAAACTCTGGAAAACCTGTGCCGGTAAACTCATTTTCTTGCCAGCTTCCATCTTTTTGTTGAGTGCGTAGCAAAAAGTCTACTCCCTTTTGGAGGGAATCGCTCTTGACCTCACCCGCCGCTAAAAGAGCCATCACCGCCCAAGCTGTCTGAGAAGCACAACTGTTCCCTTTTCCAATCCAATCCGGATCCACATAAGATAGACAAGACTCTCCCCAGCCCCCGTCATCATTCTGAATGGATTTCAACCAGCTCACGGCCTTTTGCACATAGCTCTGGCTCATATCTTCCCCCACAGAGCGTAGGCCAGCTAGCACAGACCACGTACCATAGATATAGTTTACTCCCCAGCGCCCATACCATGCCCCAAAGGCCTCTTGCTCCTTCCTCAAAAATTGCAGTGCCTTGCGCACCATAGGATGGCGTTTGTTCATTCCCATCTGCCCAACCGCTTCCAGCACCCTTCCAGTGACATCGCTGGTGCTTGGATCAAGAAGATTATCCGATTCGCTAAAAGGATGCTCATTGTAAATGAATTGATTGTTGTTTCGCTCAAATGCCCCCCAACCCCCGTCGTCATTTTGCATGCTTAGCAGCCAATTTAAACCCCGCTTAAACTCCTCTAACTTCTGAGGATTGCTTTCTAAATCATCGCCTAAGAGAGCCATGAGAACAACCGCGGTGTCGTCAGTGTCCGGGGCAAGATCGTTGTGAAATTCGAACGCCCATCCCCCAGGAACAACGCCCGGATTTCGAATGATCCAATCGCCTTCGACATCCACTTGCTGCTCAAAGAGCCAATCCAAAGCCTTGGCTAAAAAATCCTCCTTTGCGGTGTACCCAGCTGTAGATAAAGCATACGCTGTCCAAGCGGTATCCCATACGGGCGAGACACAGGCCTGAATGCGAAGCGTATCACCTTCCCGGATCTCAAAACGCTCCAATGCCTCTAACCCCTTCTGGATAGGCTTGCTGTGCAAGCTGTACCCTAGCGCATGCAACGCCATCAAAGTATTGGCCATAGCTGGAAAAATGCCAGCACAATCGCCAGTCTCTAACTGGTGATCTAAAATCCATTGCTCCGCTTTCTTTAAAGCAAGAGAGCGAGTAAACTTCACCGGACTCTTCTCTACAAAGCGCAAAACCTTATCCGTATAGACAAAAAAGTTTCTCCATGAAATCCACTTCTCCGATCTTTCAAAGGAATAATCTAACTCCTCCTTGGGGATGGGATAGAGCTCGTCCAGCCTTTTTTCTGGAGGCAATTCCTTAATAGGCCGTAGAGAAAACAACACCAGCAGAGGAACCACAATTGCCCTTGCCCATGAGGAAAAATTATAAATGTTAAATAAAAAAAACGGCGGCATCAACATCAATTCCACCGGCATAATGGGAATCCCCCTCCAATCGAATTCCCCAAAAAGCCCAAGGCAAATCCGAGTCATCGCCCGGCATCCCAACATCCCTCCATTTGAGAGGATAAACTCCCTCGCCTTTCTCATGCGCGAATCCTCTGGCGAAAGACCCGCTAGTTTTAGAGCAAAATATGCCTCCACTGTGGTGCTTAAATCCCCTAGATGGCCATAAAAAATGCTCCAAGCACCGTTCTCTAGCTGCTCGCGGAGCAAATAGTTCACCATTGCCTTTTCCTTCTCCTCATCCACACAGTCGAGGTAGTGAAAAAGCATCAAGTACTCGGCGGTGATGCTAACATTGGATTCCAGCTCCCCCACCCAATAACCAGCTCCATCCTGAATGTCTCTAAGATAAGAGACTGTCCGAACTATGGCCTGCTCTAGCTCCCGCTGCCGGGGAAAGCTTGGATGAGAACCGCCCACAAGAGGCGGGGAAATCTGCCCTGATTTAAAATTTTCTAAAGCCTTGTTAAAATTTCGTGGAATGGAATAACGCCTTAGCCTAAGATGAGGAAAAATGCGATCCATCATAGCGATTTTCTTCTCCTATAAAAGCTCTTACTGTGGCAAAGGATCATCACGGATGCTCTCTTAGCCTCAAATCCTTTGCCAAACTCGGCGTAAAACATTGTCCTGAATAAAAAACAGACTGTCTCCGAAAAAATTTATTCACACATTGGCAAGCGAAATCACCGCTCTTTTTCCGCTGCTTTGGCTTCATCCTTCCAAAAATCTTCCCAAAAATACTAACACATCCAAGCAAAGTTTCAAGAGGATGGGAGTATGAAAAAATGAAAAAATAAATGTAAATTTTTCTTCTGAAGAAAAAGAGCTTCCTTCTATCGAAAATCCAAGAATATGGAATCCTCCAAATCCCGCAAAACACACATATGCTCCCCAATTGCTTTGGATCCGCTAAGTTGCCCCAAAGCCGCAGCGCATTCCCCCTTCTCACAATTAAAAATGCCTTGGAACCTTCTTGAGAAAAGGCTCCAAGACATAAAAAAACTTCTAGAAAAATGTTTTAAATGAAAAAAAAGAAGGAAAAAAAGCTTTACCCCGTTTCAACCGGAAGTAAAACTTTGAACCCATTAAATAACCGTGTCGTTTTTTTCCCCAGATGCCTGCTGGCTATAGTTTCTCAACCACAGCCGCGAAATGGAAGAGAAAAGAACGCTAATCACAAAAAGCCTCTCTAGCCATTGCATAAGCGAAACCTCTAGGGAATTCGGTTTGACCGTCATATACGCATCAAAAGGTCCCATAGCCGCAGCATTTAGAGCAAAAAGAACAAAGTGAGTGGCAATAAAGGGAGTTTCCTCGATAGGATTTTCCTGCACAAATAAAATAGGATGCTTGGGATGGGGTTGGACCTTCCAGTACTCCTGATTGTAAATGTAAGTGGCGGTATAACCAAAACCAAAGGTAGTGATGATCAAGAGTAGGCTAATCACAAAAAGATAAACAGTATACTGAACTTTGCCAATAATCCCTACGGTTTTCGCTCGCTTGCGATAAAACCAAAACAGAAACACCCCCAATAAGAAGTAGAACCCAATCAGCAGCGGAATGTCTGGAGTGATCCCTATTTCCAGAAGCTTATGGTGGAACTCCTTGCCTTTTTGATGCTTGGCTTTGGCAACTTTTTTCTCCAGAGCCTGAATCTGTTGGCGTCTCTGCGCCTCATCTAAAGGTAAGGATTGGATTTTAGCCTTTTCTTCAGCCGCTTTCCTCTCCAGCTGTTCAACACTTTCACGCCATTTCACCGCTTCTTGAAAAAGGATTTTTTTCTCCGCAGGCGCCACGTATTTCATCACCAAAACAAACGGCGCTACCAAATAGAACCCTATCATCAAAACAAAAAGGATAAAACTCACCACTCGCTGCCAAAGATACATTTCACGCTCTCCTGATACCAGTCTAAAGTTTCTAAAAATTCCCCCCCATTTGACTTTATTTGCCTTTCGGTTTGACTAGAAACTTGGAGGAATCGGAAGACTCGGGAAGCTTCCTCGTGTGAAGTTTGCTTCTGAGGACCTCTAAGGCCTTTTTCAAATGAAGATCATTGATCTTTTCTGGATTTTTTTTGTAGATGCTTTGGGCCCGGATTTTTAATTTGACCAATAGAGGATGCTTGATCTCAAAATGAGGGCGAATTCCTACCTTATCGATGCACTGGTGGCTGGGTAAATAATAGCGAGCTACAGTGATCGCTATTGCACTTTGAAATTCCTGCAGAGGAAAAACCCGCTGCACGCTACCTTTGCCAAAACTCTTCTCCCCAATAAGTATAGCGCGCTTTCTATCCCTTAGCGCACCAGCCACAATCTCAGAAGCACTCGCACTCCCTTGGTTGATCAAAACCACCAACGGAATCTTTAAAAACTTAGGAACACTCTTGGGATCCGCCTTGAATTCTTCATTGTAGAGAGAAATCCTGCCCTTGGTATAAACCACCAAACCGCTGGAGAGAAAGAGATTGCATACTTTATAAGCGTTATCCAACAGCCCCCCTGGATTGTTGCGCAAATCCAAAATCAACCCCCGGATTCCCTGCTTTTTCAGCCGTATCAAAGCTTCTTTGAGCTGGGCTAAAAGGGTCTTTCCCATGAAAGAACTAATCCGAATTAAGCCTATCTTTCCGGGTAATATGGTGGTTTTGATGTATTTTATCTTAATCAATGCACGAGTAAGAGTGATTCTCTTTTTGGCAAGCCCACGCTGGATGGTAATGGTGACCTTGGTGCCCGGTTTTCCTCTTAACCTAGACACCGCCTGGAGCAAGGTCATGTTTTTGGTGGACTTGCCCTCAATTTCAATAATTCGATCGCCTTCTAAAATCCCTTTGCGCATCGCCGGCGTCCCATCTATCGGAGTAATGACGGTTAATATCCCATTCTGCTGAGAAATCACAATCCCCAAGCCGCCGAATTGACCTTCCACCTCCACGTCCATTTCCTTGAGAGCTTTGGGAGGAATTAAGCGGGTATGCGGCTCTCCCAATACCTCCAACATCCCCACAAACGCCGCGTACATAAGCGAGTTTTCGGTGATCTTGTCCTTCGTGTCGTAATGGTCTTGGATAAACTCGTATATCCGATAAAATCCTAGCAAGCAACTGCTTAAGCTGGAAGTATCCAAACGAACTTTTAGGGTTTTCTGAGGAAGAGTAAGGGTGAAAATATGCTTGGGCCCCACTACCTTTTCCTTCCACTGGAGCAAAGGGTAATCCGCTAGAGAGATATCTTCAAAATAAAAAGTTTTTCTGTCCTGTTCGGAGAGCTCCCTTTTTAGCAGTGCTTGGCGCTGTTTTACCTTGTTGAGGATATCGCACATGGTCCGAACCGCGCCTAGAATCAGCTGGGTCTCTTTCGGTTTGGAAACGTGGAAATAACTAATATAGACCAAAACTTTTTGAAAAAGCTGAAAGGCTTTTTTGCGCGAGGAAACAAACTTCGGCGCATACTTAAAAAAAAACTGGCGCGGAATTTCAATATCTTTTACCATCTTTATAGAAATCCGTTTCCTCTCCCCCGCCTGAACTCTCCCCCTAAGAACTTTGATAATATACTTCGGCTTGTAAAGATTGAGATGAAACTGGCCAGCTCGAACCTTTAGCCGTAAAGGAGTGAGCCCCTGGAGCTTATTTTGATAGTACACTTGCACCTTTGCGGGCTGAGTGTCCAACTCGAGAATGGCCCATTTTTGCGCCTGCGCCGAATCCCCCTGCGGGGGAGAACTCTGCTGAGCAAAAACCGGCCAAGCAAACATCAAAACAATCGCATATATTCCCACCACCATAGCGGGTTTTTTTAGGTCTACGATCATCCAAAACTCTCCTTAAATATTGAAATTGGCAACCGAAAAAAAATCATCCAAAAATACAGCTACACCGTTCTATGAAAAGTCCCATCCCCTTGATTGACAAACTTTTTAAACCCATGTTTGGCCAAATTTTTATCGCTCAATAAAGCTTTGCCAGAAGGACGCGTCGAAATGCCTACAGGTTGTATCACCCGCTCTACCTTACCCCCGCAATGAGGACAAACCTCCAGGGGCTGCTCCTTCATGGATTGAAAAACCTCAAATTCAGATGCACAATAAGCACAGCCATGCTCAGAACTTCGATACACGTAGATAGGCATATCTACCTCCTTTTCAAATGGTTGGACACTTCCAAAGTTCAAGTTATTCCATATTTTTTTCATTTTCTTAAAAAATCTACAAAAATTCCCGATTTTCCTCCTCCCGCTGCTTGGCCAACTGAGCCAGGCGGGCTTGCAAATGCTCCTGCAAACGCCGGCCACTGTTTCTGCCAAACTTAAGCATACCTCGAAGGGTGCGCGGCGCATCATTATAACGAAAATAAAACAAAATGTCCACCAACTCTTCTCCCCTGAAAATCGGCTCTGTCTTCGGCTGCTTCATATTCTGAAGATGGAAGAATTGGTACTCCTCCCCCCGCTTTAAAATCAAAAAATATTGACTAGCTAAAATAAACTCCTCGTTGGGTTCCAAGATCTTTCTCTTCAGTGGAGAACAAACCCGCATCTCATGCACCAACCACGCCGCTATCAAAATAGCCAAAACAATCCAACTCAGTGCCCCCCACCCTATCCAAAACAAAACACCAGCCAGCACCCCTATCCCAATCCCCACTTTGAGAAAAAAAAACCTCCGCCTCTTCAACTCTTTCTCTAACTCCCCCCTCGCTACCTCCAAATTCAAAAGCAAATGCCCCGGGGGTACATTTCCCTCCAACGCCATCCGCACATCCCTCTGCACCGCTTCTGGTAAAAAAGCCAGCTTCTGCCCAGGATTTTCCATGTGCGCACCCTCCAGCTTTCTCTAGGATACACAAACATACGCTTTTTAAATTACCTTAAATGAATCAAAAGCTCCCCTCACCTTCTCAGTATTCTATTATAGACGAAACGTCTCCACCAGATTTTGCCATAAAAATTCTCCCCACGCCTCCACCGAATACACCCGAGTAGAGGAAACGGAGTTCGGGAATAAACTTAACGCCCGCTCAATCCCATCTGCCAACGCCTCAGGATCCCGAAGAGGCACCAAAATCCCATTCCTCCCCTCCTCCACAATCTGGTAAAACCCCCCTATCCTTGTCCCCACCACAGGAACCCCCGCCGCCAACGCCTCCATCGCAGCCACAGGACAACCCTCACTCCAGCTGGGAAGCGCAAATACCCGCGCCCGTGCCAACATCCCCGCCACCTCCGCCGGCGGCAAAGCCCCCCAAAAACGCACTCTCTCTCTCCAGCCCTGCCGCGCAACAATCCCCTCCAAAACATAACGCAACCTCCCCTCACCCACAAAGTCAAAATAAAAATTCCGGCCACGCCGAAAAAGAATCTCCGCCGCCTGCAAAAGTGTCTCCACCCCCTTCCTCTCCTCCAAATCCCCTACAAACAAAATCCTCGGCGGATACTCAGGATCCCTATCTACCAAAAAAAACTTCCTCAATACCCCACAAGGCGCCAACACAACCCTAGAAGCCCCAAAACGCGATCTCAATAGCTCCACCATCCCTCCATTCACCCCAAAAACCAAACCCGCACGCTGCACCGTCCACTTGGCCAAAAACTCCATCCCCCTGCCACGAAAAGCTACATCCAAAACATCGCTACCATGAGCGTATAAAGCCAACGGAACACCAAAAAAACGACTCAACCAAGCCCCAATCAATCCCGTTGGCAAAATCCAATGAACCAACAAAAAATCCGCTCGCCTCACCAACCTCAACCCCCTTTGAAGACAAGAGAGCAAAAACGAAACCGATGGCAAAACCGGCGTCCGCCGATAGCTTTTTAAACGCTCCCCCCAATAAGGAAACGAAACCACCCGCCCCCCCTCAAAAGGTAGCGGCCTACCCTTCCCCCCCGGGGATGGCACCAAAAGCGTAAGATCCACCTTCTGCGATAAACACTCCGCTAAATGACGTATGAAAATCCCACGATAAGGCTCCCTCAAAGTGGGATAGGAAGCGCTAATCATCAAACATCGCCGTCTCATCGCAATCTATCCACTCCGCCACGGAATAACCCCGGCGATTTTGATGCAAATACCCCGCGATGAACTCCGCCAAAAAACCCGTAGAAAGTAGCTGAATCCCTATCACCATCGCCAAAACTCCAAGAATAAGAAGGGGATAACGAAACTGAATACTCCCATAACTGAACCGCAAATACACAATGTAGCCATTGATCCCCAAACCCACCAAAAACAAAAACGCGCCCACCGTACCAAAAAAATGAAGCGGCCGATGCTGGAAACGACTTAAAAACAACACTGTCCCCACATCCAACAAACCCGTAAAACAACGCCATGTACCGTATTTGGAACGACCAAAACGGCGAGGAAAATGCTCCACCACCACCTCGCCCACACGATATCCACGCACATGAAGTAAAAACGGCAGCAAACGATACTGATCCCCATAAAAAGGATTCTCGTCCAAGCAATCTCTGCGGAATAGGCGCATCCCCGCGTTTATATCGTGCAACGGCGGCCCACCTACCACCCGTAAGAGGGCATTGTACACCCTCGAAACCAATACCTTCCCCCAACTGTCCCGGCGCCCCCTCCTCCATCCTACCACCATGTCCAACGACTCCTGGCGCGCCTTTTGCCATAACTTCTCCAGCTCCACCACGCTATCCTGCAAATCCCCATCCATAGTCATCACCCACCGCCCCCGACTGCGCTCTATCCCCGCCCATAACGC
>RFKQ01000100.1 GCA_003694635.1 Planctomycetota bacterium
AACCCCACCACCCTCACCGCCTCAAACTCCTCGCCGCCTACACACTCCTCGCCCTCGCTACCCTAACCAAAGGCCCCCTCGCCATCATCCTCGCCCTCCTCGCTATCCTCCCCCAACGCCTCCTCACAACCCCCCCCCACATACACCACACAACCCTCCCTACCCAAAACTCCAACCCACCTCAAAAAAAATCCTACCAACTCTACCAACGCCTCTACTCCCTCACCACCTCCCTACTCAACAAAACACACCTAATCGGCATACTCCTATTCCTCACCATCTCCCTCTCCTGGTTCGCCCTCGCCTACCTCTCCATGGGAAACCAATTCATCCATACACTATGGGAACAAAATGTAAGCCGATTCTCCGGCAAATACACCAGCCACCTACGACCCCTCTACTACTACCTCATCACCCTACCCACAGACCTCCTACCCTGGAGCATCTACCTCCCACTCCTCTACCTCTGGATCAGAAAAAAAAATCTCTCCCCCAATACCCTCTCCCTACTCCTCTGGATCACCCTCACCTTCGCCTTCTTCAGCGCCTCCCAATCCAAACAAGCAAAATACCTTATGCCCATTCTACCCCCTATCTCCATCCTACTCGCACAAGCCTGCGTGGAACTCTCTCAACAAAAACCGACCACAAAATGGCTCTCCCTCCCCTCCTGGATACTCTCCACCCTATTCCTACTCCTCGGCCTAATTACCCTAACCGCCACCTACATAAGACCAGAACTCTTCCAAAACTACGGCAAAACAAAATGGCAAAAATACCTTCCACTCCTCCAAAAAATCCTCTCCCAAATCTACCTCCCTAGCCTCCTGTTCCTCCTCCTCGCCTCCATCCTAATCTATACCCTACTCAAACAAAAATATGTACTCTACTTCTTTATCGCTACCTCCGGAATCCTACCCCTCAAAATCGCTATCTTCTCCACCGTCTTCCCTCCCATCAACCCCTATAAATCTACCCGCAACTTCGCAAAAAAAATCAACGAAATTATCCCCCCCCAAACCCCCTGGTGTATGTACGGAATCTATCGCTCCGGATTCGTCTACTACTCCCGCCGATTCTGTACCCGACTCGATGCACCACACATGGAAGACCAACCCAACCGCTGGCAAATCATCCAACAACAACTCCAACACTTCCTCGACAAAAACCCAAACGCCTTCGTCCTCACCCTACAACACTTCTACCAACAGAAAATCCCAACCTCCCTGCGATCCCAACTCCTCCCCGTACACCAACAACAAGTAGGAAGCAAACACTGGATCCTACTCAAAAATCATCCCCCCTAATCCCCCATCTAAATAAAAATAATTAGCCCATGTCAAAATTTTATTCATATTCCCTCAACACAACGTAAAAAGGAGTAAACATGTCCGAACAAGTCTCTACCAAACGCCTACCCTATAAAATCAAAGATATCTCCCTCGCCGAATGGGGAGAAAAAGAAATCGCTATGTCCGAACCCGAAATGCCCGGACTCATCGCTATCCAAGAAAAATACGCAAAAGAACAACCCCTCAAAGGCGCCAAAATTATGGGCTCCCTCCATATGACCATCCAAACCGCTATCCTAATCAAAACCCTAAAAGCCCTCGGTGCCGATGTGCGATGGGCCTCCTGCAACATCTTCTCCACCCAAGACCACGCCGCCGCCGCTATGGCAAAAATGGGCGTCCCCGTCTTTGCCTGGAAAGGCGAAACCCTCGAAGAATACTGGTGGTGCACCAACGAAGCTATGACCTGGGAAGATGGCAGCGGCCCCGACCTCATCGTCGACGATGGCGGCGATGCCACCCTACTTATCCACCGCGGCTACGCCGTGGAAAATAACCCCGCCCTCCTCGAAAAAGAATACCACAACAAAGAAGAAAAAATTATTATGAACCTCCTGCGCAAAATCTATCAAGAAGACCCCACAAAATGGCACCGATTCGTCGAAAACTGGAAAGGTGTCTCCGAAGAAACCACCACCGGCGTCCATCGCCTCTACCAAATGCTCGAAAAAGGCGAACTCCTCGTCCCCGCCATCAACGTCAACGATAGCGTCACTAAATCAAAATTCGATAACCTCTACGGCTGCCGAGAATCCCTCGCCGACGGCATCAAACGCGCCACAGACGTTATGATCGCCGGAAAAGTCGTCGTCGTCTGCGGATACGGAGACGTGGGAAAAGGATGCGCCCAATCTATGCAAGCTCTAGGCGCTAGAGTCATCATCACCGAAATCGATCCCATCTGCGCCCTACAAGCCGCTATGGCCGGCTACCAAGTCACCACCGTCGAAGATACCCTCGGAATAGCCGATATCTATATCACCGCCACCGGAAACCGCGACGTTATCCGACTCGAACATATGCTACAAATGAAAGACCAAGCCATCGTCTGCAATATCGGACACTTCGATAACGAAATCCAAGTCGACCAACTCAACCAACACCCCAACGTCCGTAAAGTTAATATCAAACCACAAGTGGACCGCTACGACCTACCTAACGGAAAAAGTATCTATATCCTCGCCGAAGGCCGACTAGTTAACCTAGGATGCGCCACCGGACATCCCTCCTTCGTCATGTCCAATAGCTTCTCTAACCAAGTGCTCGCTCAAATCGACCTCTGGAAACGAAAAAATGAATACAAAATCGGAGTCTATACCCTACCCAAAATCCTCGACGAAGAAGTCGCTAGACTCCACCTCGAAAAAATCGGCGCGAAACTCACCAAACTTACCCCCGAACAAGCTAACTACATCGGCGTTCCCATCGAAGGCCCCTACAAACCCGAACACTACCGCTACTAATAAACCCCTTTTCCACGTTTACTCCTGAAACCCTTTTTTCCAAAAAGGGTTTCAAGCTTCCCCAAAACTTTTCTTACTCGGAACTTTTTTCAAAAAAAGGTTCCGTACCGCCAAAAACTTTCCCTCCTACCCACCCTCTCCCAAAAACTCTTAAGATTTAGGGAAAATAACTTCTCTACCCCCAGTCCCCCGTGATCCAACCTCCTTCATCACTCCAACCCAACCAAAGTCGAATAGGAACGCCGATACACCACATCTCGCTCATAACCCCCAAACGATTTTGCCCCTTTAAACAAAAACGCCGGTGAGAAATTGACGCTAAAGGTGGTATTCCCCTCCCCCTCATCCCGCGCAAACGAAACACTCAAAATCCACCGATGCAATTTGCGGTGCACCGTATAAGTCTGCTGCAACAAACGCCCCTGGCGAAAGTCATACTGATATACCGCCCGAAACCACCACTTCCGGTTCAGCTTTGCCTGCAATGCCAGCGAAAGTATACTACTAATCCTCTCCTGAAAACGATAGGAAATCTGCATCCCCATCCTCCCCACATCCACCAACTGCAACCCCACATTCCACCTCTCCAATCTAGCCGTGTAAACATTCCATAAAAAATCAAACGCTACCCCTAAATCGCTCTTCTTCCACAAAAAATGATCCCCCCAAAGACGCAAAACAAAACCTCTCCATGGGTACACCACCCCCTCCAACTCCACCAGACCAAAATCCCGCCCCAAATTGTCCCTCTTCGCCAAAGGAAAATATGAAGTGCGAATATAAATGTCTAAAAGTTTCCGCTCAGGAAAGTAAATCTGATTCCTCAACGCCATCTCAATCAGAGCCCTTCGGTCAAACTGCTCCAACTCATCCACAGCAATCAAGCTCGTCGGCGATAAAGAGCGATGAAAATAATTTTTATACGTGACCTCAGGGGTAAAAATATGCTTCACCTTCCCTCCAAAGATCCTCCAGAAGTGCAAATACAACGTCACCCCTGCCCCCATCATCGTCTGGAGCTGCGCCTCTTTCTCCTTTGCTCCCTCCGAATACGCTGTTGCTCGTCCATAAAGAAATGGGCGAACTTGCAAATCCCATAGACTAAAAGGTACCGATAACTCCAGACTTTGATTTAAGCGCAATACATCCTGAGAAGGCGCTTTTGTGTTAGCAGCAAACAAACGAAAATATCCCCCTTCCCCCTCCCCGTCCAAATAAATCCTAGCGGGAAAATCAAACAAAGGCAGCGAAAAAATATACCAACGAACGCGGGGCAATTCCTCGATCTCTTTCAAATAATCGTTCTGGCGATACTTGGCCAACAGGGTCCATCCCACCCGGGAAAAATGCTTTTGAAAGTACACATATGACTCCACATCCCGCCCCTCCTTGGCTTGCCTCTCATTGTACTCCAGCTGAACCCCAGCATCGGAAAACCGCTGGTACTCCGCACTCCAGCGAATGTCCCCCGGCAACGTCTGACGATGTAGCCACCTCACCCAATAGCGAAAAGGACGAGGGTAGACAAAACCGCTACTGTCCACTCCCTTATCGTAAATGGCATAAAAATCAAGCTCCCCAAAAGTCTCTTTGGGAAATCCAGTCCCAAAGCTCTTATCTAAGCGTCTTTGCCTCTTTCCATAGCGGATTCGCCCGCCACCTCCTAGCCCTTTTTTTTGGTAGTGATCCAAATACACTTCCGTGCGAGCTCCCAAAACCCTTGGAAGGCGAAATTTAATCAGCGAAAAAAAACCAAACTTCGAGGAACTCCCCAGCTTCACACGAGGAATAAAAGGATTCCAAAAGGTGTCCCAATAAAACCAAGGTAGATAGAAAAACGGACTGTCCAGCAGCTGAAGGCGCACCCCGCTGAGATAAATCTGATAATCCCCCGACGCCGTTTGCACAACCTCCATCGAAGAAGCACCAACAAGATAATGGGGTGGCGAAAACTCGCATGTGGTCAAGGTCACCTCCCTCGCCCAAAATTTTCTACGCCCCCGGAGCAGCCCCTGGAGGTGTATCCTCCTCGCCTCCACATAAAACGGCGTTCCCTTTTTCGAAGAAAATAACCTAGCCGACCACCGAGTGTAGACATCGCCCCCCTCTCCATACCGATTAGAAAAAATAGTACTTCGGCCCCGGCCGGATGGGCCAAAATAGTACAATCGCGCCTTCTCAATCACCCCTCGATCTCTACCAAGATGATAGAATAGCTTTTCCCCGCGGATGGCCAAACGAGGAGCCTCTACCAAAATCCCGCCCTCGGCATAAATTTTTTTTAAGGGAAGACTACCGGATTTGGAAGAGGTTTTGGCAAACCAGGCCACCATGTTTTGAGCGCAAAAGGAAATCTCTGCCTGATTTGGCCGAAAACGGAGCTGCACATCACCCACCAACAGGACACTTTTGCTCCGAAAGCGAAACTCCCTAACCCGGGAGCGTAGAGAAAATGGCATTTCCCAAAGGTCTAACTTGGCCTTCTCCGCTCCCCCCTTTTTTAGAGCAAAAACCTGTACTGGAAAATGCAACCCTCCCCCCAACGCAAGCATCCAGAGAACCAAGATGCGCCTTATCATTTTTTCCGCTTGTAGCGCAAAATACGGCGCTTTAACTCTTTTTCCAGAATATGAAAAGGCAATGGCCCAATCCTCAAAAGCGTGTCGTGGAACCACCGCAGGGAGAAGCGCTTGCCCAACATTTGCCGGGCCATCCTCCGAAGACGCAAGAGCTCCCGATAGCCGATAAAATACCCCGAATAGTAAAAAGGACGCGCCCGCTGTTTGGCCACCTCCAAGCGCGCCGCTAAAGGCTCTAAACCCACTTGGTAGACCAAAATATCCTCGGCGATATCCTCACTCAAAAAACCCAAATACAGCCCCTGATCCACAATCACCCGTGCCGCCCGCCACGCCCGAAGCTGCAGCATTGCAAAGCGCTCCCTAGGATCGGTGTAATACCCCGCCTCATCCAACAACCTCTCCACATATAGCCCCCAACCCTCGACGAACGCCGTATTGTAGCACAGTTTCCTAAGACCTACCGGAGTGTGAGCCCAAACAGCCAATTGCAAATGATGCCCTGGTATGCCCTCATGGGCAGAAACAGCTGGAATCCACGAATAGTTGTGGGATCGAAATCGCTCTCGCCTCTCCTGGAGCGTGGCCCCTTTGCCGGGAGCGATCACCACAAAGTACCCCGTTTTCGAACCTCCCTTCCGCCACCGAGGAGGCAGAAAATAACCAAACGCATACCCGCTTTTGGCAGAGCCTAATTTTGCGTCTACAAAACGAGCGTAATCGGGTACGCTCACCAATCCTTTGCGCTGGACAAAACTCGCTACTCTGCCCATTTCCCGACGATAGGCTTCCACCAGTTCCTTTTCATTGCGCGGACAATCGTTTTTTATTTGCTCCAAAAAATCCCAATACTCCAGACCCGGCTCTATCCTTTTTGCCAAAGCTTCCATCTGCCCTTGCAATCGCTCCAACTCTTTCCACGCCAATTCTAAAATCTCATCGGAGTTTTGGCCAATTCCAAAAAGATAGCGGTAGTGATAATCCAAATACTTCTTCCGCCATCCAACATCCTCGCTTCTAGAAAGCCACAGCTGAAAGCGCCTCTCTAGCATCGCTCGGTAGTACTGTACAATCTCCAGCTCTAAATCTAAATCGTTCGTTTGAACGGTGTCTTTCCCCCCTCCGTATGCTTCCACTGACAAAGAAGCAAGGGCAAGGACCAAAAATAATAGGTATCGCACGCTTTTCTCTCCTGTAAATACCTTAAATACTCACCTCTATTCTTCAACCGGAAAATGAGGTTCACTTGAATACACAAATACAATTGCCTAAACGGATTCTCTGACTAAAATGTTGGGGGTTTCTTCAAAAAAAATCAAGTTTTCCAAAAAGAAAGAAAAGTTTTTGGAGGTTCGGAAACTTTTTTCAAAAAGGTTCGGAATTTTCCAAATAGGTGTTGCGAAATGGAGATTTCTTGCTATAATTTTATAGGAGAAAGTTCTTGGTCGTCCCCGCAAGAAGGAGTAAAGATATGGCCAGCAATTACTTATCTTTTGAAGAAGTGATCGATGAGTTGGGTATTGATGAAGAGGAGCTAAAACGTCTGATTTCCCAGGGCGAGCTGCGCGGGTTTCGAGACGGTATGAGCATGAAATTTAAGCGATCCGATGTGATGAAACTCTCCCAAGGAAGGCAGACGGAACCTACCATTATTCTCACCGAGTCCGACAATGATCTTGAATTTCCCGAATCCAGTGAAGAGCTCGTTCTCGAAGACAGTAGCACCGATGACACCGTGCTCAATATCAACGATTTCTCCGAAAGCTCTGTGGGCTCCAGCGATGAGCTTCTGATCGGCTCCAGCGATGATCTTTTAATTGCGCCGTCGGGGGACTCTGAGGAAAGTATCGCCACCGTAGAAGCCCCTTCCCTCAAGGAAAGCGGCTCCAGCAGCTATATCGAATTCTACGAATCCTCCGAAGAAGACGATACCGGCGCACTTATGGAAGTAGGAGCCTCCAGCGATGAGGGAGGAACAGAAACCTTCGAACTTATCGACGATAGCGAAGAAAGCAGCGTCGCACTAGTGGAAGAAAGCACCGATAGCACCGATAGCGGCGAGTTTATCATGGAAGAAAGCGCTGAACTCTCCGAGGAAAATATCGCCCCCCGCTCCAGCATGTCCGGACGCGCCCATCGCTCCTCTAAACGCATTATGGCCGCCGCCGCGATGCAACTCAAAACCCATCATATCGCCTGGACCATCCTCCTTCTGCTCGCCGCCATTCTGCTCTTTATCCCCACCGCTATCCAACTCAATGCCGTCAAAGGCACCGAAGCCGATTGGGTGATCTCCCTCGCCAAAAATTTCAACGGCCTAACCGAAACCTTCTACAAAACCTTCGGAGGAAAATAAGTTCACACCCACCTCAAGCATCTTTCCTTACCTTTCATAGGAAAAGACCGTGAATTCCTCAGAAAGCGATCAAAAAAATATCCTCGAAACCTTTCCCAACCCCTACCCCAACCGGGACTATAACATCGAAATTAAAATCCCAGAATTTACCTGCCTGTGCCCCAAAACAGGTCAGCCCGACTTCGCTACCATCCACCTGGAATACACCCCCAACAAAAAGTGCGTCGAACTCAAATCCCTAAAACTCTATATCCACTCCTATCGAAATGTAGGAACCTTTCACGAAACCGTAACCAATAAAATCCTCGAAGATATCGTCGAAGTTGTACAACCCAAACAGTGCACCGTCAAAGGCGACTTCAACGTCCGAGGCGGTATCAAAACCGTCGTGATCGCAAACTACCCAGACAAACCATAAAACCCACCACCAACCAACAAATTCAAAATACAAATAAAATCGAGAAACACTATGAAAACAAAAACCCTCTCTCTCCTCCTCACCCTACTCGGAATTCCTCCCCTCCTTTGGGCCTCCAACTCCAAAGCCGCTCAGATCTGGAAACCCTATAAAAAAAGTCTTCTTGAACAAGCAAAAAAACAAAAAAAACTCCTCCAAATCCTCATCACCAACCCCGGGTGAGGCACCTGTATCCGCCTGAAACAAAATACCCTAAATCAGGCCAAAGCGCAAAGGTTTTGCGCCCAAAACTTTCTCAACGCCATCATCCTCTACCCCAAACAAAAAACGCTCGCCCAACAACTAGGTGCCAATACCTACCCCCTCCTTCTCTTCCTCGATGAAAACGGCAAAGAATTCGCTCGCATCCCCGGCTACCGCCCCCTCCCCGTCTACCTCTACCAAATCAAAGATATCGCCCAAACCTACCAGCTCTGGCAAAAAGCCCAAAAAATCATCCCCCAAAATCCACAACATCCCCTCGTCCTCTATGCTAAAGCCAAACGACTGCGCCTACAAGGTAAACCTCAACAAGCTATCCCCCTCTTCAAACAAACCCTAAAATCCCTCAAAACAGAAGAAACTTCTAAACGCCTCTCCTGCCACTACGAACTCGCTAAAATCTACTACCGCCTGCGAAACCGCAACCAAGCTATCCAACATGCCAAAAAAGTGATCCAACTCGATCCCAATAACCAATACAAAAAAACCGATGAAATGTATATCACCCTCTCCGCCTCCTACTTCTTCCAAAAAAATTATGCCAAAGCCTTCCAAATCATGGAAAAAAATATCCAAATCTTCCACAACTCCCCCTACGCCGCCCAAGCCTACCACCTCTGGGGTGTCTACGCCTTCTACACTAAACGAAAACAAAAAGCCAAACAAATCTGGCAAAAAGGTATCCAACTCTACCCCAAAAGCCCCTGGAGTAAACGAAGTCAACGCTATCTCCCCTATACCAAATAAACCCAAACCCTAAACCAATGCCAGAACGACCATTTTCCTTCGGAAAAAAATATAAAATCCGAAAAACCAAAGAATACCATGCCGTCTACCAAAAAAGAAAAATCCTGCGAAACCATATCCTCAAAATCTATTACGCCCCCAACCAACTCCCCTACACCCGCATGGGAATGGCTATCCGAAAACGTACCGGAAAAGCCTACCTCCGAAATCGCATCAAACGCCTCTTCCGTGAAGCCTTCCGCCTCAGCCGCCCCCAACTCCCTAAAGGCCTGGATATCATCCTCGTGCCTAACTTCTCAAAAGGAAATATACCACACCTCCAACTCATCCAACACAGCCTTCTACAACTGCTAAAACAAACTCACCACAAATCCTAAAAAATAAACCCTCCCCCCCCTAAAATACCGCACTTTCAAGGCCAACCACATGCAAAACCTCCTACTCCTCCTCCAACTCCCCGCCCTCCTCATAAAATGGCTCTGCATCTACGCCATCCGCCTCTATCAACTCCTCCTCTCCCCCCTCCTCCCCCCCTCCTGCCGCTTCCAACCCTCCTGCTCCGAATACTTTATCCAAGCCCTAAAAAAACGCGGCCTCCTCGTGGGCTTCGCCCTCGGAGTTTGGAG
>RFKQ01000101.1 GCA_003694635.1 Planctomycetota bacterium
CCCCACACCCAACCCCACACCCAACCCCACACCCAACCCCACACCTCTAAGCGCCAAAGAGGGACAAGGAGAGACCAATGTCCTACTCACCGCCCCACGCTCTACGAAAAAAAAGGAAAAAGCTGCCCAAATTATCTCACAAATTCGAGGCATCCCCCTCCCCAAAGCCATGGAAATGACCAACAAACCCTTCACAAAAGTGCTCCAAAAAGTCCCAAAAGAAACCGCTGAAGAAGCAGCAAAACTCTTTAAAGAAGCCCAAATCGTTGTCAAAATCACCGGCAAAAAAAATTAAAACTCCCTTAAAATTGAAAAAAAAATTAAAAATACACTAGCCAAACTCACATTTCTATGGTATAATACGTAAAATAAAATATATGGTTTTTAGTTGTTAATATGTCGGTCTTTTGGAGGAAATCTTGTTTCGGTCTTCTGAAGTCGGGGAAAATCTCATCCCTAAACTTCAGATCAGTGTTCGTCTAAGGGTCCTTTATCTAAAGAAGAATTCTCATGAAAAAACTGTACTTTGGTGGCCTAGCCTGGGCCACAACGGAAGAAAGCCTAAAAGAAACCTGTGAACAATTCGGCACCGTAGAAGAAGTGGTCATCCCCGTACACCGCGATACCGGCCGATCCAGAGGATTTGGCTTCGTCCAATTCCAAAACCAAGAAGCCGCTGAAAAATGCAAAAGCGAACTGGATAACACCGAACTGGATGGCCGTACCATCCGCGTCGACTGGGCAAAAGAACGAACCCCACGCTCCAATATGAGAAAATTTTACTCATAACCTCACATTCCACCACCTCTATCACAAATACCCAAAAAGAGGTAAGCCTAATCAAGCTTACCTCTTTTTCATTCCCCCCTTCCCACCACCACGAAACTGCTCCAGATACCGAAAACGAACCTGCCGAAAAAAAGATAAATTCTCCTCCTCACGATAATCCGGATACGTCCAAGGCTGTACCCGAAAATCCCCATGAATATACGACAAGGTCACCTCCCCATACACCCCATCACCTAAATACAAACGATGCACAAAATCCTTCATCGTCGCTAATACCAACTTCGCCCCCGTAATATAACCCGGATCAATGTTGATCGCCCGAGAATACGGAAAACCCATAGGCCTTAACTCCAACTCCAAACGATTGGTAAAATTCTTAATCTCTACAATCCTCTCCTGCTCAATCAAACGCTCAAACGAAACAAAACACTTCCATAACTCACCACCCATCTCCTCCGCATAATGATCCGTGTGCGTAAACCGATAATATCCCCCCCTCAAATCCACCTCCCCAAAACTACCCTCCAACCTCATAATCCCCTCCTCAATCACCGCCCTCTCGGAAGAAAATAAACCACAAATCAACTTGGCCGGCAAAGGTACCCGACGACGTGCCATCTCCTCATACCCCGCAAATTACTCAAAACTTTTCTTACTTCTCGGAACCTTTTTCAAAAAAGTTCCATACCTCCAAAAACTCTCTCCCCATTCCCTTGAAAAACCTCTACTCCCCAACACCATCCTTCAAATACCGCCGCGCATACTCCTCGAGAAGTTGAAACTGCTCATAAAAATGATGAGTCTGGCAACCAACCGGGGACTTAAAGAAAGAGGCTAGGTGAGAAAGAGGGCCAACGATACCCTGACGATAAGCCAATTCACTAAAGCGTATCAAATCAATCACCAACGGAGCAGCCAAAAGAGAATCCAACCCCTGCCAGATAAATTGCAAACTCATCTTAGCCCCCAAAAAACCTTGGAAATGAACAAAATCCCACGCCGTCTTCCTGTCCCCCAAAGAAGGAACATAATCAATGCCTACCAACGTGTGCGTGTTCTCCCCTAAAATCGAGCGAATCGCGGAGGATTTGCTCTCCACCTTAGCCTGACGATGGGAGGGATGCTGAAGATTTTCCCCATCCCGGTTTCCCAGAATATTGTAGCCTACCCAACTAAGAACAGAAAGATTCCTCGCAGCAAACAAAGGCGCCAAAGCGGACTTGAGCAAAGTCTCCCCCGTTTTCCCATCTTGCCCAGCATAAACGACCTTCTTGCGCATAGCAAGATCCTGAATAGCACCAACCTCCCAGTCCGGAGAAGGTGTAAAATTTACATAAGGAAATCTAAACTGAAATGCACCATAACAATACAAAACACTTGAAGGAATCGGACGATTTTCATCAATGGCACCTTCTAAATCCTCCAACGTCCTCAACTCCCGCAAAAAAGGCGGATTGGGCATCGTGCTCGCTAAGTTCACCACAATCACACTATCTAAACAATGCTGAGCCTGAAAATTCCCCAAACCGCGCATAATCCACTCCACCTCCTCACGCCGGCTCAAATCCGACGAAAAACGCTGCACCCGCCCCTCTATAGCCCGCAACTGCGGCCTCAACTTCTCCAAAAACTCCCTCCCCACCTCCGGATAAATCTGACGCATCATCCCCTCAAACGAGGGTGAAACCAAATCGCACCCCCCCAAAACAAAACTCTCATAAGGGAGGAAATCCAAGCCACAAAACGCCGGCAAAGCACTCACAAGACCAACAGAAGAACTCAACCTATTCTGCAATGCCAACCAACCCACCACCGCGCTGGTCGCCACAGCTCCACTAGCGCCAATAAACCACACGCCTACCTTATTTTTCATACGCTGCCATGGCCTTCAAACAATCATTCAAAGCAAGCAAAGAATAAGAAGTCACCAAATAAGGACTACCTTCCTGCCAATGCGTATTGGCGTTGACCCAGTACCCCTCCGGCTTTTGCAAAGAAACAAGCTTATCCGCCAATTCCTTGGCCCAATCGTGCTTGGTACCATCTGGAGTGATAATGTACCTCTCTCCCCATACCCGCAAAGCCTTCGCCATGGTCTGGTAATAGTAAAACAAACCCCTCTTGCCATCTTGCGGCTTCTGGCGAGTGCCCATCCCGTAATTCTCCTCAAGTGTGTAGTGCTTCCTTAACCAATTATAAGCAGCCTGAACACGGGGATCATCCTTGGTGGCGTTGCAGTAGATAAAACTCTTTAACCCAGCGTAAGTCATACTTGCATAAGAAGGATGCGCATCGCCCTTGGGCGTCTTCTTCACACCAGCCTGTGATTTGCCCGGGAAATACATAAAACCACCATCGTTGAGAACCACAAAACCCTTGGCATCGTTGGACTCCGTCCGATTTTGACACCGTGAGAGGAATTTCATCGCCCGCTTCCAAACAGGGCTATCCTTGGGTACCCCGGCTTCCTTTAAAGCCTGAAGAGTAAATTGAGTATTAGATAAATCGGCATTTAATCCCCCCTTCTTCGGGCGATAATCCCATCCCCCATAGTGGGGGCTGTCCGGAGAAACATTGTGAAATCCCTCGTAAAATTGAGTGTTAATCAGAAAATTTTTGGCCTTTTCAATCGCCGCCTTGTACTTTTCTTTGTCCAATCGAACCAAAGCCAAAAGAGAAAGCGAAGTATAATAGTTGGTGCGCTCATGACCCTGCTGGTCAAACCTCCCATCCTTTTGCTGGTATTTTAGCAAAAACTCCGCCCCCTTGGCAAGCGAAGAAGCATATTTTTGCCGAATCTCAGACGGAGAACTAGCCACAGCCATCACCGCCAAGGCCGTGTACCCTACGTTTGTAGGGCCATCTTTAAAAACAGGCCAACCACCATTTTCCTTCTGCTGCGCCATCAACCAAGCCACACCACGCTCCAAAGCCTGGCGATAAGAAGTTCCTGACTTCTGAGAACTTACCACCGATGTAGGAGAATTTCCTTTCGGGCTATGATCCACCTTCTTCTGACAACCACAGGGAAGAAAAAGAAGCAAAAAGGCACTCAAATAAACCTGAAAACACCTCATAAAAACTTCCTTTCAACTCGAAATCTTTCAAAAAACTTTTCTCTGCTAAACCCTTTTCCTCTTTGTTAAGAAAAACGAAAAACCCCTTGAAAATGCGTTTCCCCTACCACCTCCTCCCCACAAGCTTTTCAATTTTTAAAATCCTTTTTCCAACTCTTTTCCTCCTGAAATCCTTTGCCCCTACTCCGAATCCGAAGAAGAAAGAATTTTAGCATATCTCCGGAAATACTCCACCACACAAGAGCGATATTTTGGGGGAATTCGAAGCCTTTGAAGCTCCTCCTCTATCTTGCCAAGCAAGGGCGGCGGAAGATCCACGGGAATGCGAGAGGATACCGCTGCCCCCCCTCCCCCCGGCGCAGCCCCAGCAGCGAGCGCAGAAGGCCGATTTTGACCTCCAGCAGCGGAAGAGAAAGGGCGAGAAGAGCGTCCGGAAGCGCCCGGCCGCTTAGCCCGACCGGTGGCCACTTTGGGGGAAAACCGAAGGCGTGGCCGCCATGCCCGCCGAGTCAAAGCAGAAGAACGCGTCCCCACAGCCCCCCCTCGGAAAGCCGATCCCC
>RFKQ01000102.1 GCA_003694635.1 Planctomycetota bacterium
CCCCCCCCCTCCCC
Organism: Planctomycetota bacterium; assembly: GCA_003694635.1. Classification (GTDB taxonomy): domain Bacteria; phylum Planctomycetota; class J132; order J132; family J132; genus J132. Next base: position 15 of record RFKQ01000102.1, read on the forward strand.
CCTCTCCTACCGCCTCCCAAACAAGAAATCATAGAAAAAAAACTTCTCCCTCCACCCAAATCTTAGCTAAAGAATATCCTTTTTGAAAAAAGGTTTTCAGACTTCCCAAAAACTTTTCTTCTTGGAACCTTTTTCAAAAAAAGATTCCAAACCTCCAAAAACTTTTAGATTTAGGGGAAAACCCTTTCCCCTAAAAACCCCTTTAAATGTTCACTTCTGAAACCCTCTTTAAAAAAAATGTTTCCCCTACCCTTCTCAAAAACTTTTCGTAATTTAGGGGAAGACCCTTTCCAAATCTCGCCAAAACTTTTTTCTGAAGCTCTTTTCGAAAAAGTGAAAAATTCTTTTATTCGAATTCTCCTATCTCTGTTCTTCAATATTGCTCGCAGTTCCCATCAACGAAATAACAAAACAAAAAGTCTTTCCTACCTCTACACTTGTGCCCGCTAAATGAGCAATCGGCTGCGTGCCTCTAGCACCTCGATATAAAGCATTCTCTAATACCAGTGAAGAACCAACCACTTTGCTGTAGTGCACCCATTCCACTGAATTCTGAGGTTCTTTCCCTCCTGAGGAAGATAAGCGAACAAACCGGAAATCCGTTCCCTCTTGAGGGACCTTCCCCACAGCGCTCAAGGGTATCCTCAGCGAATTTGGCCCAATGTCCTCCGCCAGTACCACCGCATCTGGTTTCCAATCCGGCCGCCGAAGCACTAAGATCACCATCACTTTTTCGGGTAAAACAGGATGATCCAAGAGATGCTGGGGAGGGCGAAAAATGGGGAACTGCCCCTGAATGGGAGGCTGTTCCCCTTTTCGTTGTGAATCCCAATACAACAAAGGAGTGCCCCTAAGTTCCTCTTGGCTCATCCTCCGAAGAGGAATTTCCCAACTTCTCGTCCAAGGTGACCAATAGCGAAACTCAAGATAAAGAACATTGTCCAGAAATGGAGTCCAAACTCTGGGACGGGGACGGGGAGCAAGCAAACTCCCCTCGCCCCCCACAGGTGTGCGAACGATCCGGTGCAAGCGCAGGGAATGAGGATTTGGATCCATGGCATACATTACCTCCATCCAGCCGGCAGTTGGCTTTAGCCGACCTTGACTCGCCTCTTGAATGTCTTGATCAGAGTCAATATATTTATCAGCAAGAAGATGCTGACCACTTTTCCTAGCTTCCCACCACCCTTCTTCATGGTAGATTGGACGTACCAGTCGCAATCGAAATCGCCCCAAAGTATCGAAATCCCCTACCAGACGGCACTTGTGCGAAAATGAACCTACTGCCAACGCCTGAAGATCTTCTTGGATAGTCTCAAAGACGCGCCTAGCTTCAGCAAACAGAATACTATTGTAATAGCTCCTCTGCCAAGTTCCCATAAAGGAATTCACAATAGCCACAAGAAAACCTACCATCACCACAAGAATGGAGGTGGCAATGAGGATTTCAAGAAGGGTGAGGCCTCTTTCTTTTTTCATATTTTGCCTTTCTTGGAGTTGTTTGGCAATTTTCAGAAATTGGAAAGGGGTGGTAAAGGAAACACTTTTTTCTGAAAGGGTTTCCCTTACAAAACAAACAAAAGTCTTTGGGAAGTCTGAAACACTTTTTTCTAAAAAGGGTTTCAGGAAGAAATGGGAAAAGGGGTTTTTAGGGGAAAGGTTTTCCCCTAAATCTAAAAAGTTTTTGGAGGTACGGAACCTTTTTTGAAAAAGGTTCTGAGAACAAAAGTTTTTGGGAAGTCTGAAACACTTTTTTCTAAAAAGGGTTTCAGGTGTAAACCTTCCGAGTTTTAAAAGGATTCTGAAAAGAGGTATTTACGCCATTCTTGGGCGGTGGGGGTATTGGCTTGCCAGAAGTAGGAAATGTAGTTGGAGAATAGGATTTTTCCGCCTCGTTGGCCTCCTTCGGGGCCGAGTTCCACGATATAGTCTGCATTTTGTACAAATTCTAGGTTATGTTCGATACCAATAACAGTGGCGCCTTGATCCACTATTTTATGGAGAAGGTTAAGGAGCTTTTGGATATCGTCGAGATGCAGGCCAGTGGTTGGTTCATCCAGAATGTATAGGCGATTGCGAAGGGAGCGTCCTTTGGCAAGTTCGACAGCTAGTTTCAAGCGCTGGGTTTCTCCGGTAGAGAGAGTGGTAGCGGGCTGAGCTAGTTTCAAATAACCGAGGCCGATTTCTTCAAGCATAGCGAGCATTTTAGAGATTTTGGGAAAGGAAGAAAAAAAAGACTTCGCTTCGGAAATTTCCATTTCGAGGACATCGGAGATGCTTTTATTTTGGTAGCGGACCTCTAGAAAACAGCGTTGGTAGCGTTTCCCCTTGCAAACGGGGCAGGGTATCCAGACATCGGAGAGGAAGTGCATATGAATTTTTTGCATTCCATCGCCATTGCAGGCGGGGCATCGGCCTTTTCCGCTGTTGAAGGAAAAGTCTCGCTTGCTGTAGCCGCGTTGCCGGGCAAGCGGCAAGGAAGCATAAAGCTCTCGTATATGGTCAAAAACTTTGGTATAAGTAGCTGGATTGGAGGAGGGAGTTTTCCCGATAGGTTTTTGATCCACCACCAAGATATGCTTGAATTTTGGGGCCTGAATTCGGGCATAGCGAGCAGGAGGAGAAGGCGAGTTTGGCTCCAGTAGAGCGGGCAAAAGGGTATCGAGAATCAAGCTACTTTTGCCAGAGCCGGAAACACCGCATACACAGATAAAGCAGCCAAGAGGAAGCTGAACATGCAGGTTTTTCAGGTTATGGGTGCACACTCCGCTGAGTTGGATGCTTTGTCCGCTTCCCTTTCGGCGGGGTTTGGAGGGGGGTTTGGAGGAATTTTCTTGAAGCTTTTTTAGATATCTTCCAGTGAGGGATTGGGGGTGCTGGCATAGCGAAGAGGGTGGGCCAGAAAAGAGGATTTCTCCCCCATATTTGCCAGCCGCTGGGCCTAGGTCAACGACATAATCCGCTTGCTGAATGAGGTAAGGATCATGCTCCACAAGCACCAGGGTGTTTCGCCGTTCCTTTAGGATTTGGAGGTTTTGGTGTAAAGCGCGGATATCTCGAGGGTGGAGGCCAACGGTAGGTTCATCGAGCACATAGAGAACTCCGGAGAGCTTTGCTCCCAATTGGGTGGCCAATTGGACCCGCTGAGCTTCCCCGCCGGAGAGGGTGTGGGTGGGGCGATGAAGGGTGAGGTAGCTTAGTCCAATATCCTTTAGAAATCGTAGGCGTTCTAGAATTTCTTCTAAAATGGGCCTAGCAACGGGGAGGAAACATTCTTGAATGGGAAGATTTCCAAAAAACTCGTAAGCTTGCTCGACGGTAAATTCTAGGGTTTGGATGATGGTTTTTCCGCAGATTTTATAGCTAAGGGCTTTTGGACAGAGGCGATTGCCTTTACACTTCGGACAAATCTTTTTGTCAAGGCTTCCAATTCCCTGGCATCTTGGGCAGGCACCTAGCTGGCTATTGAAAGAAAACAGACGTGGGGAAGGCGAACTTTCTCGAAAGTCTTGGCAGACCACACAGCCGAGCTTTTGAGAAAAATATTGCAAAGGCTGCTCCCAAGCCTGCACAGCGGCAACCCCGCCTCCAAACTCATAGGCGCTTTCTATGCCTTGGCTGATGCGGGCAAACTTTTTCTCCTCCGCAACCACCCTATCTACCACCAGAAACAGGGATTGGATTTGCCCCAATCGACTGGAGCATAGAGAGGAAATAGTCTCCAGCTCTCCATTGAGCCAAACCCTAGAAAAACCCAGCTCCTGCAAGCGTTGAAGTTTTTCCAAAATCCCCTTTGTCCTTCCCTCCAACGGTGGATTGGAGAGCAAAGGAGCGAGCACAAGAAGGTGTTGCTGGGAGAAGTGCTGAAGGCAGTAGCGGGCCGCTTGGCTAGGGCTAAAGCTGGTAAGAGGGCGGTGGCAATAAAGGCAGTTGGCTTGGGCGATACGAGCGTAAAGAAGACGCAAATGGTCATAAATTTCTGTAATCGTGGCCACGTTGGAGCGCGGATTTGGCGGAAGAGGCTTGCGCTCTATAGCGATCGCCGGACAAATTCCGTGGATTTCCTCCACCGGCGGCGGATTGAGAATGCTAAGAAAACGTCTAGCATAGCTGGAGAGAGACTCCAGATAGCGCCGTTGACCTTCGGCGAAGAGCGTATCCATCGCCAAAGAGGTCTTGCCACAACCACTTGGGCCGGTAATTACGGTGATAGCTCCCGTAGGGAGGGTAAGATCTAGGTTTTTCAGATTATGGGTGCGCACTCCTCGGAGGGAAATTCCACTTTGAGAAGAGGGGAGAGCGGGAGGTGAGGGAGAGGGAGGGGAAAGCTTTGCTCTTTTTGACAAAAGTTTTTTTAATGCTCGGGCAGTAAAAGATTTTTTGACCTGTATTAACTCATCCGGTGTTCCCTGAAACACAACCTCCCCGCCTTTATCACCGCCTTTTGGGCCAAGATCGATGATATAATCCGCCTCGGCCACCACGTCTAAATTGTGCTCAATCACCACCACCGTATGGCCTCTATCCACCAAGGAACGCAGGGCATTTAAAAGCTTTTCCACATCCCACGAATGCAGCCCCGTGGTAGGCTCATCCAAAAGATAAAGGGCGGGCCGCTGAGAAGATTTGCACAGCTCTCGGGCCAATTTCAGGCGCTGGGCTTCTCCCCCGGAAAGGGTTGTGGAAGGCTGGCCTAAGGTTAGGTAGCCAAGGCCAATCTGTTGAAGGGTCTGAAGAGGCCTGGTGATGGTTTTGTGGTGCGAGAAGCATTCCAAAGCCTCATCCACCGTAAGTTGGAGGATATCGAAGATATTTTTTCCTTTATAGCGCACTTCTAAAGTGTCGGGTAGAAAGCGCTCTCCGTTGCACTCCGGGCAAGGGATTTCCACATCTGCAAGAAATTGCATCTCCATCACAATCACGCCTCCGCCTTGGCAGGTGGGGCAACGCCCGCCGTGGACATTAAAGGAAAATCGCCCGGGCTTGTAGTTGCGCATCTGGGAGAGGGGGAGGCTGGAGAGCAGCTTGCGGATGCCGTCTAGGGCTTTTGTGTACGTTGCTGGATTGCTTCGAGGGGTTCTTCCAATGGGCTTTTGGTCAATTTGGATCACGTTGTGGACATACTGATGCCCCTGCACAGCTTGGCAATACTGGGGAGGAAAGTCTTCCTTTTGGCGCTGCAGGGCATCCACCAAAACATGATAGAGGGAGGATTTGCCACTTCCGGAGATACCGGTGATGACAATAAAGTGGTTGAGAGGAAACTGGACGTCAATGTTCTTCAAGTTATGCAGGTAGGCTTGCCGAATTTGCAGAACCTGCTCCAGAGGCCGTCTAGGCCTTTCCAGAGCTGCACGGGCTCTTTGGGGGATTTGCTGGATACACCGAGCGGTCAGGGAAGTGGGATGAGAGATCACTTCCTTCGGCGGCCCCATGGCCACAAGTTTTCCACCATCTTTTGCTGCCCTAGGGCCAAGCTCCACAACGCAATCCGCGCTCAGAATCACCGCAGGATCGTGCTCCACAACCAGCAGGGTGTTGCCTTGGGATTTTAGCTGCACAAGGGTTTGGATCAGGCGCTGGCTATCGTAAGGATGCAGGCCAATGGTAGGTTCATCAAGGACATAGAGGATATTTTGCAGAGGCGAGCCAAGCTGGGAGGCAAGACGGAGGCGCTGGGCTTCTCCCCCCGAAAGGGTATTGGCTCGCCTATCGATGGTGAGGTAGTCCAGACCAAGTTGGCAGAGGAGGTTGGTTTTCTTGATCAAGAGCTGGAGAAGCCTTTCGCCAATAAGAATTTCCTCTTCTTGCAAGCGAACTCGCTTGAGAAAGGTGCGCAATTTCCCCGCCGTAAGGGAGGCTAGCTGGGCGATGTTTTTGCGCCGAAACCTCACCGTAAGGGCCTCCGGCCTTAGTCGATTCCCGCCGCAAGCGGTGCAGGTTTGAGGGAGAATGTACTTTTTCAGGTGCCATCCTCCGATTTGGTAGAGATGCTCCAAAAGGGGGATAATCCCGGGAATGCGATTGGTGCGCAAAAAATGAGGGTTCCGCCTCCAAATCCACTCCTTGGGATTGTAATCTGGACTGCCGTAGAGAATCCATTTTTGCTGTTGGTCAGAGAGCTCTTCCCAAGGTTTATTCCAAGGAATGCGAAAATGCTGAGCGATCTTTTTAAGGTCCCTTTGGCAGTATTTGGTAAAGGGAAGCCGTTTTCGATGCCCAAGGGGGGCAATGGCGCCCTGAGCAAGGCTAAGGCGAGGATTGGGAACGAGAAGATGGGGAGGGATTTTTTCCTCAAGCCCAAGCCCACGGCATTGTGGACAGGCGCCTTGAGGGCTGTTGAAAGAAAAAAGATGCGGCTCCAGCTCACTAAAAGGGCTGCCATGCTCCGGGCAGGCGAACTGGCTGCTGTAGAGCTTGGGCCGCGATGAGCTTAGCTCGAGAAGATTGACCAGGCCATTGGTCTTCGCCAAAGCTCGCTCGATGGCCTCGCTTAACCGGGCGCGCTTTCGTTTTTCCACCCTGATGCGATCAACCACCACTTCGATGGTATGAGCCTCATAGCGCCCCAATTCGATGGAAAGGGGAAGTTCATAGAGGGTTCGGTTGATACGGACGTACTTGTAGCCATCGGCGGCAAGCTCTTCAAACAATTTCCGGTACTCCCCCTTGCGGTGCTGCACTAGGGGAGCTAGGACAAAAACCGTTTGGCCATCAAAAGTCTGAAGCACCTTATCCACAATCTGATCCACGGACTGATGCTCAATCGGACGTTGGCAGATCGGGCAAAAGGCGCTGCCAAGCCTCGCAAAAAGCAGGCGCAAAAGATCGTAAATCCCCGTGATGGTCCCCACCGTAGAGCGGGGACTGCGCCCGGCGCTCTTCTGATCAATGCAAATCGCAGGCTGAAGACCTTCGAGCAAGTCCACCTGCGGACGGTGCATCTTGCCCAAAAACTGACGAGCATAGGGGGAGAGAGACTCCAAAAAACGCCGACGACTCTCCTGGTAAATGGTGTTGTAGACCAGTGAGGACTTTCCACAGCCGGAGATACCGCTCACCACAATAAGTTGCTGATGAGGTAGGGTGAGGGATAGGTTGTGGAGATTATGCTCTCTAGCCCCGCGAATAAGAATGGCATGGGAAGAGCTGGATTTCATTGGCTAGGTACTGCGTCCCCTAAAAAGGTTTATTTTCTTTTGGAAATAATCTGGTTGATCGCGGTGATACAGGCATCCGCTACGTCCGGGTCGGAGTCGTTGCGGTATTTCTCCAAAAAATGGATCACATCCATTTTTTTTGTGTATCCCAGAGCCAATGCGGCCGCTTGGCGAATTTGGTTCACCTGCTGCTTCTTCCTCAACCAGGCCTTGGTGCGGAGTTTTTCCATCAAAAGAGGCGTGGCTTGGTCTGGATTGGAAACGGCAAGAGCGATGAGAATGGATTTTTTTTCCACAAAAGGGCGCTCAAGGAAGTTTTTATCCTCGACCAACTGGAGAAGCTGGGAGTAAATGCTTGGGTTGGGTGTGCGAATCAGATAGTGAAAAACTTTATTCTTCAGCTGTGGTTCAAACCTATCCAGCTTTTCCAAAAACGTCTTTTGAATGAGGGGATTGTCAAATTGAGCTAAGGTCTCTGCCGCCTCCAAACGAACCGTAGGTTCCCTATGATCCAAGAGGGGCAAAACCTCCTTGGCGATGCGCGGATCCTGTTTTTGCCCAAGAACTTTTAGGATACCTCGAACGATTTTGACGTTGTTATCGTAGAGCTTGGTAAGCAAAAGGTTAATATCTTTTTGGCTAAATAAATCGATCACTTGAAGAAGAGGCGGTAGGGGGGGAACATCCTTGAGAAGATTGCAGATATGGAGAAGGGCTTTGGGGTGAAGTTGCTGGAGAAAGTGGCAAATTTCGGTAAATTTTTGCTCATTATTGGCGTGTTTTTTCAGATAAATTCCTACTTCCCGCACAAGTTGCGCGTCGCTAATGGCTTGGATTTGCTCCAAAATCAGCTTCTCCTTGGCAGGATTTGGGCGTAGGATATGTTGGGGCAATTGCTTCAACTGTTGAAGAATAGGGAGGGCATCTTCAAAAAGATCCTTGGCAACGCTAACCCGAATGACCTCGCCCACCACGTCCAATAGGTCTTGGAATTCTTTGATATTTTCCTCTTCTTTTAAAATTTGGAAAATAACGCTGCTAAAGTCGTAGAGAGGGTTAAAATCCTTTTCCCAGGTTAACTTCTCCTTTAGCTCTGCTAGTTCATCTTCTTTGAGGGAGTAGAGGTCTTCTTCGATTTTTTCCTCGTCTTCCATCTCCTCCAGATCGGTTTTTTGCTTGGCATCTTCCAGAGCTTCGGTGGAGACCATCCGCACGATCCTAGAGGTGACCTCTTTAGGATTTCTCATTTTCTCGACTACTTTTCTAGCCCGTTGACTCTCCTCATCGGAGAAAAAGTCAATGGTCATGTAGTTGATATGGGGGCAGTCTTCCTCCCACAGCAGGGTGACCACATCGTCGTCGGTGTTTTCCAGACTTTGCCCTCTTTTGAGGATATCGAGAAAGGTAAGGATTTCCTCCCTCTCCAGGCCGGATTGAAAGGCCAATTTTCTCAGGCCGCTTTGAAAGAGACGAAAGGCCATACTTTTATTCCGATCGTGGTTTTCGTAAACCACTTCCCCGCGGCAGGTGAGGGTGGTGGAACTGATGGTAAACTCAAGCACTGGGTAGTTTTCCAAATGCCGTTCAAAGCTTTGGACGAGCTCATCCAGAAAGCCTTTGAGGATTTCGCTGTGGGGAGGGTAGAGGGAGAGGCCCTTTTCCGCTCGGTCAAAATTTTTCAAAAGATTTTTAACACTTTTGAGTTCCTCTTCCAGTTCGGGGTCTCGTTGGGCTTTTTCACTCATGATTTTCCTCAACGATTTGATTGGTTTGAAGACGGAGGAGGCGGAGCTGTTGGTTTTGGTAAGAAAAGACGCAAGTTATCGAGGCAGTGCTCTGAAAAGGCGGGGTGCTATCTGTTCCTTGAAAAGGGACTTGAAAATGGGGGGAGGGGGGAAGGGGAAGAATTTGGATGGTAAATTCCCCTCTAAAAGCGGGTTTTTGGGGCCAATTTAGGGTCTTTTTGAGGGTAAATGGGGAGTTGTTTTTTCGCTTGGAGAGGAGATTTGCGTGATGGGTTTGAAAATATTCATAGGCGGCTTGGGCAAGCGCCAAGGCGCGCATCTGGGAGCTTTTTTGGCGCACATAGGCGTGGGTTTGTTGAATGGGCCGAATGAGGAAGGAAGCCAACGATAGGATCAGGATGGAGGCGAACAGCACAAACCCCGTGAGAGCGGCGGCGGTTTTGGACTTTTTCCAAAGGCGGGAGCGTGAGAAGAACATGGCCGGGATTATCTCCTTTGGTTGGTTGCAGAGGCGAGATAAATTTGCCGTTCCAGCTGAAGATTTCGTTGCTGACCTTGGGAACTGGCGTAAAAGTGAAGCGAAAGATGAAGGAGGGAAGAGCGATATTGAAACTCCACGGAGCGCACCTGCGCCGAAATCAAGCGAGGTTTGGAGGCTTCACCGGCTTGGGAGGGAATTTTTTGCACATAGAGGGAGTGATCTTTGTGGAAAATTTCCATCCTGTAAGAAGGCCCTGAGAGGGGCTGGAAATTCAGACGAATTTTCCTCTTGGAAAGAATTTGAACACCTTTGGACGAGAGGATAAGTTTTTCGAGAAAATCCGTCGTCTGAACGGCTTGGTGAAGCAATTCCTGGCGCAATGTATGCTGCCGGGTGGTTTTCCTTGCCCACATTTCCAAGGCGCTAATCAGCAACAGCAACGAGACCGACAAAGCCAAATAGGCCGTGAGCTCCACAAGAGTGAAGGCCGAAGATCGCCGAGTGAACATCTTTACCCTTTCTGCTTTCTAACGTAGGTTAAGCACCATTCCTCTTGGGAGACACCGAGCTGGTTTTTCCACCGAACCCGTACAAAAACCTTCACAAGGTCCTTTGCTTGTGCAGGTTCGAACGACACAGTGGCCTCCAGTTTGGTGCCCAATTGGGGATGCTGGAGAGAAAAGCGATACGGTTGAGGGTAGGTGGAGGGAAACTTTTGCGCCCGCAGACGATGGATTTGATTTTTGATGATCTGTTGAGCCAAAAAGCGGTTTTCCCCCTCTTCGAGGGCATTGGATTTTAGCCGATAGAGGGTGAAAAAAACCGAGCTTATGGTGATCAAAACGGAGGTAGCGACCAGCAAATCAAACAGGGCAAACGCCCTAGCGGGGCGGGCACAAGAGCCGGCGGAGAGCGAACGGAGCGGAGTGATAAACTTTTGTGCAAGGCGCATCGGTATTCCCTTTCGAAGACACTTTGGACACCGATTAGGTTTCCACTTTTTCCAAGTTTTCCGCAAGCTGCTTGCGGCAGGAAGCGGCCACATCGGCGATCTCTTTGTAGCTTACCACCCGAAACACTTCCTCCAGAGTGGTGATTCCTTGGATTGCCTTTTGAATGCCATCGTGGAGAAAGGTTTGCATTCCTTTTTGGATAACAAAATCACGAATCATACTGGTTTTGGCTTTCTTTAGAACAAAGTCTCGTATATCTTCGTTGAAGATCAGCAATTCCGCGATAGGGGTGCGCCCCTTATAGCCTGTATTTTCGCACTTTGGGCACCCTTTTCCCTTTTTAAAGTCCACATTATCCACATCAAAAATGTCCCGGAAAAGCTCCAATATCCTGCGCTCTGGACGATAGGAAATTTTCTCACATTGGGGACAAATCCTTCGCACCAGACGCTGGGCAAGAATACCTGTAACCGCGGAAGCGATCACAAACGGCTCAATCCCCATGTTGATTAACCTGGTGATGACCTCATAGGAAGTTCCGCTATGAATGGTGGTCAAAATCAAATGGCCTGTCAAACCGGCCCGCAGGGCTACCTCGCAGGTCTCGGAGTCTCGGATCTCCCCCACCATAATGACCTCAGGGTCCTGGCGGAGAATCGCAGAGAGTCCCCGGGCGAAGGTAATTCCGTTGAGTCTATCCACTTGCATTTGGCAAAAGCGCCCCACGGTGTATTCCACCGGATCCTCGATGGTGACTACACTGGCATAACGATCGAGTTTTTGGACAATCTCATACATCGAGGAGTAGAGAGTGGTGGTCTTGCCAGAGCCGCTTGGACCCGTGAGGATCACCATCCCCTGGAGATCAAAGAGTAGCTTTTGAAGATTGGCAAGAAGGGAGGGGTTGTAGCCAATATCTTTGAGCTCGATCAGAGCCTGTTGGGGGTAGAAGATGCGTATCACCATTTTTTCGCCAAGGACGGTGGGGACAATGGAGATGCGCAGATCAATGGTTCTACCGCGCAGATGGGGATTTTCCACATTAGAGCTAATCTTGAGGGGGACCCGTCCTTCTTGGATCACCTCCCGCTTATGACTCATGAGGTTGGCCCGGACTTTGGTGTAGGCCACGATTTGCTCTTGGTACTGGCTGGGGATGGTGACCAAATGTTCGAATAGCCCATCGATACGATAGCGGATGCGCAAACCCTCCGCAATGGGGGAGAGATGGATATCGCTGGCCTGGCAGAGGACGCCTTTTTCTAAGATCATATCCACGATTTGGCCGATCTGGAAATTTTTGGACTGGATGCGCTCTAGGATGGTTTGCCCTACTTGCTGGATGGGGGTTTTTTCTAACTCCTGAATATTCATTGGCAAAATCTCCGCTTTTGGTTAGATCAATGGGGGGCGGAAAAGGATTTGAAAATGGGAAGATAGAGGGAGAGAACCACGGAACCAATGAGCACGGCAATCAATAGAAGCATCAGAGGCTCAACCAGGCGCTGAATCTGCGAAGCGGTGCTATCCAAATCATTTTCATATTGAGCAGCAAGCTCTTCCAGTGCATCCTCGAGAATCCCCCGCTCCTCTGCCATCTGGAGTTTCCAGATCATCGTCTCGGGAAAAACCTCTGGCTGAAGCTTCTGGGACATTCGCTCCCCTCGCTTCACCGCTTCTTCCATCTCTCTCAGGGATTGGCTGATCCTGTTCTTCCCGCAAACATTGGCGGTAAGGGCTAGAGTTTCGACCATGGAAACCCCACTTTTGAGCAAATCGGCCATGGTCTTGCACACCTTCAGAAGCGTGGCCTTCTGGAAAAGAGTACCCAAAATGGGGATATGAAAGAGGATTTGGGAGTTATTTTCCAAAGCCTTTCTGAGCTTGATCCCGAGGACGATAAGAAGGAGAAGAAAGGCCATCCCTCCAAAGAAGGACACCCCTGGAGTGCGCACAAAAGCGGAAACTTGAAAAAGAAATTGCGTGATCGCAGGAAGTTGAAGATTGCGGTTGGTCAAGAGAAGATTTTGGAAATGGGGAACCACAGAGACGAGCATGTACATCAGCAAAAGAAAGCTAACCACCATTACAAAGAGGGGATAAGTGATGGCGTCGATGAGGCGATTTTTTACCCTGTGCATGGTTTTCGAATAGCGGGAAAGCTCATCCAGCACAGCGGGGAGATTGCCAGTGGATTCGCCGGCCTTGAGCATCTCCACATAAAGAGGGGGAAAGGCATTGGGGAATTTTTTGATCGCCTCCACCAAAGAGATGCCCTGAGAGATTTCCTTTTCCAGCTCCTGGATAAGGAGCTTAAACTTTGGCTCGCTCACCTCCCTAGCCAAAGACTTCAAGCCGGCAGGGATAGAGAGATCCAGCTTGACAATGGAGGCCAATTGACTATTGAAAAAAAGGAGTTGCTCGGTGGTGATTTTGATCTTATCCAGTGGGATTTTTTTCATACTTTTCCTTATTCCTTACGATGGCTGGAGAGAGCAAAATATTACTCTACCGCTTTTCTAGACAGACTTTGAGCGCAGGGGAGGAGAAGAAGAGCTTTCTAAAAGCTACAACTAATAAACAAAATTTATTTAATTATAAGTGGAAGACCAAAGGAAATCAAGACTATAGAAAAAGATTTCCCTTGCCCCTTGCGTTTTCTCAGAAAATGTTTTATAATTCGAATGTTTTCCACAAAATCCAAAAGGCGCAAATACAAAAAAAATGGGCAAGATCATACCCTCAAAACATAACTTCTCACATGGAGTTGAAAAATTCATCTTCACCTCTCGTTGGCAGGCTTCCTTTTCCCTCAGCAGCCAATCGGAGGTTTGTGCCGAAAAGGAGGGAACACTCAACCGCGTATACTAGGGTTATCCATGGGAGAGACAACGATATGTCGGAGAAAAATCTAAATCAAGATCCGGGGGAATTTACAAAAAAATTTGATGCGGAGATTTTTAACAAATACCTGGAGAGCAGCGACCAAAAGCTCGATGAGGTGGAAGAAAAACTAGCAAAGGTACAGGAGATTTTGGAAAAGCGAAAAAATTTCCTTCTCCAGCGCTTTGAAAACTGCAAAGCCAAGGAAATGAACTTGGGCGTGGAGCTTGAGTTCTTCCCAAACCACAAGCTAAAAAAGTCGGGGAAACTCCACTTCCACTGCAACCTAAACGAGGCCACCTTTGCCATGTTTTTAGAATACCAAGCGCAAATCGAGGGAAATCTCCTCCACAAGGACTATATCTCCTTCTCCCTCAAGCGCCTAAACTTGGAAAAAGTCGAGCGCTTTGTGGAAGCAAAAATCCTCCAATTCGCAAGAGAATATGTAAAATCTCCCTAAACTCGCTGGAACACCACCTCTCCAAATCCCCGCCGCCCCCTCACAATAGCTCCACTTTCCCCTCCCATCCCCGGCCACGTCCGTCTGAAAAATCACCTAAAACAGATAAAAATTCCTCAGAAAATAAGGAGAAATACAATGAGTGAAAAACAACGAGAATCCCAACGCTATGACTTCGACGGCGAGGTGCGAGTAAAAATCCTCTTTACCCCTAGCGATAACCTAAAAGAAGTGGAAGCTAGAATCGGAAACGTAAGCAGCGGCGGCCTTTTTATCCGCACCGATGAGGAGTTTGAAGAGGGGGCCTTGGCGGATCTGGACTTTAAATTGCCCGACAAGCTCCCCGCCAATACCTTAGGACTCATCAAATGGGTCAAACCCGGAGGGATTGGCATCGAGTTTTTCTACGCTACCGAGGAAGAGAAAAACGCCATCGTCGAATCACTGCGCAAATGCTACGGCAAAGAAAAATCCGCTAGCTCCTCCTAAAGGGCAAAACCACGCAGAATCCTCCCTCTCTATTCTTTTTTGGCCTCAAAACCACCAGAGAAGAATAGGTTTCAAGAAAATTTTCTTTAAAAAATTTTTTTTTATAACTGCAAACATGCCAGAAACATACCTCTACATCTAACCCTCCCCATCTACCTTTTTTTGGATTTTTTACTGGATATCTTCCAAAAATAGAATATACTCAAAAAATCTGAACCACAAATTTTTGCCAATTTGGTTGGATTGTCTTGATTACTCTCTAAATTCTTCTGGAGGAAAGGGGCATTTTTTTTATGAAAGAACCGGGCAAGATTATCGTCTATACGGGACCAATGTTCAGCCAAAAGAGCACTTCCCTCTTCTTGGAGCTGCTGAGAGAAAAGTACAAGAAAAAAAAAGTGATCTACTATAAAGTGTCTCTGGAGGTGAAAAAAAAGGTTCCGATGGACATCCAAACCCACTGGAGCCACAGCCCACTGGAACACGAGAGGGAAAAGTTCGCCTGTTTTCATATCCCCACAAACTTTGACCTGGTGGCAGAAATGGGAGATGAGGACACCATCGCCATCGACGAATACCAGTTCTTCGAAAGAAAATGGATCCATCCGCAGGTTCTGCAATACGTCAACGCAGGGAAAAAAGTCCTTGTGGCCGGGCTGGATAGAGACTACATGGGAAACATCTTCGAAAGCATGGCCTACATCACAGCGGAAGCGGATAAAGTGTACAAAAAAACAGCTGTTTGCTACTACTCCGGCGAACCAGCCACCCACTCTTGGAAAATAGGTGGAGACCTCTCCAAACGCCTAGAAACAGGCGCATCAGACAAATACCTCCCGGTTTGTCGAAGGGTATTCAACCAGTTGAAAGCCAAATTTAAAGAAGGGACTTTGGTGCAATGATCGGATTTGAAGGACTGATTGGCGCCGGAAAAACAGAGCTGATCAAGGCAATGTCCAAAAAATTTCTCTCCGAGGGTCTAAAAGCAAAACCCTACTTGGAACCCGTGGACCATCCCTATCTAGAAAAATTCTATCAGGATATGGAACGGTGGGGCCTGGAGATGCAATTTTACCTCATGTCTCGCCGATTTCGCACCCATATGGATGCGCTAAGAGTGGAGTGGAGTGAGGGGATTCAAACCTTCCACGATCGCACCATTTGGGGGGATAAGGCCTTTGCTCATATGCTCTATCGCAGCAATTTGATCTCTCCCCTAGGATACGATTCCTACCTCCAACACCGCCGCTGTATGCTAAGCTTTTTGCTCCCCCCTCAAATTGTGGTGTGGCTAGAAGTCGACCCGGAGATTTGCATCGAGCGCATCAAAAAACGCGAGCGCGCCTGTGAGGTGGGAATCACCACCGAATACCTCTCCAATCTTCGCAAATCCTATGATGATGTCCTCGAAGAACTGGAGAAAAAAGGCTCGAAAATCATCGTCTACGATTACAACGAGTTTTTGCCCATAGACATGATCTACGCAGACTTAAAGCGGGAACTAGACACCCACCGCCTTATCCCCAACTTTGGACAAGAATACCAACAAGATCCCATCGACCTCTCCGCAATGCCGGGTAGCGGAAGCCTAGGCTCCTAGGCAAAATACTCCCCCTCAAGGGAGAGGCTTGGCGCAGAAGGGATCTTGAAAAAAATCCCCTACCCGGGAAGGGTTGGCCTAGCGTTTGCCGGCTAGGTCTTAGTTTTTTTTGTCTAGTCGCCAAAAGAGAAAGGAAGATAGGGTCTTTCCCTCTTTTCTCACAGAACCCTTGGAAATGGGAGGGGAACTAGGCAAAACCTAGTCCGAGGGGGAGTCCTCTTCCGGATTGGGCGGAGGCGATTGCTCGGAGGCAATTTGCTCAAAAATCTTGGACAACGCTAGGCTTTTTTCCAAAGAGGTATCCTCCTCAAACTCCAGGCGCGGAACGCGTCTGGTGCGCACTCCTTTGGCCACCAGTTTTTGGAGATATCCCTTCGCTCGACGCAGGGCAGCTAGGCAGGATCCCCGTTTTCCCTTCTCCAAGAGAGAGAAAAACACCACCGCTTTTCGAAAATCCTGACTCACCTCCACCTTGGTGATGGTGATAAATCCTAGTTTGGGATCGTGAAGCTCACGGATCAAAGCCTGGCTCACAATAAACTGGATGCGCTTGGCCACCTTTTGCACGCCATAGGCCATTTCTCTTCCTCCTTTAGTAGGTTTCCATTTGGTAATACGCCAGCTCCACCTCCGCATCCCTCCGAATGTACTGGAGAATTTTGGAGAGGATCGAGTGGAGAAATTGGGTATCATTGCCCACACAAGCTATCCCAAGCACAGCCTGTTGACGATAATTTTGCTTATCGATCTCGGCAATGGAGACATTGAATTTATTTCGTATCCTGCTCTTTAAGCTGTGGATAGCCCGCCGTTTATCTTTTAGGCTCTGGGCATGGCGAATAATCAGCTGGATCTCTAAAGTACCCACAATCATCGCACCCTAAGCCATTCTCTTTTCCAAAGACCAAAGCCGAAAATCCAAGTTCAAAGCTAGGCAACCCCACTCGTGCAACGCCTTAGGACAAGGTTCTGGCGATCTTTTCGATTTTATAAGCGATAAGTTCATCGCCGACTTTTACATCGTTGAAGTTTTCGATTTTAATCCCACATTCAAAATTTTCCTTGACCTCTTTTACATCGTCCTTAAATCGCCGCAGACTTTCAATTTTGGAATCGTAGATGATCTTGCCCTGGCGGCAAACTCGGATTTTATTGTTGCGCTCCACCTTCCCCTGCTTGACATAACAGCCGGCAATGGTGCCAACTTTGCCGGATTTGAACGTTTCCCTCACCTCAATCCGAGCGGTTTCCACCTCCCTCAACTCCGGCTCAAGCAGCCCAGCGAGCGCGGCTTTGATATCTTCGATGACCTTATAGATAATCTGATAGAGGCGAATCTCCACCTTCTTTTCCGTAGCCAAAGCATTGGCCTCCATATCGGCCGCCACATGAAATCCAATGATAATGGCATCGGAGGCATTGGCCAGATGGACATCGGAAACATTGATGGCCCCCACTCCTTCATGGAGGATCTTGACGCTAACCTCTTCATGCTGGATTTGAAGAAGCTTTTCCCGCAGCGCCTCCACAGACCCTTGGGTATCGGCCTTGATAATCAGACGCACCTCCTTGGTCTGCCCTTGCCCAATCCTAGCAAATAGATTCTCCAACGTCAGGTGAGAACGCTCGATTCGCCTTGTGGCCTGACGCTTGGTTTGCTTGCGCTTCTCAGCGATTTGCCTCGACTTCATCAAATCCGGCAACACCACCATCACCTCGCCAGCCGAAGGAACCTCGTGAAGGCCCACTACCTCACAAGCCTCTCCCGGTAAACAGGATGCAATGGACTGCCCCTGGTAATCGTAGAGAGCGCGCACTTTCCCATAGGTGGCCCCACAAAGGACCACATCCCCCAACCTCAGCGTGCCTTTGTTGACTATCACCGTGGCCAACGGACCGCGCAATTCGGAGATCTTCGCCTCAATCACCGTGGCCACCGCCGGACGATTGGGATTGGCCCGCAACTCGTAAATATCGGCCACATCCAATATGGTTTCCACCAACTCCTCCAATCCCTCTCCCGTGAGAGCGGAAACCTCTACCATCAACGTGTCTCCGCCCCAGCCATCCCACAAAAGATTGAGCTCAGCAAGCTGACGCCGAATCTTCTCCGGATTGGCCTCCGGCTTATCGCATTTATTGATGGCCACCACAATCGGCACGTCCGCCGCCTGTGCATGGCTAATCGCCTCCTTCGTCTGAGGCATCACCCCATCGTCCGCAGCGACCACCAAAACCACTATATCCGTGACCTTTACTCCACGGGCGCGCATCTCGGTAAACGCCTCATGACCAGGCGTGTCAATAAAGGTGATCTTCCGCCCATCCGCCGTGGTCACCGAATAAGCGCCAATATGCTGGGTAATTCCACCTGCTTCTCTCTTGTGCACATCCGTTTTCCGAATCGCATCCAACAAAGAAGTCTTGCCATGATCCACATGGCCTACAAAGGTCACCACTGGAAATTTCGGTCGAAGCTGCTCCGGAGCATCCTCTTGCTCTAAAATCTCTTTGACCTCCTCCTCCAGGTCCTTTTCTTTCTTTAAAATAATCTCCCGATCAAACGCCTCCTCAATAAACAATAAACCCTCTTCCGGAATGGGATCATTCATCGTCACCATATACTTATTCTTCATCAGCACCGCAATAATCTCATTGGCGCGAATCCCACTTGCGTTGGATAAAGTGCGCACCGTCACCGGTGGCTCCACAACAATCTCCTTGGGCGGTGCCGGCGGAGAAGGTTTGGGCTTGGCAGTTGGAGGCGGCGGAGAAGGCTTTTGCCCAGAAGAAGATCTCTTCTCCTTCGAAGGCGGAGGAACTGTCTTGATCGAAGGGGAGGACGAGGACGAAGAAGAGGCCGGTTTCGAGGTAGAAACCTGAGCGGCTTTACTTTTGCGAGAAGATACAGATTTCACCTTGATCTTTTTCCTTCTTGTTGGACTAAGAGTTGTGATCACCGGCTTGGGCTTGGGAGTTGGGGAAGAAGAAGTAGATGAGCGAACACTTTGGGAAGATTCAGAAGGGGGGGGAGACTTCTGAAAGTGCTTCTGCACTCGGCTAACCTCGTTGGCATTCACACTGCAAAAATGGGAGGACTTCTTCAAATACTGACAAATTTCTTTGGAGGATACACCAATTTCCTTGGCTAACTCATGAATTCGCATACTCTTTTTTTTGGCCATAACTGGATTTACCGCTACCCTTTGGAATCAAATTTATAAAATTTTTCATTTTCTCTCAAACCGCTCTTCGCAAATCTTCTCAAATCGCCTCCCCCCTTTCTACACCCCCGCTTAACATTTCTC
>RFKQ01000103.1 GCA_003694635.1 Planctomycetota bacterium
CCCTACCCCTACTCCAAAAAGCCCGCCAAAGAGAACTGGACCAACTCCGCCGAAAACGCCTGCTCCAAAAACTAATCCGAGAACAAGAAGAACTCCGACGACGTACCAAAGAACTCGCCCAAAAAATGCAAAAAACCCCTCCCCAAGAAAACCTCGAACAAGCCTCCAAACAAATGGATGAAGCACAAAGAAACATCGAACGTCAACACCTAGACGAATCCCTCCAAGAACAAAAACAAGCCCAAAAATACCTCGAAAAAAGCAAAGAAAATCTAGAGAAAAAATTAAATAAATACAAAGAAAAAAAACAACAAGAAGAACTTTTCAATATCCACGCCAAACTACAACAAATGATCCAACGACAAAAACAAATCAATCAACAAACCCTAAAAATCGAAAATACACGCCTCCAATTCCGTGGACGACTCCCCCGATACCTCCGCAGAAAAATCCTCAAAGAACTTATCCCAAAAGAAAAAAAACAAATCCAAGACGCAAGGAATATCCAAAAAAAATTAGAACAAGAAGGGAGCACCGTCTACGCCTCCCAAATGAAATCTATCCAACAAGATCTGGATAACATCATCCAACAAATGCGCCGCCCCCCCAGCGGAGAAAGCCCCACCGGCGAATACACCCAATTGGCCCAAAATCAAGTCCTCAAAAAACTTGTCCGACTAAAAGATGCTTTCAAAGTACTCTACGAAAATCGTAAACAAAAGAAAAAAAACAAAAAACAAAAAACAAAAAAACGACCCCAAAACCAAAAACCAATGCTCATCCCCCCTATCGCCGAACTAAAATTAATGCTCGAATTGCAAAAAGAACTCCGCGAAAAAACAGAAGACCTCCAACGTGCTATCCGACTCAGCGGCGGTAAACCCACCGAAATCCAAAATCGACTCCTACAACGACTTGTAGAAGAGCAAAATAATCTAGCCGAAACCTGGCAAAAAATGATAGATTCTCTAAAAAAACGCTTCGGACAATAACCTCTGACTCTTTCTGATACCCCCCAAAGGAGAACCAAACCATGAAAAACCTCCCCCTTACCCTCGCCACCTTGGCCCTAATCCTCCTCACCAACAACATCCAAGCCAAAGAAGAAACCTCCCCTCCCCCACGCGAAAACACCAATACCCTGCGCCAAGATCCCTTCAAAAAAATAGAAGAAGATATGCGCAAAGCCGCAGAAATCCTCACCCAAAAAAAAGGCGTGCAACAAGCCCCCAAAATCCAAAAAAATGTGGAAAAACAAATCCAAAAAATTATCGATATGCTCAAAAATCAACCCCAAAATAACCAAAATCCAAACAATCAAAATAATAATAAAAAAAACAATCAAAATAACAGCGGACAAGGAAAAGGAAAAAGAAAAAACAAACAACCCCAAAATTCCTCCAAACAAAAACCTCGAAAAAAAACAACCACCTCTCACCTCAATCCACAAAACTCCCAAAAAACAAAAAAATCTAAAAAAACAACCCCCAAACAACCCAAACCACACAAACAACGCAAAAATACCGGCGGACCCGCCCAACAACGATTGCAACGATTTATGAAAAATAAAAAATTCCTAAGCCTCCCCAAAGATGCTCAACGCAAAATCCTAAAAGAACTCGGACAAATCATCCAAACCGGCCAATGGGGAACCCTCCCCCCTACCCTCCAAGAAGATATCCTCGATTCCTTCCGACAAGATGTCCCCCTCGAATACAAAGCTAAACTGCGCCGCTATTACCAATATCTACTCGAATATTCCAAGAAAAAAAAGCCTAAATAATCATCCCACTCCTGACCTACCTCTCCATCCAGCTCCGCAGGGCAAAATCCCCTTACTCCCTACGTAAAAAAACCTTTTTCCCGCTCAACCCCTTGGCGGAAATCTCAGACTACCCCCCCCCTCTATCTCAATATGCTCCCTCTCAAGCCCCCCCCGCTTCATGCAAAAAAGCTCGAGCAAAAAGGCTCGAGCAAAAATATCCAAAATCCTAGAAGACTGGAAAAAAAAATTAAAAATTGTATAATCCCTAATCCATTTCTCTAAATATCTCAAAAATTCGTCCGCTCCCACAGGCCAACCTCTAACGCGAAAAATCTGACAATCCCGTTCAACCTCAACCATATGGATAATCTATGGAAGTATCAAATAATTTCTGGCGAAGACTCATTTTCTCCCTCCTACTGATCACCCTAAGCCTATTTACCAGCTGGAAAATCTTTCAGTATATGCGAACGTGGAGAAAACAACCCAAACGAAATCTCTATGCCCCAACCAAAATTTTAGCTCAAGTAATACCAGCTAAACCAGAAAATTATACCCACTATATCTCCGCCTACGCCGTGGTGCAAAATCTCCAAACCACCATCGTAGAAGCGGAGCTCAACGGCCAAGTGAACTACATCTCCCCCCACCTCAAAGTAGGTTCCACCGTCTCCAAAGGAGAAGTGCTCCTCACCCTCCGCCCCACCGAATGGAAATTGGCCAAGCAAAAAATCGAAACGCAACTCCTCTCCCTCCAACAACACCTCCAACAACTGCAGCTGGAACAAAAAATCCTTCTCCAAGAAATCTCCCTCGCCCAACAAGAACAACACCTCATCTACGAAGAACTCCAAAGACTGGAAAAACTCAACCAAAAAGGACAAATCTCCCAAAGCGAACTCTCTCTCCAAAAACAACGCTACCTCGCCAGCCGCCGAGCCCTCACTGCCCTGCAACGGCAAAAAATCCAAAAAGAAACCGCCATCTCAAAAACCAAATCCGACCTCGCCCTCGAAAAAATTCAACTCCAAGAAGCTATCCTAAATCTCCAAAAAACCAAAATCCAAGCCCCCTTCTCCGGAATTATCCAAACCAAAAATATCTCCCTAGGCGCCCAAATCCGCCCCGGGCTCCCCCTCTTCACCATCTCTAACCCCAAAAATACCGAAGTCGCTATCTCCCTACCAGCCTCCTACTACCACCAAATCAAGCTAGGGGCCAAAGTTTATGTAAAAATAGAACAAAACTTCCTCTATAAAGGCAAAATCAGCCGTATCTCACCCAATATTCAATCCAAAAATCAAACCTTCCTAGCCTACTTTGAACCTAAAAATAACCCCTGGCCAGAAGGCCACTTCCTAGAAGTGAAAGTAGAAGCCAAAACCTATCCAAATGTCATCGTCCTCCCCCGCCTAAGCCTACTAGAAAACAGCGTCTTTATCGCACATCCAAAAAACAAAAATCCACACTTTGCCGTTGTGGAAAAACGAACCTTGCCAAACCTTATCTACCTCCAAGACGTCGTCCTGATCCCAAAAGGAATCCAAAATAATGAACTCATCATCATCACCAACCTAGAAGATATCTCACCAAATAGCCATATCCAAATCACAAAGTGGAAAAATCCCAAACAACTTTACTCCTTTCTCCACTCCACTGTCTTCCAATAAAACTCACAAAAACCGCAATACCACCTCCCCCCCCTAAAGGTCAACAAAGAATGAATCTACCAAAATTCTCCGTCCAAAACCCCATCGCCGCCAACCTTCTTATGGTGGCAATCCTAGCGGGAGGAACCTACTTCTGGATGACAATGGTGCGGGAATTCTTCCCCCCACTAGAGCCCGAAAAACTCTTTATCTCTGTCGCCTACCCCGGCGCCTCACCACTAGAAGTGGAAAAAAATGTAACCAAACCTATCGAAGAAGAAGTAAAAAATCTCTCAAATATCGAAAAAATTACCTCCCGTATCCTAGAAGGGGCTACCTCTGTAGAACTCTCCCTCAGCCCCGGGGCAAATCGCAATAAAATCCTAAACGATGTCCGCGCCGCCGTCGACCGCCTCAAGCCACGTCTGCCCAAAGATGCCCAAGATCCCGAAATCAGCGAACAAAGACCCTTTGTGCCCGTAATCGCCGTGGTCCTGTTTGGCAATGTCTCCGAAAATAGCCTCAAAACCGAAGCAAAACGACTCAAAGATTACCTCACCTCCTTTCCCGATATCTCCGAAATCCATATCGCCGGCGTGCGACGCAAAGAAATCTGGATCGAAGTCCCCCCCAAATCCCTCGCAAAACACCACCTCAGCTTTGCTGAAATGGCCAAAGCCATAGAACGCTCGAACCTCGACCTACCAGGCGGCCAAATCTCTACCCCCCTAGGAAATATCCGTATCCGCACAAAAGGCGAAAAAAACCTCGCCTATCAACTGGAAAATATCATCGTCCAAGCAGGACCTAAAGGCGAAAATCTACGCCTACTCTCCCTTGCAAAAGTACGCCAAACCTTCGAAGATAAAGTGGAAAAAGGACGCTTCCAAAAAAAAAGAGCCGCCATCCTAACCATCTTTAAAACCCCAGAACAAGACGCACTCCGCATCGCTAAAATCGTTAAAAACTACGTAAAACAACACCCCCCACTCCACGGAGGCGCTATCTCCCTAGCCTATATCACCGACCTCTCCCGATTTATCCAACAACGCCTAGAACTGATGACCCGCAACGCCAAAATGGGACTGATCCTAGTGCTAGCCTCCCTCGCCCTCTTCCTCCACTGGCGACTTGCCTTCTGGGTCGCCATGGGAATCCCTGTCTCCTTCATGGGAACCTTCATCGTTATGCACCTCATGGGCGAAAGCATCAACCTAATCTCCCTCTTCGCCCTTATCGTCGTCCTAGGTATGATCGTCGACGATGCCATCGTCGTGGGGGAAAATGTCTACACCAAAATGGAACAAGGACTCCCCCCCAAAAATGCCGCTATCCACGGCGCCCTCGAAGTTGTCCTCCCCGTCTGCGCCGCTACCCTCACCACCATCGCCGCCTTCGCCCCACTGCTATTCGTGGAAGGACGAATCGGAACACTCATGGGAATCCTCCCTAAAATCGTAATCGCAGCTCTCCTGGTCTCCCTCCTAGAAGCCTTCCTCATCCTACCCGCACACCTCGGCCATATCCCTAACCCATCCCATAAACCTCAAAAAAAATCCCAATCCAACCCCTGGAAAAAAATTATCCAACCCCTCCAACAAATAAAATTCTACCTCCTACAACACCTCCTACCACAAACCTTCACAAAAATCCTCTCCCTCACCCTAAAATGGAGATACGTCACCCTCGCCCTCTCCCTCGCCTTCAGCCTCCTAGTGCTCGGCTTGGTGGCCTCCCAAAAAGTCCCCTTCGTCTTCGTCCAAAAAATGGATAGCGAAAATATCTCCATCAACCTAGAAATGAGCGTCGGTACACCTGTCGAAATCACAGAAGCTACCATCAAAAAAATGGAAAATATTATCTCCCGCTTCCCCGAAGTTAAACATATCTTCTCCGTCGTAGGCTCCACCTTCACCCGAGGTGGACGAAAAAGTGCCGCCGATCCAGCTACCGTCGGACAAATTAACCTGGAACTCTACCCCGGACCTCAACGACAGGCCAAAAAACAACGTAACTCCCAACAACTTATCCTCGATATGCGCGCCGCTATGGCACACCTACCACAAGTCAAAAATATCCAATTCCATGCCGCCCACGGAGGACCCGGCGGAGAAGATATCCAAATCCTCGTCCAAAGCGAAAATCTACATACCCTCGTCCAAGCCGTCGAGTTTGTCCGACAAACTATCCAAAAATACGACGCAATCTCCAATGTCGAAGATAATATGAATATGGGCAAAAGAGAACTCCACTTCTCCCTAAAAGAAAAAGGACACTTCCTCGGCCTAACCACCAACGAACTCGCCTCCCAAATCCGCTACGCACTCCACGGCGTGGAAGTCCAAAAATTACAACGAGAAGACGAAGAAGTCCAAGTGCGACTCCTCCTGCCAAAAAATAACAAACATCACCTAAAACACCTCCTACTCCTACCTATCAAAACCCCCAACGGCGAACTCGTCCCCCTCCAAGAAGTCGCCGAAATCCAAAGCGTCCGAGGCTATGGCGCCCTCTATCGTATCGATGGAAAACGAGCCTATACCATCATCGCAGAAGTCAATGAAAATAAAGGAAATGTGGCACAAATCACCGAAGACCTCGTCAAAAAACTCTCCATCGTCCCACAAAAATTCCCAGGCGTCAGCCTCCAATTCGAAGGAAAACGCAAAGAAACAAAAAAATCCCTCGCCTCACTCAAAACAGGCTTCCTCGCTGCTCTCCTCCTCATCTACTGCATCCTAGCTGTCCTCTTCCGCTCCTATATCCACCCGGTTATCATCATGCTCGTTATCCCTTACTCCTTCATCGGATCCATCCTAGGACACTACCTCATGGGCTTCCCCTTTACCATCATATCTATGATCGGCTGCGTAGCATTAGCCGGAATCGTGGTCAACGATAGCCTAATCCTCGTCGACTTTATCAACCGACTACGCCGAAAAAGTACAAACCTACATCACGCTATCCTACAAGGCGCCCAAAGCCGATTGCGCCCTATCCTACTTACCTCCATCACCACCATCCTAGGACTTGCTCCACTCATGCTGGAAAAAAGCTTCCAAGCACAATTCCTTATCCCAATGGCCATCTCCCTAGTCTTCGGCCTAAGCCTGGCAACCATCCTAGTCCTAATCCTAATCCCCGCCTTCTACCATATCCTCGAAGACCTTCTAGCTACATGGAATTGGATATGGAATGGAAAATGGTGCTACCAAGAAATCCATGAGGAAATAAAAAATGAAACTTGAAGAATTTATCAAATTTCTGCGCCAATTCCATCACTTAAAATGGCTCGGCTACACCCAACCTAACCACCTCCAAAATCCAAAAACATTCGTACATACCCTCGTGGAAATGGAAGAATACCTAACCAACTCTAAACAAAATTCTATCTCCCAAACAGAAATCTCACTCGCCTCCTCCATCCTAGAAAATAACCCAAATCTTACCCCCACACCACCTCCCCCAAAACTCCCCCACAACCCACTCCAGCATAGCCTCCTCCCAAACCAACCCCCCACACCCCACATAAAAAACAACCCTAACCCTGCCGAAAACCACCCCCCACTCCCCCACAACTCCCTACCACTCCTCGCCAAAAAAGGCGGAATGGGCATCGTCTACTTCTGCTATAACCTCTCTAAACAAAAACCATTTATCCTAAAAACCTTCCAAAACCAAATCTGGTACAACTCCCCAGCTTTGATAAAAAAATTCCTCACCGAATGCCACCTCTGGCTAAACCTCCCACCACACCCCTCTATCGTCCAAGCCTACAACATCCAACTACTCGGCAATAAACCCTACCTCTTCCTGGAATTTTTCCCCGGCATCTCCCTCCAAGATCAACCAACACCACTCCCACCACACCAAATTATCCAAATCGCCTACCAAATCGCCCAAGCCCTCCACTTCCTACACAAAAAAAATTATCTCCACCAAGATATCAAACCCTCCAATATCCTCTTTAACCAAAATCAAGCAAAAATCACCGACCTTGGATTAACTTGCCTACAAAACCAACTCACCACAAACCTCGCCAACTTTTATCAAGGAAAAATACACGGAACACCCCTCTATATGGCCCCCGAACAATGGGATCAAACCCAACTCGGCAAATATACCGATATCTACTCCTTCGGAGCAACCCTCTTCTACCTCGTGGCCGGGCACCCCCCCTTCCAAACAAATGACGCCTTCCAACTCTACCAAATGCATAAAACATCTCCCCCCACCTTCCCACAAAAAAAACATATCCTAACCTACCCCCAAGAATTCCTAAACCTAATCCTACAATGCCTCCAAAAATCCCCCTCACAACGACCTACCTCCTTCCAATATATCTCCAAAAAATTGAAAAAAATACTCCAACAACTCCCTAACCATCCCTCCACTCCAAAATCCTTCCACTTCCCACAAGTCCTCTGGCCACTCCGAAAATACTCCTCCCAACGCCAATTAAAAAAAACCTTAAAACTTATGCTTAATAATCTTAGCCAAAAAGAATTTTTTCAACCGATAGATCTCTTTACCCTCTCCCAACTCTCCCTCTATCAATATGAACAAAAACTCCATCCAACTACCCACAATTTCTCAAAAGTAGACCTCCAAAAAATCTATCCCCTCCTCCCCCAAGGACATTTCCCCCACATCTACCTACCCTACGCCAACCTCAAAGAAGCCAACCTATCCAACGCCAACCTCGAAAATGCTAACCTATCCAACGCCAACCTCGAAAATGCTAACCTATCCAACGCCAACCTCGAAAA
>RFKQ01000104.1 GCA_003694635.1 Planctomycetota bacterium
CCTACCACCCCTTCCCAAAAACTTTTTCGATTTAGGGGAAAAACTTTTCCCCTAAAAACCCCTTTTCTAAAACTTCTTTCCCCTGAAAACCTTTTTGAAAAAAGGTTTTCGGACTTTTCAAAATTTTTCGTACTTTTTTTTATTTGCCTAAACCTAGGACTTTCTCCGCACAAAATAAGCGGACTCAAACCAGGTCCTACCTCGGTAAAGCAATCTTCGGATTTTATCCCGAAACGCATAATCCGGCCGCTGAAAGCCAGCAACTCGCACACAATAAAACCTCCCAATCCGCTTGATATAAGCTTGAATATTTTTCTTCTTCAAAAAAGCGACCACATCCTCCGCACCCTTTTGCGTAGGGCTAGTCAGCACCTGCAACTCATACTTACTCTGGGGAACAGGCGAAGAAACTTTTGGTCTCTCCTGGCTCGAAGAAACCTTGGCTTTGGGCGAGGATTGGATAGCAGAGCTATCCCTATTTTGCTTTCGCTCCTCCACCACCTTGGTCAAAAGAATGGTTTTATTGGGCACAGGTTCCCCTACGCTTAGACGCCCCAAGAAAAAGCTGATCACCAACAACACAACCCCTGCAATCCCCCCCATCAAAAGGGTATCAAAGCGGATCACATAGGTCTTCGCATAGTACACATCATCCAAATCCAGGTTCTGCCAATCCCAATTTGGAGCCGGATCGGAAGCAGGAGCTCCAGATTCCTTGGGAAGGGGCTGAGTATCCTTAAAAAAGTGAAAAATATCTTTGGCGCTCATAATCAGATTCCTCTACCTAAGCAAAACGATTTATGGTACCTAGTGCTTTTCCATATTTCTTTTTCTCTTTTATCCAAGGGGATTCAAATAGCCTAAAACTTTTCGTCCAAAAAATGCATTTCTTTTCTTTTTGGCTTCTACCGTATGACTTTTGCAAGCTGCGCGCTTAGCTAGCTCTACGTTTCCACCGCTTTTGAAGCCATCGTTTGAATCGTCGGAGTTGGGAGCCCATAAATTTTGATTTTTTGTATATTTTCTTTCCCTCCAAAATCGCAAGTAGATTTTCTTGAAGCTCTTTTGCCTGAGAAAATCGTTTTTTTTTCTCTTTTTCTAAGCACTTTTCCACGACGTAGACAATTCCTGGATGGAGGCTTGGCTGCAACTGGAGAAGAGGTGGAGGGGATTTCTCCATCACATTTAGCAAGAGGGTGAGGATATCTTTTTCTAGAAATGGCGGACGGCCGGTCAGAAGAAAGTAAAATAGAGCGCCAAGCGAATAAATATCCGCGGCATAGTCAATCTCCTTCTCGCCTCTAGCCTGTTCGGGGGCCATAAACTCTGGGCTTCCTACAATCGCCCCGGTCTGGGTAAGCCGAGTCTCCACTCCACTTAGACTGCGCGCTAGGCCAAAGTCCAACAAATGGGGATGGCCATGCTTATCCAGCATAATGTTCGCCGGCTTAATATCCCGGTGGACCACATTTTGTTGATGGGCGTAAGCGATGGCGTCCGTGATTTTCAGCATGATTTTTAAGGCATCCTCTTGGGGCATTGGTCCACGGTTCTCTATGTACTGGCGCAGATCAATTCCCTGAATGTATCCCATGGTGTAGTAGAGTCTGTGTTGGATTTCTCCCGCCTCATAGAGAGGGACAATAAACGGATGCTGAAGGGTGGAGATCACTTTTCGCTCTTTTTGAAATCGCTTGGCATAGTGGTGGTCTTGGCTATTTTCTGGGTTGATCACCTTGAGAGCGATGATCCGTTCCAATTTTAAATCGTAGGCTTTGTAAACCTCCCCCATTCCCCCTTTGCCCAACCTGGTTAGAATTTTATAATGCCCAAAAAGATCGTTTTTGGAAAAAGTGGAGGAAAAATTGGGGCCCCTATCCTGTTGAAGCAATCCTTTTAGGGAAATGGTGTGGGTGAGGAAATGGCTAGCAAAGGGAGGCTCAGAAGGCGAGTGTGGTTTGCATCGCTCCAAAGGGGTGTCGCAAAAAAGACAAGCAAGATTGCGCCATGGATAGAAGTATTCCAAGCGCCAAAAAAGTTGGCAGGAGGCGCAAGCCAAAGAGATGTTTTTTTCGATAGCGAGAAACTTCACCAAAAGATCGTCTTGGATAAATTCCTTTTGCGTTAAAAGTTGTTGGATTGGCTGAACATTTTGGCTTTTCTGAGCTTGTTCTAGCACTTGATCCAGAATTTGCCAGTTGATTTTCCCACTCAGACGAAGTCTATCGTAAATGATCTGATTTTCGATCTGAATGCGCGCCGGGTGATCTGGCCAGCTCTTCTGCTGGGCGGCGATGGCCTGAGCTTGTTCCCATTCGGTTAAGCTCAGATATTGCTGCGATAGAAGCAAATGACGTAGGGGCGATTCCGTTTGGTAGGAAGTCTGAAGAGCCTTTTTTAGAAGGTGTGAAGGGAGTATCTTTTTCTCAAGCAAAACCTGCAAAATACAAAAATCTTTGTAAGTAAGCATAAATCCGTTCCGCAAATATCCATCCGTCCAAATCTAGAAAATCTTTCTGCATAAAAATAGTCCCTAAAAAGGGGAAAAACAAGTTTTTTTGGAAAAATTTTGGCTCTTTTTTTAGGATAAGTTGCTACTTTTGCCAAAAAAAGTATAATCGCAACTATTGCTCGGTAGCTGGAGTAGAAATAATCCGAAATCGCAACTCAAAAAGAAAGTGGGAAGACAATGAAAATTTGGAATTATCTCTCTATATTCCTTCTATTTTTGGTTTCTGGAGAAGAAACCTTCGCCAAAGAGACCCCGCCTTTGGTTTGCCGATGGTGTTGCCAAAAAATTTCTAAAAACTGGCTATACTGTGCCTATTGCGCCAAACTTACTAGAAAAGTAAAGAAGCGTTGGACCAAATACGGAACGTTCTTATATGCATACAGCAAGGGAAAATTGGAAAAAATCTATATGAATTCTCCGACCCGTTTGACCATTCGTTTTGTGTACGATAGCAAAAATCGTTTGCAGAAGGAGTTGTGGATATCTTCTTTGTATCAAAGCAAAACGGAGTTCCGCTATGCCCCTTCGGGGAAACTCACTCAGGCCAAAACGGAGAGTAACTACTCAGGTTGGTGCAGCTATTTTTATGAGAATAACTATTTGGTGCAGACTTCCTTTAGCTCGCAAAAGTTCTTTGAAAATTGGCAATATTGGTACTATCCCGATGGCCGGCGCAAAAAGGCAAAGTACCGTTGCTTAATTTTCGAAGAAGACGGGAGGGTAAAATACAAAAAATCCCTTACCTATCACTATCATTACGATGACAAGGGACTTTTGCAACGGATTACGTTTGAGGGGATTTCCCAATTTTCTGGCACTCCCCCCAAAAATTTGCAGGGCCATACGGCCTTTCTCTACGGGAAAGACGGTGCACTAAAACAAATGGAGACCTACTACGCAAAAAACAAAACGGAGGTCCTTTACTTTTTCCCCTAACTCCGAAGAAAAAAGAGAAATCCCCCCCATTCTGGTTAAAACTGGTTCTTACGCCGCCACTGACGAAATTTCCGCACTTCCGTCTTAAATTGCTGGGGATTGGTGAGCTTGAGTTGGCGGAGTTTTTTCCTCCATTGGCGGAGTTTTTGTTTTATCTCTTGGAAGCGCTTGGGGTTGGATTTGCGAAGTGCGCGGAGTTTTTTTAGCCATAGAGGAGGGCGCTTTCGTTGTTTTTTCGGAGCTTGATCCGGTGGGGCTGTAGGTTTTACTTTATCCGAGGAATAGGACGGAGAGGAGATAGGGGTAGATAGATTTGGTAGAAAGAGCTTATATTGTTTTTTCCCATAAAGAAGGACCACAAAGCGGGGAGTGATTCGCAGGATTTTTGCGCCTTCCACAACGTCTTGTTCCCTGTAGGCTTTGTGAGAATTGGTTGTGGTATGGTGGAAGAAAGCAAATTTTTGCCGCCCTTCCAGCGCAAGGATACCGGTAAGCTTAAGGGGCAATGGGAAATGGGAAGAGGAAACATTTGGATGCGCGGTTTGCAGGGTACCCAAAATTTTAGAAAGGTGGATCTGGAACTTTTCTGACTTTGGCGCCTTCCCCTTCCGTTGGGGGGGGCGGATGGGTCGGAGCAGTTTGGGATCGCCTGGATAGGAAATGGTTAGACCTTGGTAAGCGCTAAAGGCGCTGAAGGGAACAAAAAAGAGGAGGAGGTAGATTAGATTTTCTTTTTTGTCCATATTTTAAGATTTTGAGGTGGTGGAAGAAAATGGCCAGAAAGCCTTCTCAAGGC
Organism: Planctomycetota bacterium; assembly: GCA_003694635.1. Classification (GTDB taxonomy): domain Bacteria; phylum Planctomycetota; class J132; order J132; family J132; genus J132. Next base: position 4,245 of record RFKQ01000104.1, read on the forward strand.
GCTCAAAATACCGCAAAGCCACTCGGTTTCTACGTCGGTTTAGCTGAAATCGAGCGTAGGCAAAGGCATCATGAGAGTTTTGAAATCTGAGGTGGAGATAGGCCTCGTAGGAAAAACTCGTAAGAGTGGTAAATTGCTGGAGCTGAGAGGCAAGCTTGCGAACAGAAGCGGAACCTTTTCCGCTCAAATAATAGCGGCGCAATCTACTAGCTAGGCGGGGGGTCAGGGAAGGGTGCAGGCTTTGGAGCACCTCCAGGGGCGCGGTGCGAACGTTGATTTTAAGCTCATCTGTGGTGGTGAAAAAGGGAGATAAGGTGAGCCACCAACGGGGTAAAGATGAGTTTTCCGCGCCCAAAGTTGGGGAGGGAGAAGGATTTTCCTCATCCGTGCTTTGGGGAAAAACCTCCCGGAGCTCCCGTAGGGTTTGGAGGGGAATGGTGCGCTTTTGGAGGTAGGCTGAGAGATTTTGAACGTGGATTGATAGAGAGGGGTATTTGGTGGCCAAAAGGGAGAGCAAGCGCTGGAGTTGCAGAGCCCGGGCAGATTTGCCTGCTTGGGTGGGGGCGAGGTAGGGAGAGTTGAGGTTAAACCGCCCGCTGATTTCGAACAATTTCACATGGACCGGGTGATTTTCAAGGGTGAAATTCCACTCTTTTGAAGAGAAACTTGTATGGCGGGCGTGGTTTAGTAAGTAAGCTTGGACCACTTCCAAAGCGCTTTCCAAAAGAAACTGAGCTTGAAAAAACTTTTCATTCTGTTCCTGAACAAGCCCATCGATATAGGAGCTATAGCTGAGCTTGGCCACAATCACCGCTAAAATGGCCACAATAAACACAACATACAGGAGCGCTAAACCTCTCTTAACTTGTGCGGAGGAAGCAAAGCACTTATTTCTTGGCATCCTCATCGCTTCCCTGGACCGTGGTCTGTTGGCCATTTGACTGGTAAAGGGTGGTGGTCCCTTTTTTGGCGCGGTAGTTCTTTAAGATCCCTTCGTAAAGAGCGTTGGGATAGGCAATGCCCGCTGTTGTGGAGGATGGTGGCTTTTTCCCCGCCGCTTCCACGGCCTCTTTGGCAAAGGTAGTACAGTTGAAGAAAAAGACGGAGTACTTGGCATTTTTCTTAGATTCCGCATACTCCATCACTCGCATTGCTTCCCCTTCGGTGATATCCCAACTCTGAGAAGCCTTTGGGGAGTGCTTGCGATCCGGATGAAGCACCTGCCCTTTTACATAGGATTTAAACGGATTGGTGCTATAGCCCACCCGGTCTGGAGCGATAACAAACTCTTGGATAGCCTCGTTATACTGCCACATATAAGGCCAAAAGCCAAAGGGATCGGCAAAAGGCCCCCTGGAGGACTTTAGGAATTTGGCATGTTTTGGAAAACGTTTTTCCACAGTTTCAGGAACCTGTTTGGGATCCTTCCACTCCAAAGATACCCAGGCGTGTCCAACGGCGCCTTCTTGAAGCGCACGAATGCTGATTTTAGGAACATCGATATCGGTATGAATATAAAGGCGAGCCGGTTTTGCAGGGGGAGAGGATTTCTTGGAAGGAGTAGGCTCTCTAGCCTGTGTGGTTTGCGAGCTCTCTTGCGATTGGGCTTCAGCAACCGCTGAGTCATCAGGTTGGCGCTGAAGTTGGAGGGGGGGCTTGGCGCCTTGAATGTAGTGAGCAAGGGCTTGGTTGCCAATGGTGCGCTGGAGATAGAGAGCATCTTCTTGGGGAGAGGGGGATTTTCCACTTACAAAACGATGGAGAATCTGCTGGATGGAGTGCAAGGGAGAGCCGGGCAAAGGAGAAGAGGATTGCGAAGGTGAGCGCTCCAAAGACAACTGAGGTTGTTTTCTTTTTTGATAGGCATACATAATTTATGTCCTTATAAAGGAAGTTTATTTTTGCATTTGCACGTCTTGTAAAAATCATATCCAAAATTTTCTAAAATAACAAGGGAAAAAGCAAAATTTTCTCCAATGCTTAAAAGGAAATATGTGTATCCCGATATTCCCCAAAAACCGCAGCCATCACATCCACAATCTCCCCAAGGGTAGCCCCCTCTTCAATGGCGGAGATAATGGGAGGAAGAAGATTTTTGTTTTTGTTTTCCGCCGCTTCTCTTACCGCCTGTAAAACGGGAGAAACATCTTTTTTTCGATTTTTTTTATAATTTCGAATTTCTTCTACGCGCTGTTTTGTACGCTTTTGGTCAATTTTAAACGTTTCCATGCGCAACGGCGAACTGGTATCCACAAACGCATTTTGCCCAACCACAAGCTGTTGTTTCGATTCGATCTTCATCTGCTTCCGGTAGGCGCTTTTTCGAATTTTCTGCTGGATAAAACCCGCTTCAATCGCACGGATAGCTCCCCCCATTTGCTCGATTTCCTGGAGCAATTCCTGGGCTTTCTCCTCAATCTGATCCGTAAGGCGCTCTACATAAGGACAGCCTCCTAGAGGATCGACGGTATCCGCTACCCCACTTTCATACGCAATGATTTGCTGGGTGCGCAAAGCTACCTTGGCCGAATGTTCGGTTGGCAAGCAAAGGGCCTCATCTTGAGAGTTTGTATGCAACGATTGGGTGCCCCCAAGCACGGCGGCCAAGGCCTGTAGCGTGACGCGGATCACGTTGTTCTCCGGCTCTGTAGCCGTCAAAGCGCTTCCGGCAGTCTGGGTGTGAAAGCGGAGCATCATCGCTTTGGGGTTGGTGGCATGAAAGCGGTGTTTCATAATTTTGGCCCACATTCTCCGAGCTGCTCGAAATTTGGCAATCTCTTCAAAAAAATGGTTGTATGAGGCGAAGAAAAAAGACAACCTAGGGGCGAATTCATCTACTTTTAAATCCGCTTCTAAAGCAGCTTCTACGTAGGCAATCCCATTGGCTAGAGTGAACGCCACCTCCTCCACCGCTGTGGCGCCGGCTTCTCGAATATGATAACCAGAAATGCTAATGGTGTTGAAATGAGGGAGTTGGTCTTTGGCATAGGCAAAAATATCCGTGATAATTCGCAGCGACGGCCGTGGCGGAAAACGATAGGTACCCCTGGCGATGTACTCCTTTAAAATATCATTTTGGATGGTCCCTCGCAACCTCTTTGGATCAATATTTCGCCTCTTAGCCAAAGCGATCAGAAAAGCTAGAAGCAAAATGGCCGTAGCGTTGATGGTCATAGAAACGCTGATCTGGCTGAGGTCAATTCCTTCAAAAAGGCGATCCATGTCCTCTAAGGTGTTGATGGAAACACCAACTTTGCCCACCTCACCGCTGGACATAATATGATCGGAATCATAACCAATTTGAGTGGGTAGATCAAAAGCCACTGATAATCCTGTCTGCCCTTGAGCAAGAAGGTACTTAAAGCGCCGATTGGTCTCCTCCGGAGTGGAATACCCAGAGTACTGGCGCATGGTCCACAGGCGTCCCCGATACATAGTAGGATAAATCCCTCGCGTATAGGGAAAAACCCCTGGATAGCCAATATCCTCTTTTGCGTTGGGGGAGAGATCATCAAAATCATACAATGGCTCAATTTCTATCTCGGAATCACTATAAAATGCCTCTTGCCGCTGATTCCACGAAGCCAAAATCCCCTCCTTCCATTGCTTTTTATCCATGTTTCCAGCTCCTGATATCCCTTTTAAATTCTAAAACAATTCTATCCATTTCTACATTTAACAACCGCTTGCTATTTTTGGGTATTCAGACCTCCTCCTTCCACGGCGGATTCTGCGATCCATGTAGATTCGATGATATGATTTTATTAGGAATGCTGCTGGATTATTTATAATTTTACGATACAAAAGATTTTGATAATCTCTAAAAAAATTTTTGAGAAAATACAATTCAGAAAACACAATTCACTTTTGAGAGTGTTTTTATTCTGCTGTAGCCTTTCACTTCTATTCAAGTTATTTTCTCTGTTTTTTTCTATTCCCTGTTCTGGAGCCTTTTTATCGCCTATTTTTAGACCCCCACCCAGGGTGGGGGGAGATGAGTAAGTGCACACCTCCTCCTTACATACAAACAGCGAAAGCACTGTTTATATTTTAGTAAAAAAGGGTTTTCTCCCACCTGGTTCTCCCATTCCG
>RFKQ01000105.1 GCA_003694635.1 Planctomycetota bacterium
CTCCCGCAACGCCCCCGAAATATCCCCCACCCGATAGCGAAGAAGTACCCTCGCCCGAGGCGAAAGCTCACCTCGAAATATCTTCCAATCCTTCCCCCAAGACGATAAAGGATAATGACCTAACACCCTCTCCAAGCGACGAATCTGACGAAGCCGAAGCTGAAACTTCTCAAGCATCTTCTTCAACACCTTCACCGGTGTACGTAAAATTCTTGATAAATCCCTCTGAACCAAAATATCAAAAAACTGCCATACCTCCCTCAATGCATTCACCTTCTTATCCACAATCGGCTGACCAGAAGCCCCATGATTGGCATCCGGATAAATCTTCTTGTCAAAAATCACTCGCAAGGCCTCCTTGCGACATTTTTGCCATTTTTCTAGATATTTTTGCCTAATTTTGAGCTGACCCGTCCCCCCAACAGCAGAAACCAACTTCTCCAGCTTCCTAACAATGGATTTGACCCTGTAAATCAATCGAGCTCGCTGCGAATACAAGTATAAAGCTACTTGTTTGTCAAAATATTTTTGTAAATAAATCTCAAATAAAGCGGACAACTTCTTTAATCCTCTCTCATCCACCACCTCCTTGCGCTGCACCTCAGAAACAAACTCCGGATCCAGCTTTTTTACCTTCGATAAAGCACTAGCCCTCTGCTGCCGATTGCCTGATTGTAAATGGGAAAGAAACTGTCGATGAATCTTTTTCCGTATCTGAGCAAGCCTCCTCTCCAACCTTTGAACCTCAGAAGGCTTGGCCGTCACCAACTCCTGAAGAACCTTTCTCACCTCCCGAGACAAATGCCCCCGAAAAGCCGGCGGACGACGCAAAACCCTCCGGCGCGGAGACGAAGTCTCCCCAATAAGACGCCAACCCTCAGGCGTCTTGATATACCCCAACTCCTCCCTCGCCGCCCGGTGATCGGGGTCGAGAATAATCGCCTTGATAAACTCCTCCCTCGCCTCCTTCTTCATATTCACAGATTTTAACCATTTCCCCAACTCATAATGTGCCTGAGCATCCCCCGGCTTGATTTTCGCTAACTTCTTCTTGTAAATCTGCAGCGAGGACTCCCCCCTCCCCTCAATGCGAGAAATCCGATGGCGAGGGATGGAGAGACGAATACCCTTGCGAAGTATCCATACCTGCTCCTCATCCTGATCCACAACCTTCCCTCGAACAAATGTCCCATCGTTTAAGTAAATAATCTCTCCATAAAGAGGGGAGAGAAACAAACAAAAAAATACACCAATACCCCAAAAACCACAATGAATCTTTGCCATGTATCTAACCCTTTCTATCAATCTAGTAAAAAATTTCCATTTTCATCCTAACGCCCTAATATAGCCAACAACCTTGTCAAATCGTACGAAAATTTTCCCCATCCCTCCACCAACCTACTACCTTTACTTGACTTTTTCTCAGAATTGCAGTAAAACAAAATCACCCCTTTCTCCATACCAAAATAAGGTCAAAGCAGATGGAAGAACTTCCTATCCATATTGGATACATTAGCTGGAAAGGACGCCGAGCAGAAAATCAAGATAGCTTCTACTGCGACGCCCTGCAAGGCCATATTCAAGTCGCGCTAGCCGTCGCCGATGGAATGGGAGGCGAACAAGGCGGGGATGTGGCAAGCCAAATCGCCATTCAAACCTTCCGCCAACAAATCGAAAACCTACCCTCCCTCCCCCTAAAAAAATGGCGAAAAACCCTCCACCAAATCTATCAAAATGCCAATCAACAAATCCTCCAACACGCCCGAACCAACCCCTTATTAGACGGAATGGGAACCACCTTGGTCAGCGCCCTAGTGGTGGAAAATCACCTCATCGCCGCCAATGTAGGCGACTCCCGCCTATACCATATCCACGGCAACCAAGTCAAACAAATCTCCAAAGACCACAATATGCTAGAAGAAATTATGTCCAAAAAAAATTTCTCTATCCAAAAAATCCAAAACAAAAAAGATTATTACGCCTCCACCCTCCTCCGATCCCTAGGCGAAAAAGAAAAAATTCAAGTGGATTTCTTCCCCCCACAAGGAAATGGCTACGAACTCCAGCCAGGCGATATCTATCTCCTCTGCTCCGATGGACTGGTGGGAAATGCCCTAGAGCCCTTCCTAAGCGCACAGGAAATCGCTAAAATCTGCGCAAACTCCTCCTCCGCCCAAAAAACCTGCCACCGCCTAGCTCAAACCGCCTACCAAAACGGTAGCGATGACAATATCACCGCCGTCCTACTCAAAGTCGGAAAACGCCGTAGAAAATTCACCGGAAGCTTCCTCTCCCCTCCTACCGAACCAATAAAAATGTAAAATTGAATTCGAAAAAATGAAAAATATCCAAGAACAAATCCACGCCATCCCCCCCGAAATGGGCGTCTATGTCTTCTACGACCAAAACCAAAAAACCCTCTATGTAGGAAAATCCAAATGCCTACGCAAACGAGTCCAAAACTATTTCCGAACCCCACCTACCGATCCTAGACCCTTCATCCCCCACCTACAACAGGAAATCCATCATATCGAATACACCCTCACCGATACAGAAAAAGAAGCCCTCCTCCTCGAACAACAACTCATCCAACAACTCAAACCTAAGTACAACCTCCTCTTCCGCTACGAAAACGGACAAATCTACCTCCGCCTCAATCCAAATCATCCCTTCCCTCGCCTCGAAATCTGTCGCCAAATCCAAAAGGATAAAAAACTCTACTTCGGACCCTACCTCTCTCGATCAGATGTTAGAAAAATTCTGGATATAGCTAAAAAATATTTTTTACTCCGTACCTGCACAAACCAAGAATTCCGCCAACGCAAATACCCCTGCCTCCAATACCAAATCCAACAATGCACCGCCCCTTGCGTCGGCCTGGAAAACCCAAAAGATTATCAAAAAAAAGTGGAAGAATTCCTCCAACTCCTCAAAGGACAACCCCACTCCCTTCTGCAAAAACTCCAAGATAAAATGAAGCTCCTAGCCGCCAATTTGGAGTTCGAACGCGCCGCAAAAATCCGAGACGCCATCGCCTCTATCCAAAAACTACAAGAACAACAAAAAGTGGTGCTCAACTCCCATAAAGATTTGGATATTTTCGCCCACGCCACCTCCCCCAAAGGTATCGCCCTCCACGTCTTCTACGTGCGCTACGGAAAAATCCTCTCCGCTGAAAATATCTTCTGCGCTACCCAAGAAAAAATTTCCACCTTCCTCGAAGCCTACCTCGGACACTATTACTGTAAAAATGTCTTTGTACCTGAAGAAATACTCGTGGATGTCCTCCCCGCCTCTACCCTCGGACTAAAAGCTCTACTCAAAGAAAAAAAAGGTAAATCCGTCCCCATCCTATGCCCAAAACGAGGTGTGAAAAAACAACTTATCGAACTGTGCGCCAAAAATGCTTCCGCACAACTCCAAACCATGGAAAAACAATACCATAGCACCGTCTCTACCCTAGAAGATCTACAAAGACTACTCGGCTTGCAAAACTTTCCCTTCCGTATGGAAGCCTACGATATCTCCTGCATCCAAGGACAGCACGCTGTGGGAGCTATGATTACCTTTGAGCTAGGCAAACCATTAAAAAATTTGTATCGCCACTATAAAATCCGTACGGTCTCTCAAGCAAATGATTTTGCTATGATCGCCGAGGTGCTCCAAAGAAGATTACGCTCCGCCTCCACTCTAGAACTTCCCAACCTAATCGTCATCGATGGGGGCAAAGGACAGCTCAACGCCGCTCTCAAAGTACTCGAAAATTACGCCATCCAAGGTGTGGATATCATCGCTTTGGCTAAAGCAAGAAAAAAGCATCATAATTCCTCTTGCCTGGAGCGAGTCTTTCTACCTAATCACCCTACACCTATCCCCCTGCAAGAAGGCCTAGAAACCACTCATTTGCTGCAGAGGCTGCGCGATGAAGCACATCGCTTCGCCCTCGCCTACCACCGAATGCTCCGGGATAGGGCTAAAAAATGAATTGCCCCTTGACTTTTGCGCAAGAAATGGATATAAAAAATTTCGAAAACTTCGGAAGTTGTTGGGATGTGGTGGAGACTTAAAGTTTTAGAAAAGGGGTTTTTAGGAAGTTTTTGGAGGTGCGGAACCTTTTTTCTAAAAAGGTTCTGAGGTGAAAAGTTTTTGGAAAGTTTGAAAACCTTTTTTCAAAAAGGTTTTCAGGAAAAAAGTTTTAGAAAAGGGGTTTTTAGGGGAGAAGTTTTTCCCCTAAAGTACGAAAAGTTTTGGGGAGGGGGTGGTAGGGGGAAACCTTTTTCCAAAAAGGGTTCCCCCCACAAAGCAAGAGTTTTTGGAGGTACGGAACCTTTTTTTGAAAAAGGTTCTGATAAGAAAAGCCAGCCATGAGTTCACAGGAGTATGATTTTGTCGTGTTGGGAGGAGGATCGGCGGGGAGTGCCGCGGCCGCGGAGGCGGTGAAGTTAGGGGTGGGGAGGGTGGCTTTGATCAATGAAGAAGAATTGGGAGGATTGTGCATCCTGCGGGGTTGCATGCCAACGAAGACCCTTCTTTTTAGCGCTGAGTTTTTGTTGCACGCTAGGGATTGTCGAGAAGTTGGGGTTGACCTCTCCCAGGTGAGGTACAATTTCTCCACCATCATGGAGCGGAAACGTCGGCTGGTGCAGCGTTTTCAGAGTGCTAAAATCGCGGCCATGAAGCGGGGCGGCTACTCCATCCTCTTCGGACAAGGCCGGTTTACCTCCCCTCAGACCATCCGCGTAGGCGAGAGAAATATCACCTTCCGCACCTGCCAGATCTCCACCGGCTCTACCCACGCCATTCCCCCCATTGAAGGCCTTTCTAAAATTGACTACCTCACCAGCGATGATGTGCTCGAGCTCAAAGCTCCCCCCGCCTCGCTGACCATCCAAGGGGCCGGACCAGTGGCCCTGGAGTTTGCCACTTTCTTCGCCGCCCTAGGCACAAAAGTATTTTTACTCAACCGCTCCCCCATCCTCAACCAAGGCGAAGATCCCGACCTCTCCAACCAGTACAAAAATATGCTAGAGCACCACGGAATCAATGTCTACGCCCCCGCCAAAACCCTTCGCATCTCCTCCACCCCGGCGGGAAAAGTCCAAAGTTTGGTAGAGGTCCAGCAGAGAAAATTTTTGGTAGAGACAGAAAAATTTTTAGTGGCAACAGGTAGGATTCCCCACATTTCCCACCTCAATCTAGAAGCAGCTAATGTCCAACACCAAAAGGGAAAAATCCTTCTCAACGAATACCTGCAAACCACCAACCCGCGTATCTTTGCCGCCGGGGACGCTAGCGGAAATAGATTGATCCTCCATACCGCCAACCAAAAAGGACGTCTCGTGGCCAAAAACGTCAAAGCCTTCCTAAATGACCAACCCCTCTTTCCCTGGAGAGAAGAAATCCCCATTACCGTCATCTTCACCGATCACCCCTACGCAGAGGTCGGATTGCGCCAAAAACAAGCCCAACAAGCCGGCTACTCCGTGGTGGTCGCCCAAAAAAACTGGGCCAACCAAGGGCGCGGAATTGTGATGAATACCCGCCCGGAAGAAGGATTTATCAAAATCATCGCCTGCCAAAAAAGCGCCAAAATCCTAGGCGCCCAAATCCTAGGACCCCGGGCCGATGATCTTATCCATACCCTAGCCTCCACTATGTACTACGGAGGCACCGCCTACGATCTGCTAAATATGCCATGGTACCACCCTACACTAAGTGAGGCATTTGTGGAACTAGCCAGAGAAATCGTCTCTCAGTGCACCTAAGAAATCCACCAAAATCTGTGATACTTTCCATAGAAAGAAAGGCACTTTTATGGAAGATACCTTCTTGTACGTCCGCGGCGAGGCCCAATACGCGGACGACTTCCGCCCGCCAAAAGGAATGCTCTACGCCGCCGTGTTCGCTTCCCCCGTGGCCCGAGGGGAAATCCTCTCCCTCGAAACAACAAAAGCGAAAAACGCCCCCGGGGTAGTGGAAGTCCTCTGCGCCAACGATATACCCGGCGAAAACCAAATCGGCCCCATCTTCCCCGATGAACCACTCCTAGCCGAGAAAACCGTCCACTACCAAGGCCAACCCCTAGCCCTAGTGATCGCCCAAACTCCTCAACAAGCGCAACAAGCGAGGGACCTAATCTCCGCCGAAATCCAAGCTCAACGCCCTATTGTGGACCCGAAAGAAGCCTTCGAAAAAGGCGAAATCATCGGCTCTACGCGGACGTTTGAAATGGGGAATGTCCAGAAAGCTTTTGAAGAATGCGACATCGTCGTGGAAGGTACTGCCCAAGTAGGCGGACAAGAACACCTCTACCTCGAAACCCAACGCTGCCGCGCCATCCCCCTCGAAAGCGGCAACCTGTTGGTGCGCTCCTCCACCCAAAGCCCCTACGCTGTGCAAAAAGCTGTGGCGCGAATCCTAAACCTAGCCCAACATCAAGTCGAAGTCGAAGTCCTACGCCTAGGCGGAGGTTTTGGAGGCAAAGAAGACCAAGCCACCCCTTGGGCCTGCCTAGCCGCCCTAGGCGCCTGGAAACTCCAACAGCCTGTCGAACTTGTGCTCCACCGCCTTGACGATATGAAAATGACCGGCAAACGCCATCCCTACATCAGCGAGTTTAAACTAGGATTGAACAAAAATGGCAAAATCCTAGCCTATGAAGTCCAACATTTCCAAAATGCCGGCGCCTTTGCCGACCTATCTTCCGCCGTCTTGGAACGTACCCTTTTCCATAGCACCGGCGCCTACTTTATCCCCAATGTGCGCATATTCGCCGCCTCCTGCCGCACCAATTTGCCACCCAATACCGCCTTCCGCGGCTTTGGCGGACCCCAGGGAATGTTCGTTATCGAATGCGCCATCGCTAAAGCCGCCGAGACTATGGGAAAACCACGCGCGGAACTGCAAGCCCAAAACCTCCTCCAAGAAGGCGACCTCTTCCCCTATGGCCAACGCCTAGAACGAGCGAACTTGCGCACCTGTTGGCAAAAACTCCAAACGAAAATCCTCCAAAAACAAGAAAAAATCCAAAACTTTAACCAAACCCATCGCCTAGAAAAAAAAGGCTATGCTCTAATGCCCGTCTGCTTCGGAATTTCCTTCACCTCCACCTTCCTCAACCAAGCTAGCTCCCTCGTCCATATCTACACCGATGGCAGCGTTAGTATCTCCACCGGCGGCGTGGAAATGGGACAAGGCTTTCGAGCTAAAATCCGACATATCGCCAGCCAAGCCCTAGGCATCTCCCCTAAACGCATTCAAATTCTCTCCACCAATACCACCCGTATCGCCAATATGTCCCCTAGCGCCGCAAGCGCTACCACAGACTTAAACGGCAACGCTACCCTCCTAGCCATCCAACAACTCCTCCATACCCTAAAAACACTCCTTGCCAAAGAAATAGGAACCGATGACCCCCAAGCCTTTACCATCCAAGAAGAAAAAATCTACTACAAAGGTAGCCAAACCGCCTGGAATTGGGAACGACTTATACAAAACGCTTACCTCCAACGAAAACCCCTCTCCGCTTATGGATACTACACTACCCCCCATATCTGGTTCGATAAGTCCGCAGAAAAAGGACGTCCCTTTGCCTACCATGCCTTTGGAGTAGCCCTGATAGAAGCAAAAGTAGACCTCCTGCGAGGACGCTATACCATAGAAACCGTGGATATTGTCCACGATCTGGGTCGACCACTACTCCCCATCATCGATCAAGGACAAGTCGAAGGCGCCCTAGCCCAAGGACTAGGCTGGATGACCGTCGAAGAGCTAAAATACGATAACAACGGACGGCTCCTCTCGTCAAATCTGGCTACATATAAAGCCCCCGATTTGCACTTTATGCCAAAAGAACTCCATGTGGAATTCCTAGAAGATTCCTATAATCCATCTGCACCCTATGGATCCAAAGCCGTAGGCGAACCCCCATTGATGTACGGCATCGGAGCCTTCTTCGCCATCCGAGAAGCAATGAAAGCCGGGGCCTCAACGAAAAACTTCAACTTCATCGCTCCCCTTACCCCGGAACGTGTGCTCACCCAACTCTACTCCACAACCTCCAAAAAAGAGTCCACTCCACTCCAACCACAAGCAACCGGAAAAAAAAGCTAAAATGAAATATAAAATTGTCCAAACACAAGAAGGAAGCGCCACTCTCTACTCTTATCAGTACCAAGAACACTATCATAGCCTAAGCGGCGCCTGGCAAGAAGCTCTGGAACGCTACGTCTTACCCTGCGGTATCCTTCCCCACCTCCAACATTTTGAGGAAATCTCTATTTTGGATGTGGGCTTCGGACTTGGATTTAACGCGGTCTGCGCCCTCAACACTATACAAAACGCCAATTTTACCCAACAAAAGAAAGTATACCTCCTCAGCTTAGAAAACGATCAAGAACTTCTCTCCTATTTACCCAATCTACCTATTCCCCCTAAGTTTTCCAAAATCTACACCTACGCCCTCCAATTCTCCTATTGGGACTTCCAGAAAAAAAAACATACCATCGCCTTCCACCTGGGGCCTAAGGTCGAGGTCAAATGGCAAATGTACCTAGGGAACGCGCAAAATACCCTCTCGCTCTGCAACCAAAAATTCGACGCCGTCTTCCTCGATCCCTTCTCTCCAGCCAAAAACCCCGAACTCTGGAGCCTAGACTTCCTCCGATCCCTCTACGCAAAAACCCACCCAAAACGAGGAATACTCTCCACTTATAGCTCCGCTATCCATGTGCGAGTGCGCCTAATGGCCAGCGGATTTTCTATCTGCCCCGGCCCGCGGGTGGGAACAAAATCCAGCGGTACACTCGCCACCATCGAACGACCACTCCCTTCCCAATTCTCCCCCAAATACCTCCGCAAACTAAACCGACGCCTCCAACGCTATCTACAAAACATATCCATGAAAACCCCTCCCCCGAAATCCTAAAACAATATCCAAAGCCTTCCCAAACCTCTCCCCTCCCCCTTATGAATTTCCTAAAAAAATTTGTCAAAATCTCGCCCTTTCTTACAACCTCAGCAAAATCTTGTAATCATTGTATAAAAAATTCTCTCCCCCCCCCTCTGACTCAAAGCTATCTCTGAACTTGCTTTCCTCCTCCTTTTCGGTAAGCTGCGAACACAGAGAAACGATAAAAATCTCTACGCGCGATTTTCACACCCCCACCCTGGGTGGGGGGAAGATAAGAAACACATACCTTCTCCCTTTGTATAAGCTGGAGTATAATCTCGATTAGAGTGCTTATACGTAGAGTAAAAGGGGGTTTTCTCCCACCGACGCTCGCCCGTTCCGACCCGCCTCCCGAGGGCGAGGGGACAGGGAGAAAACCCGTTATGTTTGGTAGAGTGGTTTAGCAAAAATTGTTCCTTTTGGGAAAGATTTGAAATTTTTTGATACTTTTTTGTTTTCTTCGATTTTTATATTTTGTGTTTTTTCAAACAGTTAGGACTGAAAAAGGAAATAAAAGAAAAAAATTTTTTCGACTTCTTTTTGCCAAGGGACTTCAGGAGAAGCCTAACTCAAATTTTGATATTTTGGCGAAAATACAGGACAATTTAGAAATTATCTTGGTTTTATAGGGTTGTAAAATAGTACGTTTAAGCTTTCCTACATTTTGTATGTCAGTGGTATTCAAAGAAAGATTAAGTGTAGGTTCTAGAAGTTTCTTATTTTCAAGATCTCAGATATGTTGAAACAAAAAATCTACTTTTTTTAGGTAACTCTGTCTCGTTTTGGGACACTTCTATTTTTTAGGATAAGAGAGGGATATTTTGGAGAGGAATTGAATTTTGGGTTTGCTTTTTATTCTACGGGACAAAAAGGCTTTTGAGCGAAACCCTCAAAAAAGAAGGAATGTTCTGGTACAGTATTTGCTAAGATTTTTTAGAATTCTTTGGATTTGCCTGTCTTTGCACAGACCAAAAGGAGAGAAAAATGCAAAAACGAGTGTACAATTTTAATCCAGGTCCCTCCACGCTGCCCCAAACGGTACTGGAGAGGATACAACGAGAGCTTCTCAATTATGAGGGACTAGGGTGCTCTGTGATGGAGATCAGTCACCGGAGTGCTCCCTTTCAGCATTTGGTAAAATCGCTGCAAAACAACATTCGACAACTGTTGGACGTACCTGACTCGCACGCTATTCTTTTTCTGCAGGGAGGAGCCAGCCAGCAGTTTGCTATGATTCCCTTAAACCTTTACTCCGCGACGAAGTCTTCCCCGGAAGTGATTCACACCGGAATTTGGACCAAAAAGGCTTTGGAGGAGATGAGCCGGCTGGTTTCCTGCCGTGTTGTGGCTTCTGGTGAAGAAAGTGGATTTGTGAAACTACCTTCTCTAGAGGAGGTAAATTTCCACTCCAATGCTTCCTACGTCTATTTAGCCTCCAACAACACCATCTACGGTACCCAATGGAGGCAATTTCCTCACCCGCCTTCGCCCCTCGTAGCAGATATGTCTTCGGATTTATTTAGCCGTTCTATCCAAGTTGAGGACTTCGGACTGATTTTTGCCGGAGCTCAGAAAAATTTTGGAATAGCGGGATTGACTTTAGTCATCGTACGAAGAGGTTTGATAGAGGCGCCTCCGGAAAATGTTCCCAAAATTTTTCAATACAAATCGCATCTGGAAAAAGATTCCGCTTATAATACTCCCCCGGTATTTGCGATTTATGTGGCGTATTTGATCACCGAATGGTTGCTGGAACAGGGGGGAGTGGAAACTATCCAGAAAAGGCAGAAAAAGAAAGCAGAGCTTCTCTACACCTACATAGATAGCAGTGGATTTTACCATGCCCCGGTTTATCCCGAGCATCGATCTTATAATAATATAGTCGTCCACATTCCTCAGAAAAAAGAGCTCGAGGCTTTGTTTGCTCAGGAAGCAGAACAGGCCGGGTTTATCGGCCTGAAAGGCCATCGCTCTGTGGGTGGAATACGCATCTCTAGCTACAATGCTTTGCCCTTGGAAGCCATAGAGGCTCTCCTGGAATTCATGAAAAGGTTTGCAAACAAATATGGCTAGTACCTTCAACTGCAGGTTTTGGGAAATCTTCTAATTTTTACGTAAACAAAAAACAAAAACTTCTCTAACAAAAAAAAAACGATTGCGTATTGATAGAGTGAATATTCAAGGCTATCTAAGCAAGGTCAAAGTACCTCTTGACCAAAAGTTGGGATAGGTATCGTACTGAGTTCTATGGCCGTAGAATCCCAGAAGGGTATACATCCGTAGGTTTGTTTAAAAGGAGGTTTGTGCCATGAAACGAATTTTGCTTCCCATTGGATTGACATTGATGCTTTCCTTAGGCTTATGGGCAAAATCAGAGAATTCTTCTCATTTTGTCCAAGATAAGAAAAAGAACAACTCAAAATCTTCCTTGGAAGAGAAGATTAAACTCTACATTCGCCAGCTTTCTCACAATGAATTTCAGGTTAGGGAAAAGGCAACCAAGGCTTTGATGAAAATTGGCAAACCAGCGGTACCTTACTTAAAACAAGCCTTGAAGAGCAGCAGCCCTGAGGTGCAATGGCGAGCTAAAAAAATTCTATCTTCCATCCTAAAATCTACCCCCCAATCCAAATCTTCGAAAGAAGAAGATGATGAGCGTTTTCCCTTTCCCACTTTCCGCTTGGAATTTGAGGATGAAAATCTCAATAAACTACTCAAAGAGCTGAGAAAATGGGAAAAAGAAATGCGCTATAACTTCAAGTTTGAGAAGTATTTTGATGATTTTTTCAAAGGCGATAAGGAGTTTGAACGTTTCTACGGCGAAACATTAAAGCGGATGCAGGAACTATTCAAACGAGGTCTTGCCCCTAGATTTCGCTTCGAGTGGAAGCATAACTTCCGTTTCCCGCCGCGGATCGAGAAATTCTTCAAGGACAATCCTTTTAAGCTCTCCCCAACAATTCCACGCACCAAGGAATTCTCCCTCCCACCTATGCATGGTCAAGGCATCTTTCGCATTTACCGCAACCTCAACGGCAAACAGTATTGGGAGGAATGGAAGTTTGAAAATGGAAAATGGAAAAAAATTCGCTCCTCCCAACAACCTCCTTCGAAAGTGGAAAAATTCCGCCCCCAACTCCGCGTTCAGCCACCCTCTAGGTCAAAAGCTCTCCTGGGGATTGCCGTCGAACCTATCAGCGCAGACTTGCAAAAGCATCTCGGAATCTCCAATGGCTTGCTGGTGCGCCGAGTTCAGCCCAATTCACTGGCCGAAAAATCCGGCATTCGTCCCTATGACATTCTGTTGAAAATCGATGGACGTCCGATTCAAGGAGTGGAGGATATCCTTTCTGCGATGAAGCGTCTTAGCACCAAACCATTTGAGCTTACGATATTGCGAAAAGGAAAATTGCTCCGCATCACCATTAAAAAGAAATTTATGTAAGATTAAAAATCTCCCCCTTTCAAAACAATCAGCCGGCACCACCGCCGGCTTTCTTTTTAAAGAAAAAATCCAACAACAGCCCAACACCAACAAGAAAGGCTTCCAAAAGCGATACGAGAAAATTCCTCCCCGCCTTATCTTTGAGGGACAAATTTGCCCTTGACTTTAGAAAAAGTTCCAGTATAATCACTTCATTTCGCTCACCAACACGAAGTGATAAGCCCTATGCAAGGAGGTATAAAATCATGGCTGTACCCAAGCGCAAAGTATCCAAAGCAAGGAAAAAAAAACGACGATCCCACCTAGCCCTGAATACCCCTTCCCTAGCCCGCTGCCCCAGATGCAAACACGCCACCTTACTCCATCAGGTCTGCCCCAACTGCGGACATTATAAAGGTAGAATGGTACTAGATCCAGATAAAATTTAAACCCTCTAGTCTCTTTGCAAATTCATAGGCTCAGAAATATGAAGGTGGCGATTGATGTTCATGGTGGAGATCGTGCACCAAATGAAGTGCTAAAAGGTGTTCTGGAAGCTGCAAAAGAAGTCCCCCCGGATTCTCTGATACTGGTAGGCAAGCCGGAGCTTATTCAAAACACGCTGGGAAAAGAGGGAAAACACTTCCCTATCGTGGAAGCTCAAGAGGTAATTTCGATGGAAGAGCCGCCGGTGCGGGCTGTACTAAAAAAGCGCAAAAGCACCATCACCATTGGCATTCAACTGGTGCAAAAAGGAGAAGCGGACGCGTTTATATCCGCAGGAAGCACGGGAGCGGTGGTAGCCGCGGCCCAGCTTTACTTGAAAAATCTAGTAGGAATCAAGCGCGCAGGCATCGCCTCTCCCTACGTATCCGAAAAAGGACACTGCCTGATCATCGACGCCGGCGCAAATGTAAACTGCCGCCCCATCCATCTACTCCAGTATGCCTTTATGGCCAAAGTATACGGTCAATTTGCTTTTGGCTGGACAAACCCCACCATTGGCCTAATGAACATCGGTGAAGAGAGCACCAAAGGAAATGAACTGGTAAAAGAAACCTACCGACTTCTCCGGGCGTCCAGCCTAAACTTCATCGGAAATATCGAAGGGCAGGACCTCGCAAAGGGCGTCTGCGATATTGTCCTGTGCGACGGCTTTGTGGGAAATGTGATCCTAAAGTTAACCGAAGGCCTAGCCTCCTCACTTTTGGCCATGGCCTGCCAAGAGGTCCTAGATAAAACGGCTTCCAACTCCCAAGGAACAGATAAGCAAATCCAAGGCGCCTTTGGGGAAGTCTCCAAAAAGTTGGATTACGAAGAATACGGCGCGGCCCCTTTGCTAGGCGTGCGGGGAATTTGCCTGATCTGCCATGGCCGCTCCTCCTACCGCTCCATCCAAAATGCTATCCGCCTAGCCTTTCAGTTAAAGGGTGTCAATGAACAGATCGCCCAAGAAATCGAACAAATGCAAATCCCCCTTTAAACCTACACCTCCATGCAATGAAATGAAAACCAATGAAATACCAAATTGTGGTGCAGCGCAAACCCGGCGTATTTGACCCGGAAATGGCCACCCTTCAGCGCCATCTCCAAAACCAAGGTATAGGCCCCCTGCACATTCAACAAACCCATATCTACGAAATCCAGTTCACCACTCCCTCCCCCCGGCAACAGCAATGGGTGCGGGAAATCGCGGAAAATTTTCTCACCCACCCCGAGCTTCACACCTATCAAATCCACTCCCTTGACCCCTCCCATGGAGAAAACAAAACTGAACATCGCCATCATTGACTATTTTGGAAGCAACTGCGCCCAAGACTGCCTAACAGCCCTCCAAACCATCCAAAACCTACACCCATTTCTAATCCCCGGCCATCAGCGCGCTCTCCCTCCCCACATCCACGCCATTCTCCTGCCAGGCGGTTTTAGCTATGGAGATTATATCCGCCCCGGGGCAATGGCAAAAACCGCTCCGATCACCTCTTCCCTCTACCAACATGCCCAAAAAGGAACCCCGATTTTGGGAATATGCAACGGCTTCCAAATCCTATGCGAACTGAGGCTCCTGCCGGGAACCCTACAGCTCAATGCAAAAGGACGATTTATCTGCCAAGAGGTTCACCTCGCCATCGCCCAACGCCGCTCTCCTTTCCTAGCCCACATTCCCCCCAAAAAACGCACCCTAACCCTCCCCATCGCCCACAAATATGGCCAGTACTTCACCTCCCCCTCCAACCTACAACAGCTCATCAAACAGGGCCAAATCGCCCTTCTCTACAGCAACCCACAGGCCCTCCCCACACCCCAAACCAACCCCAATGGCTCGCTGAAAAACATCGCCGCAATCACCAACAAACAAGGCAATATCCTCGGCATGATGCCACATCCAGAACGACGAATCCTTCCCTACCATGGCCAGGAGGATGGGAAATACCTCTTCCAAAGCCTTCTTCAATACCTTTTTTCAAAAAAAACTCTCAGACAGACCCCATTGGGGGAATATCCCCCATTTTCCTAAATCCTCTCCACCACTAGGATGCAAATCTCTCTCATCAGCGCCATGTCCCAAAACCGAGTGCTATCCCAACAAGGGAAAATCCCATGGAAAATTCCCTGGGACCTTCAAAACTTTAAACGCCTTACCCTCTTCCACCATATCTTAATGGGAAGAAAAACATGGCAGTCCCTTCCCCACCGCCCTCTTCCCCAAAGAGTCAATATGATTTTATCCAGACGCCCGAGAAAAAAGAGACACCAACGAGGCCTCTACTTCACCAACCTAAGAGAAGCCCTGAACTATGCGCAAAATCAGGGAGAAACGGAGCTATTTGTCATCGGCGGAGAAGAAATCTTCCGCTTAACGCTCCCCCTCGCCTATCGAATGTACCTCACCATCGTCCACAAAAATATGGAAGGCGATAGGTTTTTCCCTACATTCTCCCAAAAAAAATGGGCTGTTATCCAATCCATAACAATGCAAGAAAACAACTATACCTTTACCTATCAGGAGCTAGAAAGATTCGATGAAAGAAAAACTTAGCCATCTAGATGAGCAGGGAAGGGCTAGAATGGTGGATATCAGCGCCAAACCAGAAACCTTGCGCCAAGCCACAGCGGTGGGGCGCGTGCGCTTTTCCTCAGAAGCGACCCTCCAAATGGCTCGATCCGGTACCGGCCCCAAGGGAGACGTCTTCCAAGTAGCCCGCCTGGCCGGGATTTTGGCCGCCAAGCGAGTGGATGAGCTCATCCCCCTCTGCCATACATTGCCGATAAACTCAGTGGAAATCCACTTTACCTTTCCCCAACCAAATCAAGTTCAGGTTCAAGCCCGGGTGAAGGTGCGAGCTGCCACCGGGGTAGAAATGGAGGCGTTAACAGCGGTGAGCGTAGCCTGTCTCACCATTTACGATATGCTAAAAGCCGTGGATAAGAGAATGGTGATAGAGGGAATCCATCTCTGGCAAAAAGAGGGGGGAAAAAGCCCACCTTTTTATTGGGAAGAATCCAAGGAAGAGCTAGACAAATCCGAAGAAGAAGGGGGAACTTTCCAAAAGAAATAGGCGGCCAATGCCAGCCAGAAAGGAATGGAATAGAGGCTAGCTTCCGTAGAGAAAAGCCCCCATTCCATCCGGCAAGTGCTCAGGGGAAAAAAAGGCATGTACGCAGGCTCGAGATGATATTGGCAAAAATCCAACAAATAGTGGAGCAAGCCGCCAAGAAAAAGATTTTTAAAAATAGAAACCCTTGTATCCAGCGGAAAAAATTGGCTGATCAAAAAGCAGAGGAGAAGATAGCCAAAAGGCTGATGAAAATAACCCAAGGCATGGTGAAAAAAGTGGGGATAGGGGAGCGAAAGCTGTTGGGAAATCATCCCCATCCCAATCCGAGGGGCGCGGGAGAAAAGATCGGGTAGCAAAGCCCCCCAAAGGAAGGGGTAGAGCTCTTTAGACGAAAAGGCAAAATACCTTGGCATGAGGTGGGGAAGTCCCCGTTTTACACAGTAATTGACAAGAAAATGGGTGGCCAAGTCCGGCATACGATCCCTTTTCTTCACCTAAAAGAGCGCCTAAGTTTTTCTAATCCAGGGTGCCAAATCAAACACCTGAGCCTGCTTTTCAAAAACTCAATATTTTGAACTCAAACACTTATACCATCGGCTACTGGTGAATTGTGCAGACCGTAAGGAAACCTCCACTTCTTGGACAAAATTTTATACCCAGTAGGCCTTTAGGGGTCGAAATTCGTCCGTCGAAAGCCCCAAAATCCGCCATTTCCCCCCATTGTCCATAGGCCGTGTGGCTACCATTGTTTGATGGGAATTCTGCCAAACAGTCAACAAAATCCCGTCCACAATATCCACATGGATTAGATGAAAAAAATTAGACGGACCCTCTACCTGAGGAGGGCAAAGCTGGGAACGGGGATAGAGTTTATGTTTTTTGAAGGTAAGAATTTTTCCCTTCTTCGTAAACAAAAGGATATTTCGTTCCCCGGTAAGCTTGACCACCCGATCTTCGTCCAAATTTTGCCAAAAGATAACCTTTTGTTTTTGGGGAGAGTAGAGAAGAAGAAGGTTCTGCCAAACCTCGTCGATGGCAAACTCATCCATTGCCAAAAAAGCTAGAAAGGTGCCTCGAAAGCGGCAACCGCGCACCTCCATAAGAAGGAAATCTTCCAGCACCTCCAGCCGCCGAAGATCCTGGAGCTCCTCCCAGTTCCAGAAAATGCGAGCTTTCCAAGAAAAGCTCCACTCTAGGCTCTGCCAACTCTCTCTCTGGCTCTGGCGAAAGAGGCAAAACGCCTTCTCTGAGGGCAAATTCTCCCCTGCTTCCACAAATCCTCCCGCCCACAATCTTTGACGGGAGTCCAGGGCAAGCCCCTGGATGGGGGCGCTAGGTAGCGGGCGGCTTTGCCAGCTCTCCGTCTGCTCCTCCCACAGCCAGCAGGTGCTGCTATCCCAGTAAAGAAGATGGCCTTGCTCCCCCTTCCAGTGATGGGGGAACTGGGACTGAAATGGAAGCTGCCAAGCGCAAAACGCTTCTCTTTGCCACTTCCACAAAGAGAAAGTTGACTCTGGAGGATGGAGATAGATGCGATTTCCCGTTCCCCTCCAACTTCTGAGCTTTTCTTGGATTTCGTGCTCACTCCAGACCTCCTCTCCAAGCTCTTGGTAGGCATTCCTAAAATAGACGCCTAGCCGCCATTTACCCCCCGAATGCCGCTTGGCTCCTACAAGAAGTGGAGAAAGATCAGCTCTTATCCTCGCCATAAATAAATTTTCCTTCAAAACGAATGTCATTGGGATTGAAGTAGTCGTAGAGCTTCTCTGCTAAAGTACCAGCTCCCCAGCCTCCTAAGATCGCTCCGATCGCTCCACCGACAAATCCTAGGATAGCACCTGGAACTGCACCAGCTCCACCCAAAGCAGCTCCTATCGCTGCTCCAACAGTAGCCCCTACTTTTGCACCTAACCAACCGCCAGCAACAGCACCACCAATTCGAAAGAATTCACGCACAGCTGTTCTGTATTTTTGGCCCTCCGGAGCGGAGTAAACATGAACTCCTGCCATAGTGATGTCGAGAGCAAGTAAGACTCGGCCAAATAATCTTAGACGACCCGCCCAGCGATTCCAGACTTTGTTCGCTGAACCGGAACTAGAGATGATTTTTTTGTAGGATTGAGAGCGCAGCTGTTTTAGTTCACTAGCAGAAAACCTTTCTTTTTTCAAATTTTCAAAGGTCTCTTTAACGATTCTTCGAAAGCCGGAATCTAGCTTCTTTCCTTCAAGAACCTTTTCTAGAGATTCGTTTTGGCGAATAAGCTTTTGTATACTCTTTTGAAAGGCTTTTTGTTGGGCAGGGGATAAATTTTGTTGGTATTTTTGAAACGCTTTTTCTAGCAACTCATTTGGTGAAATTCTCTTTTGGAAAATTTTAAATTCAGCTTTGCGTACCGCTTCCTCAAAATTTGGCCCTATTTTGTTTCCGTATTTGGCCAAATTCCTAGCTTCAGCTAGATGTTTTACAATGGGGTTACCTTGGGCTCGAATTTGAACTTTTAGATTATTTCTTGCCTCCACTGCCCATTTGGCAACTTTTTTTTGGGGAACTCCCAGTTGGAGGAATTTTTTAGCCAACTTTTCTAATTGAACAGCAGACTCATTGTAAAGTTTTCTTAAAACCGCTTCATTCCAAGCTACCACAGAGCCATAATCAACCACCGATCGAACAGCATCGGAAACAGAAGAAGAGCTATCTGACGTGGCTGGAGGAGGAGAGGAAGAAGAGGTGGATGTAGAAGAAGAGGCAGAAAACGATGGAAGCTTCTCCGATTTCCTACCTGTTAGGCTCTGCCAAGTGGGATAGACCTTAAATTCTACGTAATCATAGGGAAAATTTGCCGGGTTTGATGTGCTATACCCAGGCCAGACACTTTCTACTCCTACCCACAAACTCCACTTTTTATCTTTCTTCCAATCCTCAGGATTGCATTTAGAAAAAATATCAGATTTATATAGAATGCTCTTGGTGATGCGAAAACTATATCCATTTTCTTGAATGTGTACAAGTTTGTTATTGGGATCATACAATTTCCACTTCCAACTCCAAGCTCCCTTCCCCCAACCGCTTTTTAAAGAAATTACATTCGAATCATCGTAATCCTCTAAAACAATCGGTGGCGGAAAATAAGGCGTAAGTCCAGCCATAGCCTGTTTAATTCCTGGAAACACACTATCAGCTTTTGGTAGTCGATAAAGCGTGTTGGGATGGGATGGAGCTCTGTGAAAATCCTGACGCGAAGAAGAAGAGAACACGCGCCTAAGATAACTATTGCCATAAGTCCGTTGAAGATTCAAAATAGCTTTCTGATAAGCGACAGCTCCTTCCGATTTCTTTCGATGTAGCCAGCTTTGGATATCTTTCTCTGAATTTAAAAAACCTAAGGGAGCAGATATTGGTGTATAACTCGAATCTAACCCATTGTATAAGCTCTTCTGGCTATAAGAAAGAGAAGTCTGATTTTTACTCTTTTGTTCTTTTCGAACCAACATATTCAAACCTTTCTTCTAAGCCCATTTGTACATATATCCTCATGTTATATCAGACTAAAAACAATGTCAAGAAGTCAAGAAAAAATTAAAAAAACTCCAACTTTTGCGCTCAATCTTGAAAGAGTACGCTTGAAGAGAAAAAAAAAGATACTAAAATTAAAATTCTCCATTGTTCTAGATTCTAGAAAATTTGGAACAAATCTAAGACATTAAACTAATTAGGATGAAGGTATGATGGCTAAATTGTTTCAAGGCTCTGTAGGCAAAAAGATCTCTATGAGTCTAACGGGTCTTTTTCTATGTCTTTTTCTGGTCGTGCACCTTTCTGGCAACCTGCTATTGCTGAAAAACGACGGAGGGGTAGCTTTCAATCAATACTCCGAGTTTATGTCCACCAATCCTTTGATACGAATATCCGAGATAATCCTAGCGGCTGCGTTCCTGGTGCATATCATCACCGCTATCCTTCTTTCTTTACAAAACCAAGAGGCGCGGCCTGACCGCTATGTGCTGGATCGCTCCTATGTCCACACAAGTTTTGCCTCCCGAACGATGATCTACACGGGAAGCTTGGTCTTCATTTTTCTGGTGATCCACCTCAAAACTTTCTTTGTTCCCCATCGCCTCTTCCACTCAGAGCAGACCATGTACCAAACGGTGAAGCTGGCGTTTGAAAATCCCTTCTATACGGGGTTTTACGTGGTGGCGATGGTTTTGCTTACCTTGCACCTTTGGCATGGCTTTCAGAGCGCTTTCCAGAGCTTGGGGCTGCGCCATCGGCGCTACACCCCCCTGATCGAGAAGTTGGGGATGGGGTTCAGTATTCTTATCCCCCTAGGGTTTGGTTTGATTCCCCTTTACTTTTTTTTCCGGCAGTTTCTCAAGTAAAGTCTAAATTTTACAGGCGATAGAAGAAAAGGTTGGTGCCATTATGAAACTCAATTCCAATATTCCTGAGGGACCGATTGAGCAGAAGTGGAGTCGGCGCAAGTTTGAGCTAAAGCTGGTCAATCCAGCCAACAAAAAGAAATTTCATATTCTGGTGGTTGGCACCGGCCTAGCCGGAGCCTCCGCCGCCGCTAGCCTAGCTGAACTAGGCTACAACGTCTCGGTGTTTTGCTACCAGGACAGCCCCCGGCGCGCCCATAGCATTGCAGCCCAAGGGGGAATCAACGCCGCTAAAAACTACCAAAACGACGGCGATAGCGTTTGGCGCCTCTTCTACGATACGGTGAAAGGCGGGGACTTTCGCGCCCGGGAAGCCAACGTCTACCGCCTCGCGGAGCTGAGCGTGAATATCATCGACCAATGCGTGGCCCAGGGGGTGCCTTTTGCTAGAGATTACGGAGGATATCTCGCCAACCGCTCCTTTGGCGGCGCTCAGGTCAGCCGCACGTTTTACGCCAGAGGACAAACCGGCCAGCAACTGCTCCTAGGAGCTTACGGAGCGCTCAACAGACAAATCGACAGGGGAAAGGTTCGCTGCTACCCCCGCCATGAAATGCTGGACCTGGTGGTGGTGGACGGGCGTGCCAAGGGAATTGTGGCGCGGGATTTGGTCTCAGGACGCATACGAACCTTTGCCGGCCATGCTGTGGTCCTCGCCACCGGCGGCTATGGCAACGTCTACTACCTCTCCACCAACGCCATGGGCTCCAACTGCACCGCAGCCTGGCGCTCCTACAAACGGGGAGCATGCTTTGGCAACCCCTGCTTCACCCAAATCCACCCCACCTGCATCCCCGTCTCGGGCCACTATCAGTCCAAACTCACCCTGATGAGTGAAAGCCTGCGAAACGATGGCCGCGTCTGGGTCCCTCTCAAAAAAGGCGACACCCGCCCGCCTCATCAGATCCCCGAAGAAGAACGGGACTATTTCCTGGAAAGAAAATACCCCTCCTTCGGCAATCTGGTCCCCCGCGATGTGGCCGCTAGAAGCATCAAAGAGGTCTGCGATGAAGGCCGGGGCGTGGGCCACACCGGCCTGGCCGTCTATCTGGACTTCGCCCAAGCCATCCAAGAACAAGGACGAGAAGCCATTGAACAAAAGTACGGCAACCTCTTTGAAATGTACGAAAAAATCACCGCCACCGATCCCTACAAAGAACCAATGCAAATCTACCCCGCTGTGCACTACACCATGGGCGGGCTATGGGTAGACTACAATTTAATGACCACTGTGGAGGGCCTGTTCGCCCTCGGCGAATGCAACTTCTCCGACCACGGCGCCAACCGGCTAGGCGCTAGCGCTCTGATGCAAGGCCTCGCCGACGGATACTTCATCATACCCTACACCATCGGTGGATACCTCGCTCAGCTAGGAATGAAACCCGTGGAGGAAAATCACCCGGCCTTTGAAGATGCCAAAAAATCCGTGGAAAAACAGCTGGAAAAGCTACTCTCCATCCGTGGCGAAAAACCCGTGGATGAAATCCATCGGCAGCTAGGAAAAATTATGTGGGATCAAGTGGGAATGGCACGCTCCAAAGAAGGGCTGGAAAAAGCCATCGAAGAAATCCAAAAACTGCGCGAAGAATTCTGGCACAATGTGCGCCTTCCCGGGCAAAAAGACCAGCTAAACCTGGAGCTGGAAAAAGCCGGTCGTGTGGCCGATTTCCTAGAATTAGGAGAACTTATAGCCATCGATGCCCTCCACCGAGAAGAATCCTGCGGCGGACATTTTCGAGTGGAACACCAAACCGAAGAAGGCGAGGCCAAACGCAATGATGAAAAATTCGCCTACGTGGCCGCCTGGGAGTACCAAGGCAAGGACAAAAAACCAAAACTTCACAAAGAAAAACTGGAATTCGAATACGTGGAACTCGCCCAGCGAAGCTATAAATAACCCCTCCCCCTGTCTCGACTCCATACGCCTGCGGCGGGTCTCCGAAAATATGGAAATAAATTCAGGATCAAAAACTTAAAGTATATCCCCCCGTTCTTTCCCATCTTTTCGAAAGCGGGCGGAAAATGGAAAAAAAACTCCATAAAAATGGCATTTCCCCACTATTTTGGCTAAAATTCTAAATAAATTTTCTGGAGCAAATCGAAATGAAATTTACGCTAAAAATTTGGAGACAAGCCGGACCTCAGGATCTAGGAAAGCTGGAAACCCACTCCATCGACGGAATTTCCCCCCATATGTCATTTTTGGAAATGCTGGATGTACTCAACGAACGCCTCATCCGCGAGGGGAAAGAACCAGTGGCCTTTGAATCTGACTGCCGCGAAGGAATTTGCGGCGCCTGTGGCCTGTTTATCAATGGACGCGCCCATGGCCCCGAAGAAGGGATCACCACCTGCCAACTGCATATGCGCTCTTTCAAAGACGGTGATGTGATCTATATCGAACCCTGGCGCGCCAAAGCCTTCCCCGTCATCAAAGACCTAATTGTGGATCGCTCGGCCTTCGATAGGATTATGCGTTCGGGAGGATATATCTCCGTAAACACCGGCTCCGCCCCCGAGGCCAACTCTACCCCCGTGCCCAAGGAAGTGGCGGAGGAAGCCTTCGATGCCGCTACCTGCATCGGCTGCGGCGCCTGCGTGGCCACCTGCAAAAACGCCTCCGCTATGCTGTTCGTGGCGGCCAAAGTCTCCCACCTCGCCCTCCTACCCCAGGGAAAAGTGGAGCGCAAACAACGAGTGGCGCGCATGCTCCAAACCATGGACACCGAAGGATTCGGAGCTTGCACTAATACAGGCGCCTGCGAAGCGGAATGCCCCAAAAAAATCTCTATCTCCCATATCGCCCGACTCAATCGCGAACATATCCTCTCCAGCCTAACGTAGAAAGGAAAATCAAACATGCGAACGCTAATGTTATGCTCCCTCCTCTGGCTAGGCGCCCTCTCTTCCCTCTACGGAGAAAACATCGTCGCCACCGTCAACGGCTACGATGTAAGCCAAGAAGAATTCCAAGAATGGCTGGAAAAAAATTTCTTGATTGCCTTTCAGCTGGAAGTCTCCAATAAAAGCTCGCTGAAAAAACACCTCCTCAAAATGTACTGCTACGAAAAAGCCATATGGCAAAAGCTAGCGCGCCACAATATCTCCGTAAACGATCAAGAAGTGGAAAAAGAACTCGCGAAACTCCAAAAAAAAGTCCAAGATATCGACCCCTTACTTATGGAACGCCAAATCACCCAACAGGGCTTCCGATACCGTGTAAGAATGATGCTAGCAATCAAAAAATATATTTCCAAAAGAGTAAAAGAAAGAGATTTGCGCCAATTCTTTCAAAAATATAAAAACTACTTCGGCGGCGAACAAATCCGCGCCAGCCATATTCTGATCATGACCATGGACCCCAAAACGGGAAAAAAACTGGATGACTACCAAAAACAACAAGCCTACCAGCGTATCTTGGCCATTAAAGAACAAATTTTACCCGATGGCAGCAATTTCGAAAAACTGGCGCGCCAATACTCCGACGCCCCTAGCAAAGAACGGGGCGGGGATGTGGGATTTTTCCCCCTAAGAGGAAAAATGACAGAAGCCTTCGCCAAAGCCGCCTTCGCCCTAAAACGCGTGGGCGCTATTAGCGATATCATCGAAACTCCCTACGGATACCATATCCTAAAAATCACCGACTATCGCCCCCCAAAAGAAGTGAGCTTCGCCCAAGTGAAAGAAAAAGTACGTCAGGAATATATCCGCGATAAAATCGAAGAATTTATCCAAAATATCCGCAAAGAAAGCGTGATCGAAATCTCCCTCGATTGAACCCACCCCTGATCAGGAAAACCAACCGACTTCAGGATTCCAAAAGAAAAAACATCGGGCAAAACAACCCCACCGCATAATAAAAATGCAAAAAAAACCCCCCCCCTACCTGAAACCTCACCCCCAGGGAGCTTTGCTCCACGTCCGGATTCGACCTAGCGGAGGAAAAAACGCCATCGCCGGAATCCACGGAGAGAAATTAAAAATCTCTCTCCAAGCCCCCCCAGAAAAAGGAAAGGCCAACCAAGCCCTCCTGCGATTACTGCGCCAGATTTTAGGACTGCCTACCTCCCAAATGCAAATCCTCCAAGGCAAACATAGCCGCCAAAAAACCATTCTGCTCGAAGGGCTAAACCCCCAACACGTGCAGCAAAAACTCCTCCCCCACCTCCCCTCTACTTGACGATTTCGCCGCCTCCACCACTACCACCACCTTTGGGCTGGAGCTTGATAAAAACACTATCCGGGGTAATCCACCAAGCTGCACCTGTAACTAGATCCACCACCGCTCCAAGAAATCCTCCAAAAAAAATATTGCCAAAAATCCACCCATTCAGCGTGCGCCCCAGCATCATATGAGCAGTGGCGTACCCCTCCTTTTGAACCGTGATGGAGTGATCCTGGTTGCGGGGAAGAGTGACAGAAACCGGAGATTTCCCCACCGGACGACCACCAACCATCACATCCGCCCCCTTGGGCTCAGTCTGAATGTAAATGGTCTGAGAACTCCCCGTCACAATAGTGGCGCAACTGGCGCAAAATATCAGCGCAAAAATAAAAAAATATGTAGTGAGTTTCATATCTTTTACCTCCTAGAGAAAGAAACAAACGGTCGAGGTATTTGAGCGGAACTTCCTTTTTTGTAAATCATTTTTAGACGAAAAAAATCGGAATCTTATTCATTTCGCCGAAATCCTAAACCACAACGCCCCAACAAACCCTATCCCCCAAGCTCTAAATGGTCCCGGTTGAAATAAAAATCCTGAATAAAAGGCGTACTCCGCAACTCCGCACATAAGCGATCTGTAATCTCTACAAAAAATTCTGGGCTGAGCTTGATGAGGGCGCAAGCTCGATCCTTAAACCTAAACTCTAAAAAAACCTCCTTGTTCCCCCGATGGCGCCTCAGCAAACTTTTTAAGTCCACCAGATCCCCTACCTCCATACTCTCAGAACAAAGCCTCAAAGTAAGACTGCTAGCCAATCGCTCATCTACCTTCTGCGGAGGTATGATTCTCTCCAACGTCAACCCTACACTTCCATTTCGCTGAGAAATCCTCCCCTCAAATAAAAAAACCTCATCCACCTCAAGATAGCGCTGGGCCTCCTCCATACTTGAGTGGAAAAGCACAGCCTCAATGGTGGAGCTCTGATCCTCTAAGGTGAGAAAAGCCATAGGGTTGCCGTTTCTGTCGCGAATTCTTTTCATGTGGCTGATCATCGCCCCCACCAGCACCTTCTTCTCCGAACGAAACGCCTGAAGCTCGGATAAAGAAGCTGAGGTATAGCGGTGGAAAAGAGACTCAAACTTCTCCACCGGATGGCCTGAGAGATAAAAACCCAAAGTGGCCTTCTCAAACGCCAACTTTTCCTTAAAGGAAAGCTCCTCCACCGGCTCAAGCAAATGCTGATCGTCATTCCGGCTCCCCTTCCCCTCTTCCAGCTCTCCAAATAACCCCATCTGATGAGTGTTTTTGTTTTTTTGCGCTAAATTCCCCATTCTAATCGCCTTGTCCAAAGCTTTGAGCTTCTGGGCACGATTTCCACTAAGCTCATCCATCGCTCCGCTTTTGATCAGCGCCTCCAAAACTCCACGATTGCAAGCCTGTAAATCCACATTCTCGCACAGCTGAAAAAGAGAATGAAAAGAACCAACCCGCTCCCTAGCCGAAAGAATGGAATCCACCGCCTTCTCCCCAACCCCTTTGATCGCATTAAGCCCAAAATGAATTTTACCACCTTCCACGCTAAAATAAGCCCGAGAAACGTTTACATTCGGCGGCAATACCTCAATCCCCATCCGACGACACTCCTCCACATACTCCACAACCTTCTCCGCCTGCCCCATATCACAAGTGAGCACCGCTGCCATAAATTCCAAGGGATAATTGGCCTTCAGATATGCCGTCTGGTAAGTGATAAACGCATAAGCCGTGGAGTGGGATTTGTTAAAACCATAGCCGGCAAAGTGAACAATCTGCTGATAAATCTCCTTGGCAATCTCAAGGGATACCCCGTTTTTTTGCGCGCCTTCAATAAATTTCTGGCGGAATTTTTCCATCACCTCAGGCTTCTTCTTCCCCATCGCCTTCCGCAAATTGTCCGCCTCGTTTAAACTAAATCCACTCAACCTATTGGCAATACGCATCACCTGCTCCTGGTAGAGAATCACCCCATACGTCTCCCGAAGTATAGGCTCTAAAAGAGGATGAAGATACTCAATTTTCTCCTCTCCATGCTTCCGGCGAATGTAAGTGTCCACCATACCACTGCCAAGAGGACCCGGGCGGTAAAGAGCTAAAAGGGCAATGATATCTTCAAAACAGTCCGGCTTTAAGCGCATAAGCACGTCGCGCATACCCGACGATTCCAACTGAAACACCGCTTTGGTGTCCCCCCGAGACAAAAGGCGATAGGTATTCTCGTCGTTTAAAGGCAACTCCAACGGCGAAATGGTAATGCTTTGACTATGCTGAATATTCTGTATAGCCTTTTCGATAATCCCAAGGGTCTTCAAACCAAGAAAATCCATCTTCAACAGACCAAGCTCTTCTAAATTCCCCATGGTGTACTGAGTGACCACATCCTCCCCATTTTTGGCCAAAGGTACAATCTCAATCAACGGCTTACTCCCAATCACCACCCCCGCCGCGTGGGTGGAGCAATGCCGGCTAAGCCCCTCCAAACGCTTAGCGATATCAAACATCTGCTTGAGCTCCTCGCGCCCCTGCTCGTAAATCTTCTTAAGCTCCGGCTCCTCCTCAAACGCCTTCTCCAGCGTAGTGCCGGGCTTGGAAGGAACAAGCTTGGCAATCTTATCCACCTCCGCAAGGGGAATATCCAACACCCTCGCCACATCCCGCAACACTCCCCGCGCCGCTAAGGTCCCAAAAGTGATGATCTGAGCCACATGATCCTTACCGTATTTCTCAATCACATACTGAATGACCTTATCCCGCCCCTCATGGGAGAAATCAATGTCAATGTCGGGCATGGAAACCCGCTCAGCATTGAGAAAACGCTCAAAAAGCAAATCGTATTTCAAAGGGTCCACATCCGTAATCCCTAGGCAATAAGCCACCAAGCTCCCCGCCGCAGACCCACGCCCCGGCCCCACAGGGATGCCATTCTCCTTGGCAAAACGCACAAAATCCCATACGATGAGAAAATAACTCGCAAACCCCATCTGAAGAATCACATCCATCTCATACCTCAAGCGTTCCTTCGCCTCTTGAGTTGGACAAGAATAGCGCTTCTTTAAACCCTCTAGGCAAAGCTCTTCGAAATATTCCTTCAAAGTTTTTCCCCCCGGAGGCTGAAAACTCGGCATAAAACGAGACTGAAAGTCCAACTCCACTAAGCATTTCTCCGCAATCTCCACCGTGTTCTCAATCGCACGAGGAAAATCTTGAAATAAACGCCTCATCTCCCCCTGATCTTTTAGATAAAAATCCGTCCCATCAAAACGAAAACGCTTCTCATCCTTCAAAGTCTTCCCCGTCCCAATACAAAGCAAAACATCATGAGCAAAATGATCCTGATGCTCCGCATAGTGAAGATCATTGGTGGCCACCAGCGGAAGGTCGTATTTCCTGGATAGCTTCCGCAACTTTTCATTTACCTTCTGCTGCTCTGGAATACGATGATTTTGCACCTCTAAATAATAATCTTCCCCAAAAACCTCTTTGTACCACGCAATGGCACGCTCCGCAACCTTGTCATTGTCCCTAGCCAAATGGTACGCTACCTCCCCCTGCAAACAAGCCGAAGTTACAATCAGCCCCTCCCTGTGCTTGGCCAGCGTCTCCTTATCGAAACGGGGACGGTAATAATAACCCTCCAAATAACCAATAGAAGAAAGCTTCGCAAGATTGTGGTAGCCCTGATTGTTCTTCGCCAACAAAATCAAATGGTGATACTTGGGATCCGCCTCCTTTTTGGAGAAGCGAGAACCCACCGCAATATAACCCTCCATGCCTATAATGGGCTTTACCCCTGAACTCTTAGCCCTCTTATAAAATTCCACCGCGCCAAACATATTGCCATGATCCGTAATCGCTACCGCCCGCATCTTATAACGGTGAGAGAGCTCCACCAATTTCGGTATGGAACAAGCTCCATCCAACAAACTAAAATCCGTATGGCAATGCAAATGGACAAAATCCGAACTCATACCTTCACTCCAATCACATTGGCCTGAGTAAGAAAATTTTGCTGACCATCCCTTCTTGCGGAAAAATACGGCCCACAACAAGTGCATTCGGAAAAAACTTCCACCCGCTCCTGCCGCAAACCCAACCGCAAAAGCTCCGCCTTTGCCGCTCCAGCTAAATCTAGGTAAAACTGATCCTCGCGAAAATAAATATACCGCCCCCCGGAAAATTTTCGAAATTCCTCACAAGTCTCCCGATCTACCCCGTAGCAACACCTCCGAATACTAGGGCCAATGGCAGCGTACAAAAACTCCGGGGATATGGCAAAAAAATCTCCCATCTTCTCCACCGCCTCCCGAAGTATACCCTTCAGCAAACCCCTGCGCCCCGCATGAAGCGCCGCCACTACCTGAGCTTGAGGCTCCCAGAAAAGCAATGGCAAACAATCCGCTTGTGTGGTGAGCAAAAATAAATTGGGAACACCCGTGATCAACCCATCCCCAACAAGAGTACCCGGCGCAAGAGCGCCATTCCCCCGATGCTCCTCGCCCACAAGTAACACCTCCTTGCCATGCACCAACTGAGGGCTTACAAAATCCTCCGCAGAAATACCTAAGACCCGAGCAAGATGCTCCCGATTGAGACGAGTCCGATGAACCGGGACCCGAGAACGAGAAAAAGATTGATTGCCCAACAAAGGCGTACTAAATCCTCCCCTCAACTGGGGAAACTCCACAAAAAATCGAGGTCGTAAAATAACACCCATACGCCGCCAATTGAAAAACTAAATTCCCAAAACCGCCCGCGCCACAAGAAAATATATCACAATCCCCACCACATCCACCACCGACGCCACAAACGGAGAACTGGTCACCGCCGGATCTAAACCCAGTTTGCGAAAAATCAACGGAAACCCCGATCCCACCAAAACCCCTAACGTCACCACCAACATAATCGTTAACATCACAATCAACGCAACCTTCGCATCTGTGCCCAATAGCAACGCCCGCCCAAGCCCTAGTATCCCCAAAAGAGCCCCCATCACCATCCCCATCTTGCTCTCCCGAAGAAGAATCACAAACCAATCTCTCAATCCTATCTCCCCCACAGACATATCCCGAACAATTAGCGTAGAAGACTGACTACCCGCATTGCCACCTGCAGAAATAATCAAAGGAATAAAAAATACCAACACAATATAACTTTCCAATACATGCTCAAAATGACTAAGAGCACTACTGGTGAACATCTCCCCAATAAACAAAAGCGATAACCAAAATACCCGCTTGCGAACAAGCAACCAAAACGGCGTCTCCATATAAGCATCCTCAAGAGGAGAAACCGCAGCCATTTTATGAGCGTCCTCGGTATTCTCCACCTCCAAGACATCCAACACATCATCGTGGGTGACAATCCCCACCAACCTCTCCTGACGATCTAAAATGGGGATGGCCAAAAAATCGTATTTCTGAATGGCCTGAGCTACCTTTTCCTGATCATCAAAAACATGCATCGCAATCACATTGGGATTCATGATCTCCTGCAACCGCTGCTCCGGATCGGCCAAAACCAAATCCCGAAGAGAAAGATGACCCTTGAGATGACCCTCACTATCCACCACGTACATGTAGTAAATGGTCTCCCTCTGCGGAGCAAGCGAGCGAATCTGTACAAGCGCTTCTTCCACTCTCAAATGAGCCGGCAAGGAAAGATACTCCGTGGTCATAATCGCCCCAGCTGTCCCCTCAGGATAAGCGATGAGCTTCTTGATGTCATTCCTCTCTTGCAGACTAATCTTGGGCAAAAGACTCTCCACAAACTCCTCAGGAAGCGACTTGATCATATCCGCCCGATCATCCGAACTCATCGACTCAATAATAGGAATCACCTCCTCTTGCGGAAGAAGCAAAATAAGCTCCGCCGGCTCCTCCAAATGTTCCATGGTCTCCACCTTCTTCTGGGGAGGTAGCTTCTGGAAAAATGCCGTCCTCTCCCCCTCCTCCAAACTCTCCAAAATATCCGCTAAATCCGCCGCGTGAAGATGACAGACCACATCCTGAATAAAATCCTCATCGTCGTTCTGCAACGCTAACCGAATATCCGGCACCAATAAAAGAGTAAGGGCATTCGGCTCTTTCATCGTCGTAATTCGTCCAATTCCGCTTTCATTCCATAAAATGAGCTCAAAAACGTGGAAAAACGCTTATCCAAATCCGCAATGGGTCAAATTTGCCCCCCCAATAGGCTCTTGAAGAAAAAGAAAATAGGGGTGCTTCAGAAAAATGAAAATCCATTGACAAATTAGAGAAATCATTTAAATATATTTTCTACCCAATGTCAAGAAGAAAATTTCATCGATTTTAAACCCAATCCCTAATCCTTTACCGTCAGAATAGTTAGAAAACAAAAGAAACCTATGAATTACCTCATTGGCTACAACACAAACGGCTTCCAAAATCATCGACTTCTCGACGCCCTATTGGTCTTAGAAAAAATAGGCTACAACTGCATCGCTCTAACCCTAGATCACCCCCACCTAAACCCATTCCTTACCTCCAAAAAAGAATTATTAGAAATCAAAAACGCTATAGAAGAAAAAGGAATGAAATGCGTGATAGAAACCGGGGCTAGATACCTACTCGACCCCTTCCGCAAACATTACCCCACCTTTCTATCTAAAAAGTATCAAAAAAGAATTGACTATCTAAAGCGAAGCATCGAAATCGCTAAACAACTCAACGCCCTCTGCGTCTCCTTCTTCTCCGGCAAAAACGACTCCTCCCTAAAACCCCTAGATGCCATACGCCTGTTCACGGAAAGATTAAGAGAATTGATAGAATTCGCCCAAGATCACAACGTCCCACTCGCCCTAGAACCAGAGCCCGGTATGCTTGTGGAAAAACTACAAGACTACGATAAAATCAAACAAGAACTCAACAATCTCCCCCTCCACCTAACCCTAGATATCGGACACGTCATATGCGTAGAAAACTTCTCCATCCCCACCGCGATAGAAAAATATAACAGCGAAATCCTCAATATCCACCTCGAAGATATCGCCGGGAAAAAACATATCCACCTGCCATTCGGCGAAGGAAATATCCACTTCCCCCCCATCTTCCAATCCATCCAAAACCTCCAAAAACCCACCCCACTTAACGTGGAACTCTCCCGCTCCAGCCACCAAGCTCCAGAAGCTGCCAAAGCAAGCTACGAATTTATCCGAAACTACCTGCAAACGTAAAAAACTTTTCTTCCCCTGATTTTAGAAAAAAGGTTTTCAAACTTCCCAAAAACTTTTCTCATTTAGGGGGAACACTTTTTAAAAAAAGTGTTCCCCCTACCACCCCCTCCCAAAAACC